>DATCJU010000135.1:0-49079 GCA_036562635.1 Pseudonocardiaceae bacterium
CGTCAGCACCGTGTTCTGCGGTGCCACTCCGCCCACGGCGCCCAGTGTCGGTGCCGGGGCGCCGAGCACGGCCAGGCCCGAGGGCGGCGGGAGCGGGCGGCCGGCACGCACCGCGGCCACCGCGGCGGCGAACTCACCACCGTTGCGGTAGCGCTGGCGCGGGTCCTTGACCAGCGTGGCCTCGATCAGTGCTCGGGCCCCGATCGGGATGTCCGGGGGCAGCGGGGGTGGCACGTCCCGGATGTGCATCATCGCCACCGTCACCGCGTTGTCCGACAGGAACGGACGGTGGCCGGTGAGGCACTCGTAGCCGACGACGGCCAGGGAGTAGACGTCGCTGGCCGGCTCCGCCTCCTGCCCCGTCGCCTGCTCGGGGGCGATGTAGTGCGCCGTGCCCATGACCATGCCGGACCGGGTCACCGGCGCCGCGTCCGCGGCCTTGGCGATACCGAAGTCGGTGAGCTTCACCGTGCCGTTCGGTGTCACGAGGATGTTCCCGGGCTTGACGTCCCGGTGCACCAGCCCACGTTCGTGTGCCGCCTGCAGGGCGTTGGCGGCCTGTTCGAGCAGGTCCAGGGTGCGGTCGACGTTCAACCGCCCCTCACGGGCCAGGATGCTGGCCAGGGGTTCCCCCTCGACCAGCTCCATCACCAGGTACGCGGTGTCCTCCGGGCCGCCGGGAACCGCCGCCGTCTCGCCGTAGTCGTGCACGGCCGCGATACCCGGGTGGTTCAGGGAGGCGGTCATCCGGGCCTCGGTGCGGAAACGATGCAGGAACTCGGCGTTACCGCACAGCTCCGGCTTGAGCACCTTCACCGCCACCCGGCGGTCCAGTCGGGTGTCGGCGGCCTCCCACACCTCACCCATGCCGCCGACCGCGATGCGCCGGGTCAGCCGGTAGCGGTCGGCGAGGAGCTGCCCGGGGGTGAGCACGGTCACCCACCTCCCTGCAGGGCGGCCCGGATGACCGTGCGCCCGACCGGCGCGGCCACCAGGCCACCGGTGGCGCCCAACCCGCGGTCACCGCCGCTCTCCACGATCACCGCGACGGCGATCTTCGGGTCCTCCGCGGGCGCGAACGCCACGTACCAGGCGTGCGGGTTCGTCTCCTTCGGGTTGACGCCGTGCTCGGCGGTGCCGGTCTTGGAGGCGATGGTGACACCGCGGATCTTGCCCTCGCCCTTGGTGTTCTCCTCCGACTTGATCATCATCTCGGTGAGCACCCGGGCGTTCTCCGCCGACATGACCCGCTCGGCCTTCTCCGGATCGGTCTCGTCGTAGACCGTCAGGTCCGGGCCGGTGATGCGCTGCACCAGGTAGGGCTGCATGCGCACCCCACGGTTGGCGATGGCCGCCGCGATCATCGCGTCCTGCAGCGGGGTGAGCTTCACGTCGCGCTGGCCGATACCCGTCTGGTAGAGCGCGGCCCGGTCCGGGATGTCGCCCAGCGTGGAGGCCGTCACCGACAGCGGGATCTCCAGGTCCTGCTCACCGATGCCGAACTTCTCGGCCTGGGCCCGCAGCTTGGTCTCCCCGAGCTCCCCGGCCAGCTGGGCGAACGCGGTGTTGCAGGACAGGGCGAGAGCCTGTTCCAGCGAGGTGGTGGCCCCGCTGCCGCAGTGCTTGCCGTTGAAGTTCTCCAGGCCGGTGCGGGTGCCGGGCAGGATGATGTTCGCCTCGGCGGTGAGCTGGCTGTCCTTGGTGTAGCCGTTCTCCAGCGCGGCCGCGGTGACCACGAGCTTGAACGTCGAGCCGGGCGGGTAGGTCTCGCTGATCGCCCGGTTGCGCATCGGGTTGGCCGGGTCTTTGGTGTACCTCTCCCAGGCCTCCTTCTGCTCCGCGGCGTCGTGCGAGGCCAGGGGGTTGGGGTCGTAGGACGGGGTGCTGACCATCGCCTTGATCGCCCCGGTCTTCGGGTCCAGCGCCACCACCGCGCCCCGGAAGCCCTTCTGGGTCATCGCCTGGTAGGCGGCCTCCTGGATGCGCGGGTCGATGGTCAGCTCGACGTTGCCGCCCCGCGTGTCGCGACCGGTGATCAGGTCGGACAGGCGACGCACCAGCAGGGAGTCCGCGTCGCCGTTGAGCACGTCGCGCTCGGCCCGCTCCATACCACCCGCGCCGTAGAGCTGGGAGTAGTAGCCGGTGACCGGGGCGTAGAGCGGGCCGTCGAGGTAGACCCGCCGGAACTTCATCTGACCCTCGGTGGGCTGCACGTCGGCCAGGGCCAGACCACCGGCGATGATCTTGCCGCGTTCCCGGGAGTACTCCGCCAGCATCGTGCGACGGTTCCGCGGGTCCTTGCGGTACTCGTCCGCCTTGATCGCCTGGATGTAGGTGATGTTGGCGAGCAACAGGACGACCATGGCCATCATGGCCAGCGCCACCCGGCGCAGTGGGGTGTTCATCGCGGACGCTCCACCAGGACCGTGTGCGCCTCGGCGATCGGCGCCTGCTGGGGCTTGGGACGGGACGGGGTGATCGGACGCCGGGCCGAGTCGGAGATACGCAGCAGCAGGGCGACCAGGGCGTAGTTGGCCACCAGCGACGAACCTCCGTGGGACAGGAACGGGGCGGTCAGACCGGTCAGCGGGATCAGCTTGGTCACGCCGCCGACGACCACGAACACCTGCAGGGCCAGGGCGAAAGACAGGCCACCGCCGAGCAGCTTGCCGAAGGAGTCCCGCACGGCCAGGGCACTGCGCAGGCCCCGGGTGGCCAGCAGCAGGTACAGCATCAGGATCGCGGCCAGGCCGATGAGCCCGAGCTCCTCACCCAGCGAGGAGATGATGAAGTCGCTGTTGGCGAACTGGACGTGGTGCGGATGGCCGGCACCCAGTCCGGTGCCGATGATGCCGCCGCTGCCCAGGCCGAACAGGCCGTTGGCGAGCTGCCACCCGCTGTCGTAGTAGTCGGCGAACGGATCCTGCCACGCCTTCACCCGCACCTTGAGGTGGTCGAACAGCTGGTAGGCCACCAGACAGCCGGCCGCGAAGATGCTGAGCCCGAGCACCAACCACACCGCCCGCTCGGTGGCGATGTAGAGCATCACCAGCACGATGCCGAAGAACAGCAGCGAGGTGCCCAGATCCTTCTCCAGGACCAGCACGCCCACCGACAGGCCCCAGGTGACCAGTAGCGGGGCCAGGTCACGGGCCCGGGGGAACTCCATGCCCAGGAACCGCTTCCCCGCGGACATGAACAGGTCCCGTTTGGAGACCAGGAACGCCGCGAAGAACACCATCAGCAGGATCTTGGCGAACTCGCCGGGCTGGATGGAGAAGATGCCGAGCCGCAGCCAGATCTTCGCGCCGTTGACCTCGGACAGGCTGCGGGGCAGCAGACCGGGCAGGGCCAGGGCGACCAGGCCGACCAGGCCCGCGGTGTAGCCGTACCGGGACAGCGTGCGGTGGTCGCGCACCAGCACCAGCACCGCGATGAACAGGCCCAGCGCGATGGCCGTCCACATGATCTGTTTCGGCGCGGCGGCCGACGGGATCGTCTCCTTGCCCTCCTGCAGGGCTTTCTCCGCGTTACCCAGGTCGATCCGGTGGATCATCACCAGACCCAGGCCGTTGAGCAGTGCGACGCAGGGCAGGATCAGCGGGTCGGCGTACGGGGCGAACAGCCGCACCGCCCCGTGGGCCACGCTGAACAGTCCCAGGTACGCCAGGCCGTAGAAGAGCAGCTGCTGGGTCAGCGACTGTTCCTGGTTGAGCTCGACCAGGATGTTCGCCCCGGTCGTGAGGAACGCGGCGAACGCCAGCAGCGCGAGTTCGGTGCCCCGCCTGGTCGGCACGGCCGGGGTGTTCGTCCCCACGGCGGTCGCCGTGGTCGTCGAGGTGGCGGGTCTGGCGTTCAGCGCGGTGGGGGCGGGGTCCTTCGGCCCCCCGGAGACGGAGTTGGCCATCAGCTCACCATCCGGCACTCCACGCCCGGCTGTAGCGTCATGGTGGGCAGCGGGGTGTCCTCCGGAGCGGTCTCGTCAGTGGTGGGTGGAGCGCTCTGGTTCGGGTCGTCCGTGGGCTGCGCGGGCGCCGTCGTGTTCCCGTCCTCCGGCGGAGTCGCGCCCTCACCCTCACCCTCGGGCGGCGCGGCCGTCGTCGTCTCGGGCGTGGGCGGCGGCGTGGTGGGACTGTCGGCAGGGGGTTCGGTGCTCTGCGGACAGGGCGGCAGCAGCTGCTCGGTACGCAGCCGGATGATCGTCTTGCGTGCGCCCTCGACCCCGTCGTCACTGGTGATGCCGCGGCGCACGGTGTCCCGCGAGGCGGGCTTGAGGTCGTCGATCGTGATCCGCTCACAGGACGGAGGCGAGCCCGGGGGGCAGGAGTCCTCCACCTGCTGGTGCATCGGGATGCCGAGGATCTTGGAGGACAGGCCACGGAAGATGGCCACCTCACCGTCCTCGGCCACGCCCACGAAGTACTGTTGCTGCATCCAGGTGTAGCCGGCGAAGCCGCCGCCACCCAGCAGCACCAGGACACCGATCAGGCCCAGCCCCATGCGCAGGCCGCGCCGCTTCTTCGGTGGTTTGTCCTGGGCGGACGTCGGGGGCGGCAACGGGATCTCGGGCCGCGTCTGCTGCGGGCGCGGTGCGGCCAGTGCCGCTCGGGAGGCAGGAGAGTCCGGTGGTGGCGGGTCCTCGCTGCCGTCGCCGGCGGAACCGCCGACGATCGGCGCGTTCTCGCCGAAGTCGACGTCCACGACGTCGGCGACGATGCAGGTCACGTTGTCCGGGCCACCACCGCGCAGGGCCAGTTCGATCAATCGGTCCGCGCACGCCTGCGGGTCCGGGATGCGCAGCGTCTCGGCCAGCGTCTCGTGGCTGACCACCCCGGACAGGCCGTCGGAACACAGCAGGTAGCGGTCGCCGGCCCTGGCCTCGCGGATGGTGAGGCTGGGCTCGACCTCGTTGCCGGTGAGCGCGCGCAGCAGCAGGGAGCGCTGCGGGTGGTTGACCGCCTCTTCCGGGGTGATCCGTCCCTCGTCGATGAGGGACTGGACGAAGGTGTCGTCGTGGGTGATCTGGGTGAGGACACCGTCGCGCAGCAGGTAGGCGCGCGAGTCGCCCACGTGCACCAGGCCGATCTTGCTCCCGGCGAACAGGACCGCGGTCAGCGTGGTCCCCATCCCGTCCAGGTCCGGGTCGCTGGCCACGAGCTCGGCGATGGCGGCGTTGCCGGACTGCACCGCGTCGCGGAGCTGTCCGAGCAGGTCCTCACCGGGTTCGTCGTCGTCGAGCGGAGCGAGGGCGGCGATGACGACCTTGCTCGCCACTTCACCGGCGGCATGGCCACCCATGCCGTCGGCGAGTGCGAGCAGGCGTGGTCCTGCGTACACGGCGTCCTGGTTGTTGGAACGGACCAGGCCCCGGTCGCTGCGGGCTGCGTAGCGGAGGACGAGGGTCATGAGCGTAGCTCGATCACCGTCTTGCCGATGCGGATCGGAACGCCGAGCGGGACCCGGGTGGGGCCCGTGACCTTCGCCCGGTCGAGATACGTGCCGTTCGTGGAGCCTAGATCCTCCACGTACCAGTCGTTGCCACGCAGGGAGAGTCGGGCGTGCCTGGTCGACGCGTAGTCGTCGTCGAGCACCAGGGTGGAGTCGTCAGCGCGACCGATCAGGATCGGCCGGCCGTCCAGGGAGATCCGAGTACCTGCCAACGCGCCGTGGGTCACGACGAGCTGGCGGGCCGCCTTCCCCCGCACCTGCTTGGCGCCGCCCTTCCAGGGCCAGGCGGGCATGCTCGCCCGCAGGCCGGAGGCGGCGTAGAGATCGGAGCGGACCACGCGCAGCGCGGCCAGCACGAACAACCAGAGCAGGGCGAGGAACCCTGCTCTGGTCAGCTGCATCACCAGCTCCGGCACCTGTCGCGTCCGCTCCTCTTCCTCGAGTCGATCGGTGTCGTCCGGCGGGTGGCTCAGCCCTGGAGACGGAACACCAGGGTCGAGTGTCCGATGCGGATGACATCTCCGTCGTTGAGTTGCCAAGTCTGCATCGGATTGCCGTTGACCGTGGTGCCGTTGGTCGAACCGAGATCCACCAGGGTGGCGGTCTGCCCGTCCCACGTGATCTCCAGGTGCCGACGGGACACCCCGGTGTCGGGCAGCCGGAAGTGGGCGTCCTGGCCGCGGCCGATGACGTTGCTGCCCTGCTGCAGGTTGTAGGTCCGGTTCGACCCGTCCTCCAGGTGCAGCACGGCGGTCAGCTGACGCGGGCCGGTCTGCACGGCCGGCGGAGCGTAGCCCTGGCCGCCCGGGTTCTGCTGCGGGTACCCGCCGGTGTTGTACCCGCCGCCCTGGTCGTAGCCTCCGGGCTGGCCGTAGCCCTGGTCGTAGCCTCCGGGCTGGCCGTAGTTGGGGTCGTTGTAGCCCTGGCCGTAGCCCTGGTCATAACCGTACTGACCTTGGCCGTAGCCCTGGTCGTAGCCGTACTGCCCCTGCTGTCCGTACGGGTCACCCTGGGGGTACTGGCCGGGTGGCTGGCTCATGGCTCGGTCTCCTGCGGTACGAGGTGTTGCTGGCCGTTGGCTCGGCTTGGCGTCGGGGTCAACGGACGAGCTGGTTAGGAACTGTCCCGTGTGCAGCGCCTCGGAGCGCTCCAAGGAGACTACGACGTCACCATAGGTATCCCACCCCTGCTCGGCGAGATGCTCCTGAACACAGTCGGCGAGGAGCCGGGTGATCCGGTCCTCGTCGGCTGCGAGGCGGTCGTGATCGGTCGGGCCGAGGGTGACCACGTAGTGGTTGGGCGCGAGCAACCGGCCTCCGGCCAACTCCCTGATGTTGGCCTCGGCCTCCCGTTGCAGCGCCTGCGCCACCTCCTGCGGCACCACCTGCCCGCCGAACACGCGCGCAAAGGTGTTGCCGACGATGCCTTCGAGTCGGCGCTCGAAGCGCTGAACGAGGCCCACGGCAACCTCCATGCGAACGGTTCCCGTCCGATCGTATCCATGCTGGCAGATACGGTCACTGGACTGTTCGCCCTGAGGGGAATCTGCAGCTCGGAAAGGGTGTTGTCCACGGGGTCGACCCCCGGTTTTGGAGATTGTGGGAACCTCCTGCTACGCTTCCGCTGCCACCACGGAGGAGGCGCCCCGATCCGAAGGGGTCAGGGTCGCCACCGACGAACGGGCGAGTGGCGGAATGGCAGACGCGCACGGTTCAGGTCCGTGTGTCCGAAAGGACGTGAGGGTTCAACTCCCTCCTCGCCCACCAGCGGAACCCCGCTCCGGATGCTCCGGGGCGGGGTTCTTCGTTGTCCGTCCACACTCCTGGGTCTTCCGCCCGTGCTCCTGGTTCCACTCCTGGTTCGGTGGGGTCGGTGCCTCCCCTGTCCGGATCCGTCGGCGAACCGACTCGAGTGGGTGTGACCTTGGCCACTGCACGGTTGTGAGTGGGGTCGCCGTGGCCTCCCCCGGGGGAGGGGGTTCGACTAGGTTGGCCCCTCACCCGGCTCGTGGTCGGGTCATGGGACGGGTCGTCCGGTTGGGGAGGGCACATGGGTGACGGGACGCAGGAACTCGTCGTCGGACGCCGGGGGCCGGACGGCACCCTCTGGGCCGCCGACGCTGCTGCCCCGGTGGGGGAGCGCTCCCGTCGGGAGGAGCGATGAGCGTGCCCGGCGGTCGTCCGCCGCGCGCACTGCCCGCCGGATGGGTGGTGTTCGCCATCGTGGTGCTCGCCCTGAACCTGCGGCCACCCTTCACCGGCCCGGGTGCCCTGCTGCCCGCCATCTCCGCCGATCTCGGGCTGACCGGTGTCGAGGCCGGTCTGCTCACCACCCTTCCGGTGGCCTGCCTCGGGGTGTTCGGCGTGCTCGCCCCCGTGCTGCGGCGGCGCTGGGGCGACGAGGGCGCGGTGCTGCTCGCGCTGCCCCTGCTGCTGGTCGGTGACCTGCTGCGCCTGGGGCCGGACCGGCTGACCCTGTTCGCCGGCACCGTGCTGGTCGGTGCGGGGATCGGCATCGTCAGCGTGGCCCTGCCCGGGCTGATCAAGCGGGAGTTCCCCCGGCACGTGACGCTGGTCACTTCCCTGTACACCACGTGCCTGACCCTGGGGGCCGCGGCGGCCGCGGCCGTGGTGGTGCCGGTGCAGCACGCCGCGGGCGGCAGCTGGCGGGTCCCGTTGGGGGCACTGGTTCCGCTCGCCCTGGTCGCCTCCCTGGCCTGGCTGCCCGCGGTGCGTTCGGTGCACCGCCCGGAGGATCCGTCGGGTCCGTCGGTCGTGCTCCGGCGCTCACCGCTCGCCTGGCAGGTCACCGGTTTCATGGGACTGCAGTCGTTGCTGGCCTACGTGACCTTCGGCTACCTGGCGACCATCGGACAGTTCCGCGGACTGGCCGACACCGAGGCCGGCGTGCTGCTGTCGGTGTCCAGCCTCGTCCAGGCCGCGGGATCGCTGTTCCTGCCGGTCATGGCGCGTGGTCGCCGGGACCAGCGCTGGCTGACCGTGCTGACCACCAGCCTGGTCGTCACCGGGTACGTCGGGGTGGTGCTCGCCCCGCTCGGACAGATCTGGTTCTGGGCCGTGGTCCTCGGCTTCGGCCAGGGAGCGGGATTCGGACTGGCGCTCAGCCTGATCGGCCTGCGGGCCGGGGATGCGGCGATCGCCGCCCGGCTGTCCAGCATGGCGCAGGGCATCGGCTACGTGGTGGCGGCCACCGGTCCTCTCGTGGTCGGTGTGCTCAGCGAGATCAGCGGTGGCTGGACGGTGCCGCTCGTCGTGCTGCTCGGTGTGGCGGCGGTGCAGCTGGCCTGTGGGCTGGGCGCCGGACGTGCGGTCCGGATCGGAGCCGTCGTCGAACGGCAGCCGGCCCGGGAGCACGTCGGGTGACAACGGAAAGTGCTTCCTGATTCACGTTCGGTGTTCACTGATTCGTGTGCCTTCTCCTGACCGGAGGGCACGCTCGACCGGACGGGTTGCCGTCCGTGGGAGCCGCTCAGCCGCCGCTCCTCGACCGCGTCACTCGAATGGCCGCACTGTCGGACCGAACTCATCGGCCCGGCGTCGACCGGTTATCGACCGCTCGGCGCCGCCGATCGCAGCCCCCCCGATTGTTCCCCCGACTGCGGGGGACGAACTGGTAGCCATTGAGTGCCACCGCGGCGACGAACCGTTCCGGCGCCGCACCGGACCGAGGGGAGGTGAGGCTCGTGACCCGCGCACCATGGCCCATGGCCGTCCACAGCGACGTCCGCAGCACGATCGTCGGGGCGATGCCCTCGATCGAGTTGCCCGCACCTGCCGATCAGCTCGCGGCCCGGGCCGCGGAACTGTTGGGTTGGAGTGGCGTCGTGCTGCCACCGGTCACCCTGCTGGGCCGTCGGGTGCGACCGGTCGCCGAGCTGTTGACGGATCGGCACGCCGAGCGGCTGTGTTGGGGAGGAGGACCGGTCACCGACCGCGTCACGGTCTCCACCTGGGCCTGGCCGGAGATGGCGGACCGGGCGCCCCTGCCCGCCGTCCGGATCTCCGGGGTGCTCGTGCCGGCCCGTCACTGGCGCACCGCCCTCGCCTCCGCGGTGCCCTTCGCCCGCTTCTGCAACACCGCGGTGGTGCTGCCCACCACGGTGACCGACAGCGAGGACTTCCTGGTCAACGGTGCCTTCCGGGCCCGTTACCACGGTATCGGCATGATCGCCGCCACCGACGCCGACGAGCTGGTGGTCCTGCACTCCGGCCGCACCGAGCGGCCGTACGTGGAGGACACCGCCACGTACCGGTGGGTGCACGAGGTCGTCTACGCGCACCTGCTCGACACCATGCCCCAACTCGCCGCCGACCTTCCGGCGGACTGCTGACACCCCTCCGACTCGTCCCTCCGACCGAACCGCCCGTCTGCCCCGCGGTCGGTCCGGAACATGACCCCGACGGCCGTGCCCCCGGCCACCCGACAGGACCGCGCAGTACACCTCCCGCTCGCGCCGGATCCGGTGGGGTCATGACCGGCAACGAGCCCCGTCCCCGGAGTCCTTCGGGGACGGGGCTCGCTGGTCGTGGCACCGGAACCGGACGGTGGGTGGTCAGAACCGCGGGTCGAGGTCGAGGTCACCGGGCTCGGTGACGCCGTCGAGCACCCGGTCGGTGTAGGCGTTGCGGAACCGACGCCCCGGGTCCAGGCGGTCCCGTACCCGCAGGAAGTCGTCGAACCGGGGGTAGCGCTCCCGCAGCCGGTCCGCGTTCAGCCCGTGCAGCTTGCCCCAGTGCGGCCGGCCCCCGGCCGCGACGCACACCGACTCGACGGTACGGAACCAGTGCCGGTAGGGCATGCCCAGGTACTGGTGTGCGGCGATGTACACGGTCTCCCGTCCGTACGCGGTGGACAGCCAGATGTCGTCGGCGGCGCACACCCGCACCTCCACCGGGAGGGCGATCGGGTGTTCCAGCCGCGGCACCGCGGCCCGCAGCTCGGTCAGGACGTCCACGGCCGCCTCCCGGGGCACCGCCCACTCGGTCTCCACGAAGCGCACCCGGCGCTCGGTGACGAACACCCGGTGCGAGCGGTCGCTGTACCGACGGACGGACAGGGCGTGCGAGGAGAGGCGGTGCAGGGGCGCCACCAGGGCGGGCACCGCACGGCCGGCCCGGCACAGCAGGTCCAGGGCGGTGTTCTCCAGCAGCCGGTACTCCAGGTGGTGCCGGAACGGGTGCAGCGGACGGGGCCGTTCCCCGGCGGGCAGGCGGTTGTTCCGCTTCACCAGGGCACGGTCCCCGTGCGGGAACCAGTAGAACTCGAAGTGGTCGTTGCCGTCGGCGAACTCGGACAGGCCCTCCAGCACCTCGTCGACCGGCATCGGCCGCTCGTCGGCGGCGAGCACGAACGCCGGGACGCAGCGCAGGGTGACCGTGCTGATCACGCCGAGGGCCCCCAGGCCGATCCGGGCGGCGGCCAGCAGGTCCGGGTCGTCCTGCTCGCTGCACCGCAGTACGGACCCGTCGGCCAGGACCAGCTCCAGACCGGCGACCTGGGTGGCCAGGCCGCCGAGTCGGGCCCCGGTGCCGTGGGTGCCGGTGGAGATCGCTCCGGCGACGGTCTGCGCGTCGATGTCCCCGAGGTTGGCCATGGCCAGGCCCAGACGGTCCAGCTCGGCGTTCAGCCGGCGCAGCGTGGTCCCGGACCGGACGGTGACCAGGTCCCCGGACACGTCGACCACACCGGTCCAGTCGCTCAGGTCCAGTGCCACACCGTCGGTGGCGGCGGTACCGGTGAACGAGTGCCCGCTCCCGAGCGCCCGTACCGGCAGGTCCTGCTCCGCTGCGGTGCGGACGGCGTCGGCGATCTCCTCCATCGAACGGGGGCGGGCCGTGCGGAGCGGTCGGGCGGTCAGGGTGCGTGCCCAGTTGGTCCACGCCAGTCCGTCCCGGCCGTGGGCGGGGGTCGAGGGAGCGGGACCGGAGTGCCGGATGGTGTAGCGCATGCCGTCCTCCCCAGGACTTTCCTGGTCACGCTAGGTGAACGATGTTCACCGATCAAGGGGAGAGGCCCTACCGTGGCGGTGTGCGGTCCGATGCCCGATTCATCCGGTACCAGGAGGCCACGGCCGATCTCGACCCACCGTTGGCCGTGGTCGATCTGGACGCCTTCCGGCGGAACGCGGCTCAGCTGCGCCGGCGTGCCCAGGGGCGGCCGGTGCGGGTCGCCAGCAAGTCGGTGCGGGTGGTGGAGCTACTGCGCCAGGTGCTGGCCGAACCCGGGTACTCCGGTCTGCTGTGCTACTCGCTGGCCGAGGCGTTGTGGCTCGTCGACCAGGGGGTCACCGACGACGCGGTGGTGGGGTATCCGACGGCGGACCGGGCGGCGCTGCGTGCGCTGGCGGCCGACGAGCGGACTCGTGCCGCGGTGACGATCATGGTGGACGACGTCGCCCAGCTCGACCTGGTCGACGCGGCGTTGGGGCCGGGTCATCCGGAGATCCGGGTGTGCCTGGAACTCGACGCGTCCTGGCGTCCCGCTCCGGGGGTGCACGTGGGGGCGCGGCGGTCCCCGGTGCACGGTGCCGACCAGGCGGTGGCCCTGGCCCGCGCGGTGCACGAGCGACCGGGGTTCCGGCTGGTCGGTCTGATGGCCTACGAGGCGCAGATCGCAGGGGTCCCGGACGCGCCTCCCCGGCAGCCGCTGCGCGGGCTGGCCGTGCGCTGGATGCAGCGCCGGTCGTGGACGGAGCTGGTGGAGCGCCGGACGGCCGTGGTCACGGCGGTTCGCGAGGTCGCGGAGCTGGAGTTCGTCAACGCCGGGGGCACGGGCAGCCTGGAGCGGACCGCCGACGATCCCTCGGTGACCGAGGTGGCGGCAGGGTCCGGGCTGTTCGGGCCGGTGTTGTTCGACGGCTACCGCGCGTTCCGCCCGGAACCTGCGGCTCTGTTCGCGTTGCCGGTGGTGCGCCGGCCGGGGCCCCGGGTGGCGACGGTGTTCGGCGGGGGCTATCCGGCCTCGGGACCGGGTGGCCCGGACCGGCTTCCGGTGCCGGTGTATCCGCCGGGGCTGCGACTGACCGGCATGGAGGGCGCGGGGGAGGTGCAGACGCCGGTGGTCGGCCGGGCCGCCGACCTCCTCCGGGTGGGCGACCGGGTGTGGTTCCGGCACGTCAAGGCCGGTGAGCTGGCCGAACGGTTCGCCGAGGTCCACCTGGTGCAGGGGGACCGGCGGGTCGCCACCGTGCCCACCTATCGGGGTGCCGGCCGGTGTTTCGGCTGAGGCCGAAGGACCGGTTTTCCTTCTCGGCTCGGGCCGTCCACCGGCCGGCTCGGTGTTTCAGCGTTTCTCGGCACGGCTGCTGTCGATACGACTGCTGAGATAGCCGCGCACCAGGTGCTTGGCCTCGTTGACCAGGACCGGGTCCCCCTGTGGATTACGGCGGAACGCCAGGTCGAGTACGGCTTCGCTGGCTTCGATCGCCACCGTGAGAGTGAGCACCAGGTCGCCGCCCGGCAGTTTGAAGTGTTGGGTCAGCAACTGGGCCAGCCGGTCGGCGATGACTGCGCTGTTGTCCCGGCCGGGTTCGAGCAGTCGTACGTCGATGGCGTCCCCGAAATGCAGCCGGCCGAAGCCGGGCACTTCGCGGTTCATCTCCATGTAGAGATCGATGATGGCGTCGAAGCCGTCCCACCAGTGAGTGAACCGAGCCGTGCGGAAACGGGCTTCCAGGTTCTCCAGGAACCGTTCCAGGTTCCGCAGGGTGAGGGCCTGGACGACCGCTCGTTTGTCCGGGAAGAACTGGTAGAGCGAACCGACGGCGACTCCGGCGCGTTCGGCGATCAATGTCGTGGTGACACCGTCGTAGCCGTGTTCGTCGATCAGTTCGGCGCAGGCGTCGAGCATGCGCTCGACGCGTTGTGCACTGCGCTGCTGCACTGGGCGGCGGCGAAGCGGGGCGGTGATGGACACAGTCAGCTCCTGTCAGCTCCTGTGCTTGGGCGGGCAACCGCACCCAGCCGGGCACCGCGGGTGGTGATCGAACGGATACGACCCACGATGCCCTCCTCAACGGACTTTCCCCCTGATTCTCACCCGCTGTACTCCGTATGGCCCCTCCATGAATAGTCCGACACGCCTACAAAATGAGAATCATTCGCATTTTTACTCCGGACGGGTGAATATCAACAGGGGGGATGGCGCCGGAAAACGCTCGTCGATGTTCGTTCGTCGCATCCTTCCGTCCGGAACGGACCACTCTCCCGACGAACATCAGGCCTGCCACCCGGAGTTCCGGGCGGCAGGCCTGACATGAGGGAGGAGGGGGAGCGAGGCCCCACCCCCGCGCGATCGGAGGGCTCGGCGCGGGGGTGGGACCGGCGTGTCCGTTCCGGGACGATCGCCGGCACTGGCCGGGACGGACACGCTCTGACCGGCGCAGCAGCCGGGTCGGGGTCGGCGCGCACCGTTCGGGCGGCGGGAGACGCCCGGGGGCACGCGGTGGTGCCCGTCCGGGGTCACGGGCACCACCGCGGGTGGAAGTCCGCGAGCCGGCACTGGTCGGGGGAAGGGCTGTTGTGCAGCACCGGCCCGCGGAGGTCCCTTGTCCGTGGTGGCGTGGGGCACCGCCACCACGGAAGCCGCTGGCGTATGAAGTTGTGCGCACCGGCGTCCGGACGGCCGACGGCCCGGTCCGCCGCGGTCGGGGGCGCGCGGGGCCGGGAACCGTCGACCGTCGGAGCGGCCGTTCGACCCATGGGGGATGGGAGTGGCTCGGGTCGGGACCGCTCGTCGGGCGCCGGGTCAGACCGGGCTCATCCGGTCACCGTTCCGGCCGGGGCGTTGCGTGGGGTGCCCGGCTGCTTCCGTCGGGCGTCCATGCGGTGTCGTGCCGGAAGCGGAGGCGGCCCGCCGCCCACGAGGTGGTCGTGGGCGGTACGCCACACCGAGCACGGTGCCCGCCGCTGACGCCAGCGGGTGGAGCAGCCTCGGCAGTTGCCCCGCTCGTCGGGCTCGTGTGCCGCTAGCACGGCACGCCAACTCTCGGTCAGCCGCGGCAGCTCGGACCGCGCCACGGACACCAGGGACGGCACGTCGGCGCGGGTGGCCAGTGTGGCGAGCAGGTCGAGCCGCTCCGACACGGCGTCCCGCAGCACCTGACCCAGGATCTCGTCCATCGAACGTCACCGCCCCCTTCCCGCCCGATCGGCAGCGTCGAGGAGGGCAACCCTCGGTCGTCCTGGCCGGTCGGCGGAGAGCACGGCGGTCCCGCCCGGAGTACCGGAGAGAACCGTGCGGTCCTTGCCGACCAGCACGGTGCGGGGGTGGCGCCGGTTCACCGCGTCCCGGCACCGGAACTGCCACCGGCGTCGTGGATGGGCGCGACCGCGCGTCGCCGGCCGGACCCCCGGCCCGGGGCCGCCGGCCCGCTCCGCCGTACCGGAGAACCCGGACACCGGGTCCCCGGAGGCGGGGGAGCGTTGCTCGGCCAGATCCACGACTGCCTCCGTCGTTCTTCCGCTGATCCGTCGTCCGACGAGACAAGGTTGCGACGAATTCGAAGGGGGAGGGGAGTCGGCAGCGCTGATCGGCGCGACACTGACGACGAGCGGTCGGCGGAGTTCGGCCGGGCCGATCAGGTCCGCCGATCGCGGCTTCACCGCTGTACAGCAGTGCCCTTAGTCTGCCGATGAGCCCGTTGAGCCGGGAGGAGCCGCAAATGAACGTCATCGGTTCCCAGGGGTCTCCCGTTACACCCGACGTGTGGGAGGAACGGGAGATGCGCGAAGCGCTCCACAGACGCGACATCAGCACGGTCTACCGACTTCTGCGTCGTCGGGGCGTCTCGCAGCGGCAGATCGCGGCTTTGACGGGGCAGTCCCAATCCGAGGTGTCCGAGATTCTCAAGGGACGCCAGGTCATGGCCTACGACGTCCTGGTGCGGATCGCGAACGGTCTCGGCATTCCCCGGGGGTACATGGGCCTCGCCTACGACGAGGCAACGGCGGTGAGGGTCGTTGCGCAGAAGAACGACCCCCAGGCTGAGGAGGAAGAGTCGGTGAAGCGTCGGAGGTTCCTCGCGCACGCCGCAGCCGTCACCATGGGGGCGGCCGTGTTCGGCGCGGACAGCGGGCCCTGGGTGTCGAACAACCCGGGCCAGACTCCGGCTCCTACTCGTATCGGACTTACGGACGTCCGGCAGATCCAGGCCGCCACCCGGGCACTTCGTGCGCTCGACTACCAGTTCGGTGGAGGATTCTGCCGCGACGCGGTCGTGGCCCAGTTGTCCTGGGCCCAACAACTGTTGCAGGCCACCGCCACGGAGAGGGTGCGGGAAAGGCTGTTCGTGGCCCTGGCCGACCTGCACAATCTCGCTGGGTGGACGTCGTTCGACACCGGAATGCTCGACCCGGCCCGCAACCATTTCGCGCGGGCGCTCGAGTTCGCCAAGTACGGCGAGAACAACAGCCTGGTGGCCAACATCCTGTACCGCATGGGGCGCGTCTACCTGCACCACAATGCGCCCAACGACGCACTCAAGCTGTTCCAGCTCGGGCAGATCGCGGCCCAGGAGTCCGGTTCGGAACTCACCGTGGCGGTGCTGTGCGTCAACGAGGCGTGGGCCTACGCCATGATGGGCAAGCCGGAGCAGACGGTGCAGCTGCTCAACCGTGCCGCGGACGAGTTCGCCCGGGCGCAGGGCAATCCCGAGGTCCCGGAGTGGGTCAAGTTCTTCAACGAGACCGATCTGTACGCGATGATCGGCACGGTCCACACCACCCTGGCCACCCAGCTCGACAATCCCGCCAAGCACACCCGTGTCGCCATCCCCGCCCTGCAGCGGGCCCTCGACGGGTACGGGCCGGACATGGCGCGCAGCCGGGCCTTCAACCTCACCGCCCTGGCCACCAACCACATGATCGAGGGCGACGTGGACCACGGCGTCAAGCTGGGACGTCAGGTCATCGAGCTGGCCGAGCAGCTCAAGTCCAACCGTGTCATCGACCGGCTGGATCCGCTGTACAAGGAGGCCTGCAAGCACAGCGCCGATCCCGACGCGAAGGAGCTGGCGGAGCGTATCTCCAGGTTCGCCCGGTTCCGCCAGCACGAGGTCTGAGCTGACCTCCCGAAACGGATCCGGTGCGTTGGTTCGGGCACATCCGGACTCCGGTGAACCGTGGCGTGCCCCGGTGTCCGGGATCCGTACCTGCCCGAAGGACACGGAGTGGGACCGGCGTGACTATCGTGTCGGAACCGGCGACGGACGGCCGGTTCACCAGGGAGGAGCTGCTTCGCGCGCTGGCACAGGTGTGCGCGCGGGCGGGACTGGACCCCACGGGGGCCCGGCTGCTGCGGTTCACCAACAACGCCGTGTTCCGGCTGGCCACCCGGCCGGTGGTGGTGCGCATCGTCGGATCGCGCACCCTGCGCCACCGGGTGGACAAGGTGGTCGCCGTGGCGTCCTGGCTGGCCGAGCACGACGTGCCGGCGGTACGTCTGCTGCCCGGGGTGGAACAACCGGTGTGGGTCGGCGAGCACGTGGCCACGCTGTGGCAGGCGGTGTCGGTGGTGGACCGGCGGTTGACCGGCGGGGACCTGGCCCGGTTGCTGCGTCGGCTGCACGCCCTGCCCGCCCCACCGTTCCCGCTGCCGACGTGGGACCCGCTGGACGACGTGCGCCGGCGGCTGGCCGATGCCGAGGAGCTCGATCCGGATGACCAGGAGTTCCTGCAGAACCGGTGCGCCGAGCTGGAGGCGGAGCTGGCCGGGCTGTGCCCCTCGCTCCCCTGGGGGCCGGTGCACGGCGACGCCCACCTGGGGAACCTCATCCCCTCACCGTCCGGGCCGGTGTTGTGCGACTTCGACTCCACCTGTGTCGGACCACGGGAGTGGGACCTGATCCCGGTGGCCGTGGGCCGCCTGCGGATGGGGCAGCCCGCCGACTGGTACCGCGAGCTGGCACGGGAGTACGGATTCGACGTCATCCGGTGGCCCGGATTCGGGGTGTTGCGGCAGATCCGGGAGATCAAGTTGGTCACCAGCGCGCTCCCCATCGTCCGGAGCAACCCCGCGGTACGGCCGGAACTGCAGCGCCGACTGCGTTCGTTCCGGGCCGGGGACAGCTCGGCGCGGTGGTCGCCGTTCCGGTGACGGATCCCCTTCCCGTGCCGGGGCGACCGAGATCCACTCCGGTTTCGGACGATCGTCGGAGGCGCACCTGCTGTTCGGCGCAGCAGAGCTACCGCTGATCGACGGAGGACAACCGTGCTGCCGCTCACTGCACGGGACCGGTAACACCACCCGGCTTCCGAGCGAATCCACGGGCGACACCCACCAGGTGAACCAGGGTGCGGGGGCGGCGACCGGGAGGCGGGCCGCTGAGTGGAAGGGGGCCGCACATGTTCCGGAGTCGTGCACGAGGTGCTGTGCCGCGATGGCGAGCCCGGCGGGCGTTGCGGACCGCCCAGCTGCTGGACGAGGTGGTCGACAGCCATCTCCCGTGGCTGCCCGGGCTGCCGGAGGAACATCGCCGGCGTTCGGCCGACTACCTGGCCGAACTGGTGATGCTGGCCCAGGCGTACCGGTACTACGCGGCCGGGTGGATCGACCGGGCGGAGCTGGACCGCAGGGGACGGGCGACCCTGGCCCGGCTGGACCAGCTGCGGCGTGAGCGGGACGCCCAGCTCGGTGCGGGGCAGCTCACCGAACAGGAGTGAGTCCGGGCCCGGTCGCCCGGGTCGGTGTCACGTTCCGGTCGGCTCGCACGCCAGGCGCGCCATCCGGGCCCGGGCCAGGTCGGCGTAGTGCGGTCGGCCGTGGCTCAGGCCGAACAGGCCGGAGTACACCGTGCCGACCGCGGCGCGTTCCATGACGTGCCGCCGCATGCCCGGCCAGACGTGGCCGCCGGACCGGGCGTAGGCGGCCAACAGGTGGTCCAGCGCCGGTGCGCCGTGGGCGAGGAACTGGTCGGTGAAGTCGTCCGCGGGATCGTCGATCCGGGCGTCGGCCCAGTCGATCAGGCCGGTCAGCCGGCCGGCGGTGTCCAGCAGCGTGTGTCCGGGGTGCACGTCACCGTGCACCAGGACGGTCCGGTCCGGCCAGCAGACAGGGTCGTGCAACCAGCGTTGCCACCGGGTCCACAGCGGTTCCGGGACGCCCAGTTCGGAGCGCCCGGCGTCGAGCAGGGCGGCGATCCGTTCCCGGGCCTGCTCCGGACCGGTGTGGGGCAGGCCCACGGCCGTGACCTGGGGGAGTGGGGTCGCGTGCAGGGCCACCAGGGTGCGGGCCAGCTGCTCCAGGTGTGGGGGCGTCGGGGGCGGTGGGCCACTCCGCCAGTGGAACACCAGGGTGTCCGGGTCCTCGGTGGCGGCCGGTTCCCCCGGTAGCCGGGGGTAGGCGACGAGGTGCGGGGTGCGTATCCGCCAGTGCGGGATCGCCACCGGAAGCCTGGGACGGAGCAGGTCCAGGAGGCGTCCTTCGAGGTGGAGGTGTGCGGCGACCTCGGGTCTGCGGGGCAGACGCACCACCCAGCGTGTGCCGTCCGGGGCGGTGGCGTGCAGTACCAGGAAGTCCCAGCCGGTCGTGTCCACCCGGGCGGTTCCCGGGCACAGGTGCAGGCCGGCCGCGGCGGCCGCCGCCAGCAGGTCGGCGGCCGCCGGGTCGGACGAGGGGCTCATCACCCGATCAATCGAACATGCCCGTGCACTCGGGCACGTTCCTCGACGGTGCGGGTCCGGCGTGGCTCAGTCGGTGGACCGGCCGAGCCGGAGGGCGATCGCCAGTCCGGCGCCGAGCAGTACCACGGCACCGCCGATCCACAGCCACACCGAGCCACCACCGCTCTGGTCGCCGCCGTCGGAGGCGGCCTGTTCGGTGCCGGTCGCCTCGTCCTGCGCGGGCAGCGGGGAGCCGGTGCCCGGGGTGGTGAGGGTGAACGTCACCGTCCCGGACACCGGGTGGCCGTCGGCGGACAGGATGCGGTACCCGATCGTGTACTCCCCGGCCGGTCCGAGCGGACCGACGGGCGCCGTCACCGAGGACCCCTCCACCTGGACCTCACCCACCTGCCACCGGTTGCCGTCGGGGCCGGTGAGGGTGATGGTGTTGGCTCCCTCGACCCCACCCTGCACGGGCTGGTCGAAGGTGAGCCGCACCTGCTGCGGAGCGGTGTCCACGGTGCTGCCCTTGGCGGGGTCGCTGCCGACCAGGACGTTGTGCGCGGCCGCGGGGCCTGCGCCGAGCAGCAGGGCCAGCGCGGCGAACACCAGCGTGGACAGCGTGCGACGGGTCATGCTCGCTTCCTCACCCTCAGGACGGCGCCGAGGCCGAGACCTGCGCCCAGCGCGCCGAGGGCGAGCCCGGCGCCGCCGAGCCACCGTGCGGTCTCGTCCTGGCCTGCGGCGGTGGTGTGTTCGTCGGTGGACTCGGTGGAGTCGGTGACCGGCTGGGCGTCGACCCCGTGGCCGTGGCCGTCGCCGCCGGCGACCAGCTTGAGCACCGGAGCCGGCCGCTCGGGTTCCTGTCCGTCCTCGGCCGGGGGTTCCTCCCAGCGGACGACCTCACCGCTGTCGTAGGTCTGGGTGGTGGGCAACACCAGGCGGTCGGTGTTCTCGGGGAGGCGGCCCAGGGAGACCTCGAACTCCTGGAACTCACCCGGGTTGATCCGCACCCCGGGCTCGGCGGTCCAGGTGATCGTGCTGACCACCTCCTCGATGGTGCGTCCGTGGGACTCGACCGGCTGGTCCAGCTTCTTCTTGGTCACGGTGGCCTGCCAGCCGGGCAGCGGCCTGGTGCTGACCGAGGTCAGCGGGTACTCGGTGGGCAGGGTGACCTCGACCTTCACCGTGCCGGCGTCGGAACGCTCGTTGGGCACGCGGAAGGCGATCTTGGCGTAGCCGCCTTTGGTGGCCTCGCCGGGCTGGGCGGTGACGTGTGCGGCGGCGACACCGGTGGCGGTGACGAGGGTGGTCAGCCCGGCGGCCGCGAGCACACCGAGGCGCGCAACAAGTCGATTTGTCGACATATCTCCTGATCTCCGAGACAATGAAGGACGGAACCCGCGGGATGGCGGGGTGTATGGGGATCAGGAATGCTGGGGTGGGCCCCGCCGAGGATGGGCGCGGCGCAGCAACACCTGGACCACGCCACCGCCCGGCTCCGCGGGTACCGGCGGTACTCGCGGCGGCCGGAGCACCGGAAGTGGAGTCAGACGTCGAGGGAGCAGCAGACCCAGCGCCGCTGCCGCTCGGAAGACCGCCTGCTCCGCCCGGCTGAGCAACAGGCCGGTGAGCAGGGCGGCCAGCGCGTGTCCCGCGGTCATCAGTGCCGGGTCGAACTCCGGTACCGGGACGGTCGGTCCGCGCCGGTGTCCGGCGAGCGTCTGCAGCAGCAGGTGCAGCGCGAGCTGCGACATGGCCAGGGTGCCGAGGATGGCCGGCGTGCTGTGCTGCCGGTCGGCCATCGACACACCCAGGGCGGCCAGCAGGCCGGCGAACGTCAGCGTCAGCCCGAAGTCGGGCAGGGTGCCGCCCGCGCAGACGTGGGCGGTGACGGCCAGAGCGGCCGAGGTGGCGGCCAGCAGGACGCCGCGGAGCACCCGCAGGGCTCCGCGAGTGGGCGTCAGCCTGGTCACCACGAGTGGCCAGCCTAGACGGCTCCGTTCACCGTCGAGTGGCGGTGTTCGTGATCACTTCCTCGATCCAGTGCGACGCAATGCCACCTGTTCGAGGTAGTCGCAGGCCAAAAGGTGGACTTTCCGTAGCAAACAAGGAGGAAAATGTGACTCAAATCACTGAGAGAGTGTCGTTTCGGCTACGGCTAGGTCTACCGAGGTTGACCATGCTCCGCCGATTGGGTCACGGTGAGTGAGTTGTCAGTGGATGGCGTGCGTCACCGCAAGCCGTCCGGCGGTGCGTGACAGTCGTTCTCTGTCACGGACCGGTGTTCGCTTTTGGAAAGGAGGAGGCGCCTATACGGGCGCCGGCAGTCGTGTCGACGCAGCACACCGACAAGCGACCGACCAACGACCACGGCGACAACCACGAAGCAGCAACGATCACCTCGGAGAACGTGTCCGACGCTCTCCCCGCAACCTCACGCGCCGAAGGCCCTGGCAGAACCGACAAGGTCGTGTTCGGTGTGGCCGCCGCGACCTCCGTCGCCTTCGTGCTGTGGGGTGTGCTCGGGACCGACTCGCTGGGACGCGTGACGCAGTCGGTGCTCGACTGGATCATCACCAATGCGGGCTGGGGTTTCGTCCTGGCCGCCTCCGGTTTCGTCGTTCTCGTGCTCTGGCTGGCGCTGAGCCGCTACGGCCGTATCCCACTGGGCAAGGACGGGGAGAGACCCGAGTTCCGTACCTCCTCGTGGATAGCCATGATGTTCAGCGCCGGTATGGGCATCGGTCTGATGTTCTACGGCGTTAGCGAACCGCTGGCGCACTTCACGTCTCCGCCTCCCGGCACCGTGGAACCGGGCAGCGCCAGGGCGTTGCAGACCGCCATGGCCACCACCCTGTTCCACTGGACGATCCACCCCTGGGCCATCTACGCGGTGGTCGGTCTGGCCATCGCCTACGGCAGCTTCCGTCGAGGCCGCAGCCAGCTCATCTCCTCGGCGTTCACGCCCCTGATCGGCAGGCGTCAGGCCTCCGGTCCGCTCGGCCGGGCGATCGACATCATGGCTCTCTTCGCCACCCTGTGCGGCTCCGCCGCCTCGCTCGGACTCGGGGCGCTGCAGATCGGTGGCGGTCTGCAGGACGTCGGCTGGCTCGGCAACGTCGGCACCGGCCTGCTCGTCGTGGTGATCGCCGTGCTCACGACGGCGTTCGTGGCCTCCGCGGTCTCGGGTGTGGCCAAGGGCATCCAGTGGCTGTCCAACATCAACATGGTGCTCGCCGCGGTGCTGGCCGTGTTCGTCTTCGTGGTCGGCCCGACCGTGTTGATCCTCAACCTGCTGCCGTCGTCGATCGGCGCCTACTTCCGGGACCTGGCGACCATGGCCACGCGCACCGCGGCCAACGGCGGGGACGCCACCGCCGAGTGGCTGGCCGGGTGGACCATCTTCTACTGGGCCTGGTGGATCTCCTGGACGCCGTTCGTCGGCATGTTCATCGCCCGCATCAGCCGCGGCCGCACCATCCGCCAGTTCGTGGCCGGTGTCGTCATCGTGCCCAGCCTGGTCAGCCTGGTCTGGTTCGCGGTGTTCGGCGGCAGTGCCATCCACGCACAGCAGAACGGCATCGACCTGGCCGGCCGGTCCTCCGCCGAGTCCCAGTTCTTCGGCCTCCTCGGCGAGTACCCGTTGGCCACGGTGACCAGTGTGCTGGTCATGCTGCTGGTGGCGATCTTCTTCGTCTCCGGCGCCGACGCGGCCTCGGTCGTGATGGGCACGCTGTCGCAGCGGGGGTCCATCGAACCGAAGCGCGGCATCGTCGTGTTCTGGGGTGTGCTGACCGGTGCGGTCGCCGCGGTGATGCTCATGGTCGGCGGGGACACCGCCCTCACCGGCCTGCAGAACATCACGATCATCGTGGCTGCGCCGTTCGCCCTGGTGATGGTGGGGCTGGGAGTCGCCCTCGTGCGTGACCTGCGCAGCGACCCGCTGGTGCGCAGGGAGGAACGCACCGCCGAGCTCGCCGAACTCGCTGCCGAACGAGCGGTCGAGGAGCTCTCCGAGGAGGTCGCACAGGCCCGCCGGCACAAGGACGGGGCCGCCCCGGCCGCCGACCTGGCACCCGCCGGCCCCGGTGACCGGACGGACGCCGTCCCGCCGCCGGGCACCCCGCCGGGAGGTGCTCGATGAACGAACTGTTCAGCTACATCGGCTCCCGCTGGGAGCAACTGCTCCTGGACTCCTACCTCCACGCCAGCGCGGTGGTGCAGTGCACGCTGATCGCCACGGTCATCGGTGTGCTGATCGGGATCGCGGTCTACCGCAGCCCGCTCGGCTCCACGGTGGCCACCGCGCTGACCAGCACCATCCTCACCATTCCCTCGTTCGCCCTGCTCGGCCTGCTCATCCCGGTGCTCGGCCTGGGCGTGGCCCCGACGGTGACCGCACTGGTGCTGTACGCACTGCTGCCCATCGTCCGGAACACCATCGTCGGGCTGTCCACCGTCGACCGATCCGTGACCGACGCCGCCCGCGGCATCGGCATGGGCCGGCTCGACGTGCTCACCCGGGTCGAACTGCGGCTGGCCTGGCCCGCGATCCTGACCGGGATGCGGGTGAGCACCCAGATGCTCATGGGTATCGCCGCCATCGCCGCGTACGCCAAGGGCCCCGGTCTCGGCAACCAGATCTTCTCGGGGCTGCAGCGGGTCGGCGGCGCGAACGCGATCCCGGCCGCGCTCGCCGGAACCCTCGGCGTGGTTGTCCTGGCCCTCCTGTTGGACGGGGTCTACGTGCTGGTCGGCCGACTGACGACATCGAAGGGGATCCGATGACCCTGCAGAACACCAGCCCCGGCCACACGGAGACCGCCGGCCGGGGCACCGCCACCGCCGGCGCGCACGGCGTGGAGATCCGCCTGGAGGAGGTCACCAAGCGCTACCCCGGGCAGACCGAACCCGCGGTCGACTCGGTGACCATGACCATCCCCGCCGGCGAGATCGTGGTGCTGGTCGGTCCCTCGGGATGCGGCAAGACCACCACCATGCGGATGATCAACCGGCTGATCGAGCCGACCTCGGGTCGTATCACCATCGACGGCGAGGACGTGCTGAGCCTGGACGGCGACCAGCTCCGTCGGCGCATCGGGTACGCCATCCAGCAGGTCGGCCTGTTCCCGCACATGACCGTCGGCGAGAACATCGGCATCGTCCCCGGCCTGAACGGGTGGCGGAAGGACCGCATCGCCGAACGGGTGGACGAGATGCTGGACCTGGTGGGCCTGGACCCCGCCGAGTTCCGCGACCGCTACCCGCGTCAGCTCTCCGGCGGGCAGCAACAGCGGGTCGGGGTGGCCCGGGCGCTGGCCGCGGACCCGCCGGTGCTGCTGATGGACGAGCCGTTCGGCGCGGTGGACCCCATCACCCGGGGCAACCTGCAGGACGAGCTGCTGCGCCTGCAGGCCGAGCTGAGCAAGACGATCGTCTTCGTCACCCACGACTTCGACGAGGCGGTCAAGCTGGGCGACCGGATCGCGGTGCTCGGCGAGCGGTCCCGGATCCTGCAGTACGACACCCCGGAGGCCATCCTGGCCAACCCCGCCGACGACACCGTGGCCGGTTTCGTCGGTGCCGGTGCCTCGCTCAAGCAGCTCACCCTGCTGCGGGTCCGCGACGTGGCGCTCGGTGAGGTGCCCACCGCCGGTGTGGACGAGGACCCGGCGGTCCTGCGGGAGCGGCTGGGCACCCGTCGGGGCGCCATCGGCCTGGTGCTGGACCGGCGGCGCCGCCCACTGCGCTGGGTGTCGGCCGCCGACCTGCGGGGAAGCACCTCGCTGGAGCGGGCCGGCCGACCCGTCGAGGACACCGTGTCCCCGGCGTCCACGCTGCACGACGCCCTGGAGGCCATCCTCACGGACGACGACGGGGTCGCCGTGGTCACCCGGGGACGCGGCGAGTACGCCGGTGTGGTCGACATCGACACCGTCATGGCCACCATCCGCGCGCTGCGGGAGGAACACGGCAACGGCGGGGACACGTCCGGTGGCACGGAGGTCACCGGATGAGCGCGACGACCCTGGACGCCGCCCCCGCCGTCGACACCGGCCGGGCGGCCGACGCCGGCACCGGCCGGGGCGAGCGGCTCCGGCTCTTCGTCGAGCCGCTGCTGGTCCTGGCCACGGTCGCCGTGGTGCTCACCTGGGCGGCGAGCGGCGACCTCGACGACATCGAACGACGCAACATCAACGTCACGACGATCGCCACCCTGACCTGGGAGCACGTGCAGATCACCTTCATGGTGGCCGCGATCGTGGTCCTGGTCGCGGTGCCGTTGGGCGTGGTGCTGACCCGCCGCTGGGCCCGCCCGGCCGTCCCGCTGGTGCTCGGCCTGGCCAACATGGGACAGGCCGCCCCCGGTATCGGGCTGCTGGTGCTGTTCTTCCTGTTCACCGGGTGGACCGGGTTCTGGGTCGCGGTGCTGCCCACCGCGCTGTACGCCCTGCTGCCCGTGCTGCGCAACACCATGGTCGGGTTGCAGCAGGTCGACCCCGCCCTGATCCAGGCGGGGCGGGGGATCGGCATGTCCTCCACCACGGTGCTGCGTCGCATCGAGCTGCCGCTGGCGGTGCCCTACGTGCTGTCCGGACTGCGCACCGCGTTGGTGCTCGCCGTCGGCATGGCGACGCTCGCGGTGTTCGTCGACGGCGGCGGTCTGGGCGAGCTGATCGACACCGGCTACAAGCTGCGTCGCACCGCGGTGCTCGTGGTGGGCGCGGTGCTCGCCGCGGCCCTGGCCCTGCTCGTGGACTGGCTCGGCGGTCTGGCCGAACGCCTGCTGGAACCGAGGGGGCTGCGATGAGGAAGACGACGTGGTCCGTCCGGGCGGCCCTGCTCGTGGTCGTGGGGCTGCTCGCCTCCGCCTGTGGGCTCTCCGCCGGTTCCTCGGTCCCCCTGGAGGTGAAGCCGGGCAGCATCCGGCCGGTGCCCGCCCTGCAGGGTGTGGAGGTCACGGTGGGGTCCAAGGACTTCACCGAGCAGCTCATCCTCGGCTACATCACCGAGTTCGCCCTGGACGCGGCCGGGATGCAGGTGCGGGACCTGACCAACATCCCCGGATCGGTGAGCGCCCGGGCCGCCCTGGAGACCGGCCAGGTCGACGTGATGTGGGAGTACACCGGTACGGGGTGGATCAACTACCTCGGCAACACCGACCCGGTGCCCGGGGCGCAGGCGCAGTTCGAGGCGGTCCGCCAGGCCGACCTGGAACAGAACGGGATCGTGTGGACCGCGATGGCGCCGCTGGACAACACCTACGCCATCGCGATCCGCCGGGACACCGCCGAGCGGTACGGGCTGCGCACCCTCTCCGACCTGGCCGAGCTGGCCGAGCAGGACCCCGCGGCGGTCACCCTCTGCGCGGAGAGCGAGTTCGCCAACCGCAACGACGGGTTGCCCGGCATGATGCAGGCCTACGGGTTCGAACTGCCGCCGGAGAACATCAGGAACCTGGCCACCGGGGCGATCTACTACGCGGTGGCCAACGGGACGACCTGCGACTTCGGCGAGGTGTTCACCACCGACGGCCGCATCCTCGCCCTGGACCTGGTCGTGCTGGAGGACGACCGGGAGTTCTTCCCCCGGTACAACGCGTCCCTGACCCTGCGGCAGGAGACGGCCGAGAAGTACCCGGAGATCGCCCAGGTGATCGAGCCCATCGCGAAGCGGCTGACCAACGAGGTCCTGCTGCGGCTGAACGCCCGGGTGGACGTCGAGGGCGACGACCCGGCCGAGGTGGCCCGGGACTGGCTGGTGCAGGAGGGCTTCGTCAGCCCGGCCTGACCGGGTGACCGGAGACCGGGGTCAGCGCACGCCGAGGCGGCGGAGCAGCTCGGTCTCCACCAGGTCCAGCTCGGTACCCACCGAGCGGTGCACCACGCGGCGGCGCGCCGCGGGCATGTGTTCCGCGGCGCGCACCGCCGCGGCCAGGTCGGTCAACCGCTTCTCGGTGTCCTGCACGAACGCGGCGGTCTCCGCGTCCGGCTGACGCTCCCGCAGCTCCCGGGCGGCCGAGGCGAGTCCGGCCAGCCGTACGTGCAGGGCGGCGCCACGTCCGGTGAACGCGGGCAGGGCGTCGACCGGGATGCCGAGCTGCCGGGCCCGCATCCGGTCGTAGCCCTCCCTGGCCAGGGCGGCGGCCCGCATCAGGAACGGGACGAGGACCGGACCGACGATCCTGGCCACGGCCAGCAGCCGCTTCACCCGGGTCGGGTCCAGCCCGGACACCTGCTGCTTCCTGCGGGCCATCCTCCGCCACCTCCGTTGCACCGCGGGCGTGCCGTGCGTCCGACGGTCGAACCGAGTCTCCGGGTCAACACTAGAGATCGTGCCGACGACGGTGGAATCCCGACCCGGTCGGCCACCGCACCGGGTGAGCGGACGGGGTGCGGGAGAGGGGATCCCGGTTCGCGCTGGTAATGATCAGTGACATTGTGCGGGCCGGGGTTTCCCGGTGGCGCCGCCAACTAGGCTGCGTGGCATGAGTTCCTTGGTGCTGCTCGACGCCAGCGTGGTCAGCCGCTGTCGGCGACGCGTGCACCTGGAACACGATCCGACCATGGTCGACGCGCCGAAGGCGCCGCCGGACCCCACCGCCGAGCAGCGCAAGGCCGACGCGGCGGCACACCGGCGGGCGGTGGCCGACCGGTTGGCGCAGCTGCACGGCGAGGACTGGACGGAGATCCCGCGGGACGCGTCGGCGGCCGAGCGGGAACGCGCCACCCTGGCCGCCCTGCGGGCCGGCGCCCGGCTGGTGTGGGCGCCGCAGCTGCCGACCGACCGCCTGGGCGGGCGGCGCGGCTCGGTGGACCTGCTGGTCCGCTCCGGGGACGGCTACGTGCCACTGCTGGTGGTGCGGCACAAGGTGAGCGACCCGGGCGCCGGGGCTCGTACCACCCCGCTGACCGACCCGTTCCCGTCCGAGGCCCGGCGGGACCCAGAGCGTAAGGCCCGCCCCCAGCCCCGGGACCAGCTCCGCCTGGCCCACGCCACACGGATGCTCCAGGCCGCCGGGCTGCACGCCGGTGGCCGGTCCACCGGGGGTGTGATCGGGCTGGAGGCCGACGTGGTCGTCTGGCACGACCTGGAGGCGACCACCTGGCCCGGCGGGCGGACCGCGCTCACCGAGTACGACGCCCGTTTCGCCGACCGGCTCGCGGTGGCCGTGGCCGCGGCGACCGGCGCCGACCCGCTGGCCCGGCCCTCCCGGGTCGTCGAGTGCCGCAGCTGCCCCTGGTGGCCGACCTGCGAGCAGACCCTGCGCGAGGCCCGGGACGTGAGCCTGGTGGTCCGTGGTGAGGACGCGGTGACCCTGCGCGGCGCCGGGATCGGCACCGTCGACCAGCTCGCCGCCCTGGACCCGGCCACCGAGCTGCCCACCCCGCTGGCCGGGGTGCCGCTGGCCGACGCGGTGCTGCTGGCCCGGGCCTGGCTGCAGGAGCACACCATCGTGCGGCGGGTGCCGAAGGTGACGGTGCCCCGGGCCGACGTCGAGATCGACGTGGACATGGAGAGTTTCGGCGACTCCGGCGCCTACCTGTGGGGCTGCTGGCTGTCCGGGGCGGACGTCGGTCTGGAGCAGGGCTACCGGGCCTTCGTGACCTGGGACCCGCTGCCCACCAAGGACGAGGCACGGTCCTTCGCCGAGTTCTGGAACTTCCTGACCCTGGTGCGGTCCCGGGCCGAGGAGCGGGGGCTCACCTTCCGCGCCTACTGCTACAACGAGCTGGCGGAGAACCGCTGGCTGTTGGCCTCCGCCGACCGGTTCGCCGGCATGCCCGGCATCCCCCCGGTGGAGGAGGTGCACGAGTTCATCGCCTCGACGCAGTGGGTGGACCTGTTCGGTGTGGTACGCGAACAGTTCCTGTGCGCGCGGGGCAAGGGACTCAAGACGGTGGCGCCGGCGGCCGGGTTCACCTGGCGCGACCCCGAGGCCGGCGGAGAGAACTCCATGCGCTGGTACCGGGACGCGGTGGGGATGGACGGCCAACCCCCGGACGAGACCCAGCGGAAGCGACTGCTGGAGTACAACGAGGACGACGTCCGGGCCACCTGGACGCTGCGTCGCTGGATCAGCGAGGGTGGCCCGGACGCGCTGCCCTACGCCGGCGACCTGTAGGTCACCGGTCTGCGGCGGGTGCGGTCAGCGCGGCTGCATGCGCAGCGCGCCGTCCATCCGGATGACCTCGCCGTTGAGGTAGTCGTGCTCGACGATCGCCACCGCGAGCTGGGCGTACTCGTCGGGACGGCCCAGTCGCTTCGGGAACGGCACCCCGGCCGCCAGGCCCTCCCGGAACTCCTCGGTCACCCCGGCGAGCATGGGGGTGTCGATGATGCCCGGGGCGATGGTGACCACCCGGATGCCGGAGGAGGCCAGGTCCCGCGCGGCCGGCAGGGTCAGCGCGGCCACACCACCCTTGGAGGCGGCGTAGGCGGCCTGCCCGATCTGGCCCTCGAAGGCCGCCACCGACGCGGTGTTGATCACGACACCCCGCGCGCCGTCGGCCACCGGCTCGGTCCGGGCGATGGCCTCGGCGGCCAGCCGCAGCACGTTGAACGTGCCGACCAGGTTCACGTCGATGACCTTGCGGAACAGCTCCAGGTCGTGCGGGCCCTTCTTGCTCAGCACGCGGGCCGCCCAGCCGACACCGGCGCAGTTGACCACGATCCGCAGCGGCACGCCGGAGCCGGCGGCCTGGTCGACCGCGGCCTGCACCTGCTCGGCGCTGGTCACGTCCGCCTCGACGTAGGTGACACCGTCGACCTTCTCGGCCTTCTCGATCGACTGCGGCAGGTCCAGCGCGAAGACCCGGGATCCCCGGGCCGCGAGGGCGCGCGCGGTGGCCGCGCCCAGTCCGGAGGCGCCACCGGTGACGATCGCCGCGGTGTCCGCGATCTGCATGTGCTCCCCTCTCCGTTGAGGTCACGGTGCCCGGCGCGCCGGTTGCGCGCCGGAGTCCTGGGCTGACGTTAGTGCCTCGGCTACCGGTGCAGGAGGGAATGGTGTGCAGCGGAACAACGCGACACCGGTGCCACGGGACACGGGGTCAGCGGCGGCCCGGCGGGCAGATCCGGTCCAGGATCTCCAGGTCCTCCGGGGTGGGGTGCCAGGAGGCGGCGGCGGCGTTGCTCCGTACCTGCTCGGGCTTGGTCGCTCCGGCGATCACCGTGCTCACCACGGGCTGGGCGCACAGCCAGCCGATGGCCACCTGGAGCATGGAGATGCCGCGTTCGGCGGCGAAGACCCGGAGGCGCTCGATGCGGTCCCAGGGCGCGTCGACCAGCAGCCGGGTCCGGCCGGCCAGGCGGCTGCCGGGCGGTGGCGGGGTGTCCCGGTGGTACTTGCCGGTGAGCAGGCCGTTGGCCAGCGGGAAGTACGGCACCAGGCCGACGCCGAACCGGTCGCAGGCCGGGATGATCTCCCGCTCGGCCTCCCGTTCCAGCAGGGAGTAGTGGTTCTGCGCGGACACGGGCGTCACCCAGCCCTTGGTCTGCGCGGTCCAGGCCGCGTCGGCGAGCTGCCAGGCGGCCAGGTTGCAGTGCCCGACGTAGCGGATCTTGCCCTCCTGGACCAGCTCGTCCAGTACGCACAGGGTCTCCTCCAGCGGGGTGACCGGGTCCGGACGGTGCAGCTGGTACAGGTCGATCCAGTCGGTGCCCAGACGGCGCAGGGAGGACTCCACCGCGCGCCGTACGTAGCGGCGGGACGCGCGGGCCCCGAAGTCGGGCCCGTTGGCGCCCTGCATGTCCATACCGAACTTGGTGGCGATCACCGCGTAGTCCCGACGGCCGGACAGCGCCTGCCCCAGCAGCTCCTCGCTGCGCCCCCGCGGTGCCCCGTACACGTCAGCCACGTCGAAGAAGGTGATGCCGGCCTCGAGCGCGGCATCCACGACGGCGCGCGCACCTGCCAGGGTCTCGGTCGCGGTTCCCGGCCGGCCGAGGTTGTTGCAGCCGAGGCCGACCGCACTCACCACCAGACCCGATTCACCCAGACGTCGCTGCTCCACGAGCACCAGACCCTACGATGTCGCGAATTCCTGGTCATTTCCCGATGGGCAATTGCCGTATCGGACGACGCCTGTTCCGGGGGTGTGGTGGCCGAGCCCTCACCGAGGGTGCCGGTGCCGTCCCACCTCGTGGGAGAGCGGGGAGCACGGAGACAGGGCGCCATCAGTGCTCCGCCCGGTGCCGGGCACGGACGACCTCACCGGTGGCCGCAGGCAGTTTCCCGAGTCGTCCTCGCTGCGTCGGAGGTGATCTCCCGGGGCGGCACGCGCGGCGGCGCGGGTGGCCCACCGCCGTCCACGGCGACGGACCGGAGCCGGGAACGGGCGCTGCCGACCCCAAGCCGCACGGGGCGCGATCACCGCGGCCGGGCACCCGGACACGGGGTGACGGGTCCTGCGGGGACGGGATGATCAAGAGCGTGGTCGGGCGACGAGTGCGGTCGGAGCAGGACGTGCGGTTGCGGTCGCTGCGCTGGTGGCACCTGCTGCTGGGCGGTTTGTTGTTTGTCGGTGTCGGGGTGGGGGTGGGCTGGTTCCTGTGGCAGGACTCCACCCGGGTGGCCGTGTCGTCCGCGGCTCAGTCCTCGGTCACGGATCCGGTGGAGCAGGCCAAACTGGAGGGGGAACACAGCCGAGCCTGTGCGGAGGCGGTCCGAACCGGGCTGGTTGTCGCCGGTGGAGTGGGAGTCGCGCTGGCGTTGCTGCTGGCCGTGCGGCGCCAGCGGGCCCAGGGGATCCACAACAACGAGGAGCGGGTCGCCGGGCTGTACACCGCGGCCGCCGAGCAGCTGGGCAGCGACAAGGCGTTGGTGCGCCTGGCCGGGCTGTACGCGCTGGAACGTCTGGCCCAGGACAACGAGAGGCACCGGCAGACCATCGTCAACGTGCTCTGCGCCTACCTGCGCATGCCCTACCTCATCGACGACAACCAGCAGGCCGACCACGAGCGCATCCCACAGCAGGTCGAGGAGCGTCTGGTGCGGCAGGCCGCCCAGCACATCCTCACCGACCACCTGCGCCCCGAGCGCGACGAGAAGACCGGTCAGCCCACCAACGACAAGTTCTGGCCGGACATCGACCTGGACCTGTTCGGCGCCGCCCTCGAGGACTGGGACTTCAGCGGCTGCGAGGTGGGCGCTGCCCGTTTCACCCGCACCCACTTCCACGGCCGCGCCGTGTTCGACGAGGCGGTCTTCCACGGCTACACCGTGTTCGGCGAGACGGTCTTCTGCGGCGACGTCGGGTTCGGCGAGGCGGTCTTCCACGACAACGTCTGGTTCGGCGAGGCGGAATTCCAGGGCGACGCCGGGTTCCACGAGGTGCGGGTTCGGCTGGACACCGAGGCCGAGCGACTGTGGCCGGACGGGTGGCGGGTGCGGGGACCCGCCGGTGACGAGGAGGGCCGCCTGGAGGGCCACGAGGGTGTGTGGGGGTTCCTGGAGCTGGTGGAGGCGGACACCCAGCAGGACACGGCGAGTCCTGCGGCGCAGGACGGTCCCGCGGAAGGGCGGGACCCGGTGGGAGCGTCGGAGGACTGACCTGGTCCGATGCCCGTTGTGGGCTCCGACGACGGTCCCTTGCGCCCCGGGTACTGCTCGAATTTTTCGGGGCCGTGAGTGCAGCGGCAGCGGGCGGTGCGGTCGTCGACTCCGGGCCGGTCACCCCGGGTCACAAATTAGTTCGCATGCTTAACGAAAAGTGGTGTGCGCTCTAGGGTGATGTTCACCTGTGCGGGCGGTCCGGCACGCCCGGCGGGTCCGGCACACGATCGCTCACGGCATCAGGGAGGACGGACGGTGTTCACCACCCGCCCCGAGCTCACCGGTACCCACGGCATGGTGGCCAGTACCCACTGGCTGGCGTCCGCCGCCGGGATGGCCGTGCTGGAGGACGGGGGCAACGCCTTCGACGCGGCCGTGGCCGCGGGATTCGTGCTGCAGGTCGTCGAACCACACCTGAACGGGCCCGGCGGTGAGGTGCCGATCCTGTTCGCCACCGCGGCCGAGGTCCGTCCCCGGGTGCTGGCCGGACAGGGCGTCGCCCCCGCGGGCGCCACCGTCGCGCACTACCGGGACCACCTGGGACTGGAGCTGGTGCCGGGCACCGGCCTGCTGGCTGCCACCGTTCCCGGCTCCTGGGACGCCTGGCTGGTGCTGCTGCGCGACCACGGGACCAAGACGTTGCGCGAGGTACTGCAGTACGCCATCGGCTACGCCCGCGACGGGTTCCCCCTGGTCGACCGGATTCCCGCCACCATCGCCACCGTGGCGGAGCTGTTCCGCACGCACTGGACCAGCTCGGCCGAGCTGTGGCTGCCCGGCGGTGAGGTGCCCCGGCCCGGCGCGCGGTTCACCAACCCGGTGCTCGCCGACACCTGGGAGCGGCTGCTGCGCGAGGCCGAGGCGGCCGGCGCCGACCGGGAGGCGCAGATCGAGGCCGCCCGCCGCGCCTGGTACCAGGGTTTCGTCGCCGAGGAGATCGACCGGTTCTGCCGCACCCCGGTGCGTGACGACTCCGGGCGGGACCACGCAGGGGTGCTCACCGGCCAGGACCTCGCCTCCTGGCAGGCGAGTTACGAGGACCCACTGGTGGTCGACCTGGCCGACGGCTGGTCGCTGGTCAAGTGCGGTGCCTGGACCCAGGGCCCGGCACTGGCGCAGACCCTGTTGCTGCTGGCCGGTTTCGCCGACCGTATGTCCTATGTGGATGGTGTACCCACCGCCGAGACCGTGCACCTGGCAACCGAGTGCGCCAAGCTGGCCTTCGCCGACCGCGAGGCCTGGTACGGCGACACCCCGGAGGTGCCCCTGACCGAGCTGCTCTCCGCCGAGTACCTGGACGCCCGGCGGGCCCTGGTGGCGGAGACCGCCTCGCGGGAACTGCGCCCGGGCGCACCCGGCGGCCGCACCCCCCGTCTGCCGGCCTTCGTCGCCGAGGGGCGGGGCGCCACCGGCGAACCGGAGGGGACCGCGGCGGGGATCGGCGAGCCCACGGTGTCCCGCACCGGAACCACCCGGGGTGACACCGTGCACCTGGACGTGGTCGACCGCTGGGGCAACATCGTCTCGGCCACCCCCTCCGGTGGCTGGCTGCAGTCCTCGCCGACCATCCCGTCCCTGGGCTTCTGCCTGGGCACCCGGGCCCAGATGTTCTGGCTGGAGGAGGGCCTGCCCAACTCGCTGGCCCCCGGCAGGCGGCCGCGCATCACCCTCACCCCGTCGCTGGCCCTGCGGCACGGCGATCCGGTGCTCGCCTTCGGCACCCCGGGCGGTGACCAGCAGGACCAGTGGCAGCTGTGCTTCTGGCTGGCCCACGTGGTGGGCGGACTGAACCTGCAGGCGGCGATCGACGCGCCCGCCTGGCACACCACCGCCTTCCCCTCGTCCTTCTACCCGCGGACCTGGCACCCCGGGCAGCTCGTCGTCGAGTCCCGGCTGGGCGAGCAGGTGCTGGCCGAGCTGCGGGAGCGGGGACACGAGGTGGTGGACGCCGGGCCGTGGACCCTGGGCCGGCTCTCCGCGGTGTCCCGCGACCCGGCCGACGGTCTGCTGCGCGCCGCCGCCAACCCCCGGGGCGCCCAGGGCTACGCGGTCGGCCGCTGACCCACGCCGGAGCCGGGACCCCACCGTGCCTCCGGAACCGGTTGGAGGCGGTGCCCCGGCCGGGGTGCCGTGGTGTACCGGCCGCTCGGGGCCGGGGTGATCCGGTGGACCGTCCGCCCGCGGTGGCGGGTGCCGGGCCGACCCCGCGTCGTGACCCGGCACCCGCGGGCGGTCAGGAGACCCTGGCGCCCACGTGCAACGCCAGACCGTCGTGCGCGGCGACGTCCGCGCGGAACCAGCCGTTGGCGTCCACCTGGTAGGTGGGCCCGGTGCACCGACCGTCGACGAAGTCGCCGTGGAACACGTCGCAGTAGGTGCCGGCGGGCAGCGAGGTCTGGAACGACCGACCGGTGACCGCGACGCTCTCGTCGTTGAGGATCAGATAGCCCTTGTCCCCGCGGCCGAAGGCGATGGTGTCGTTGCCGTTGTCCCACCAGTGGACCACGGAGGTGCCGCGCACCGCGTTGTGGAAGCCGACCATGTTCGCGATCACCTGCCACCGGTGCTCACAGCGCCACCGGTTGCTGAAGCAGGTGGTGTCGGCGGTGCGGCCGGCGCTGTCGGCGGGCGGGCCCTGCTCGTCCGAGGTGTACTCGTAGCTGCTCATCAGCTTGGGCGTCCCGTAGGGCCAGGCCAGCATGAACGCGTTGGCCAGCGCGTAGCGGCCGTTGTCCCGGAAGGTCAGCACGGGCCAGGTGCGCTGGGTGTCGTGGTTGTCGATGAACACCACGGCCCTGTCCGAGGGCAGCGGGGAGGCGAAGGTGCGCAGGTAGGCCAGCTTCTCCTGGTTGAAGATCCTGGAGATGTCGCTGCCGTAGCGGAACTCCAGCACGTCCCCGTTGACCAGGTACTCCTCGGGTGTGATCGGCTCACCCGCGCCGTACATCACCTCCTGGTAGACGTAGGCCGGGCGGGACAGTCTGCCGAGGATCGCGCCGATGTCGGACGCCGGCATGTGCTTGGAAGCGTCCATGCGGAACCCGTCGACCCCCAGGGAGAGCAGGTCGTTGAGGTAGGCGGCGAGCCGGTCGCGCACGTACTCGGACTCGGTGGCCAGGTCGGCCAGGTTGACCAGCTCGCAGTTCTGCACCTCCCAGCGGTCGTGGTAGTCGACGATGTCGTCGTTGCCGTTGCGACCGCAGTGGTGGAAGTCGTTCCACCCGTACAGGCCGGGGTACTCGTACTGGGTGAAGGGGGACCCGGCGCTGCCGGTGCCGCTGACGGTGCCGGTCATGTGGTTGACCACGGCGTCCACGTAGACCTTGACCCCGGCGGCGTGACAAGTGTCCACCATGTTCTTGAACGCCGCCCGGTCACCGCGGCGCGTGCCGAGCTGGTAGCTGACCGGCTGGTAGTCCTGCCACCAGGGGTAGCCCAGTTCGGGCAGGACCACGTGCTCCTGCGGCGGGGAGACCTGGACACCGCCGAAACCACGCGGGCCGAGGAAGTCGCGGCACTCGCGGGCCACCGAGGCCCAGTTCCACTGGAAGAGCTGGACGATCACGTCCCGGTTGCCGGACGGGGCCGCCTGTGCCGACGGGGTGGCGGGTAGCCCGGCCAGGCAGGTGGCGAGCAGGGCGAGAGCGAGGAGTACACGTCGGCGCATCGCCGTACCTCCGTGTCGTGTGCAGGGTGGTATCCAGCACAAGACCTTGCGGAGATGTTGTCAATCTGCCGATCGGAGCAGCCACGAGCTGGGCTTTCCGCTGCAAAATTTTGCGAAGACTCCTTGCAGGGGTGCCGGTGCGGAGACGGGGTCGTCTGGTGCGGCCACCGGGGTGGCAGGGAGGTGCGTGATCGGTGCCGACGTGCGACGTCGGACGGCTGCCGTTCCGGGGTGCACGACGTGTCGACGGGACCGCGATCCCGCCGGGCGAGAACGAGCTCGTGCCGCGGGACGGCGCCAGTGGCCTACCGGTGGTGTCGCGACGGTTCGTCCGAGCCCGGCCAGGGACGTGACCGGTCGGGCTCCACGGGCCGGTGCCTCTCGGCCCACCGCACGCCGGACGGAGCACCGTTCCCCTGCGCCGTGGGCAGGCCACGACCGGTGTCCGGCCCGAGCGGGTCGGAACCGAAGGAGTCCTCGGCGTCCGGGGGTGGTGCCGGTCGGACCTGGCGTCCCCGGCCGGTCACCGGTGGCGGGGGAGCGAAACGGGACGTCCGGTTCGGCATCCCGGCGGGCGGGACCGCCTCCCCGGGGTGTCGATACCCCGTCGGTCGGGGAGGACGTGACTGACGCACGGGGAAGGGACCGGTGCCGTGGGAACGGGGTTCGACGGGGTCACCGGGGTCGGTGGCGTACCGACCGGTGCCGGAGACCGTGTCCCACCGCTGGGTGACAGGCTCACCTCCACCCGGACGCGCACCCGGGAACCGGCGGTCGGTCTCCCCGCGCGGCGGTGCCGGGTTCCCCGGCCGGGGACGACCGTTCGCGACGGCCCGCCGGGGGGCCACACGCTCCGGCTCCGGCCGTCGTGCGGTGTCCCGCTCCGGTGCCGGTCGGCGGGAGGTCTCCCGCTCCGGGCGGGGCGAGGACTCCTCCTCCGACTCCGACCACCGGGCGGTCTCCTCCTCCGGCTCCGCCCTGCGCGGAGCCTTCCGCGGGGCCGACCTCCGGGAGGACGTCCGCTCCGACTCCGTGGTGGACGCCCCGTCCTGCGTGTCGTGCTCGTGCTGCTTCTTCTCGCGCTGCTTCGGCCGGGACAGCTTCCGGGCCAGCAGGTGACTCGGGCGCTCCACGTACCGGTAGCACAGCTCGACCGCGCCGAAGGTGGCCACGACCGCTCCGAGCGCGGCCAGCGAGAACGGCAGGTGCGGTCCCAACGCGTCGAGCACGGGGAAGGCGACCAGGCCGTGCAGCAGGTAGATCGAGTAGGTGCGCTCCGACAGCCAGTACCACACGGTGCGTTCCCGGAGCCGGTTCTCGGCGAACAGGCCGAGACCGAAGAACAGCACGGCGTAGGCCAGCGCGAGGTTGTAGGAGGCGTCCAGCCGGCCCATGTCGCGCAGGTCGGCCCACACGTACAGGCACCAGGCCGCCGCCCCCATCGGCCCGGCCGCCCACAGCGGGATCCGCTTGTGCTGGGCGGCCCAGATCACCTGGCCGATCACGATGATCGGGATGAAGCTCACCGACACCGCGAGCAGGAAGAAGTTCGCCCCCAGATCCCGGGCGAACAGCAGGGTCAGGGCGATCAGCACCAGCTCCGTGAGCAGAGCCGCCCACACCCGCCAGCGCAGCAGCGGGATGAGCGCGGTCAGCAGCAGGTAGAAGACCACCTCGACCACGAGCGTCCACGCCACACCGACCAGCACCACCTGCGGGATGAGCAGGTAGTTCAGCAGCAGGCTGTTGGTCAGCACGGTCGTCGGGGTCACGTCGCGGAGCTGCCCGGTGGAGAGGGGTTCCAGCCCGACGGACAGCGCCAGCGCGGTGAGCACCACGACCAGGATCAGCGGCGGGTAGATGCGCAGCAGGCGGTTGACGAGGAAACGGAACGGGCCCTGCCGCAGGGCCAGCGGCGTCACCACGAAACCGCTGATCATGAAGAACATCGGCACCGCGACCTGTCCGATGCCCTGCAGCTGCATGTGCAGCGGGTCGCGGAGCATGCGATCGATCGCGGTGACCAGCAGGGTGTTCTCGTCACGCGGCCGCATCCACAGCTCGGTGATGTGGCTGTAGAACACCAGGATCGCGCCGATCCCACGGGCGATGTCGATGAAGACGATCCGCCGCTTGTCCGACGTGGCCGACCTCTCGGCAGCCTGCACCGGGCGTATGGGCTGCGTCGGCTCGTCCACCCGCGACTGGCCTCCTTCCGCACGCGCTGGGCCGGCAAGGGCAGCGATGGCGGAGGCCGAGCGTAGCGGAGCTCCCGGGGCCGAGGGTGCCGATCGGCGAATCCCACGTACCGGGCGGTGTGCGTTCCCGGGCACCCGGGGCACTCACCGGACCCGTCGGAGCGCACTACCCCGACGGCGGCACCGGGCGGGCGGCAGGCCGGATCCGGTCCACCACCCGCCCGGGCACCGATGCACAACCGGGCTCAGGACTGCGGCAGCGGCCGCAGCCACAGTGTCACGAACCCGCTCTCGGTCCTCCGTGCTCGCTCGACGATCTCCTCGTCCGCGTGGTCGACGGACTGCCGGGGATCGTCCAGCAACCGCTGGAGCTCCTCGACCGACGGAGCTCCCTCGCCGTCCAGCTGTACTGGCTGGTAACCCCAGGAACGGTACCGGGCGAGCACATCGCGCGGATCGTCCCCGACGTCGGAGATGCCCTCCGGCCAGAACTCGCAGACCACGTGCGGCCGGTCACGCAGCAACAGCTCGGCCAACCCGCTCAGCGCACGGTGGTCCCGCCCCTGGGCGTCCACCTTCACCACGCTCAGCGTGCGCTGCTGCAGGGCCTCCACCTCGGCCAGGCGCCGCCCCGGCACCTCGAGGGCGCCCGGACCGCCGTCGGGGTTGACCCGGTTGTCCCCGCTGTTGCCCTCCTCGGAGAGCTGCAGCCGGAGCGTGCCGTCGTCGTCCCACGCCGCGAACGGCAGCACGGTCAACGTGCTCGCCACCTCGGCGGGCAGGTTGGACCGCACGTTGTACTCCAGCAGGTGACGCAGCCGCTCCCACGGCTCGACCGCGAACACCGCGCCGTACGGGCCGGTCCGCGACAGCGCCCGCAGCGTGTAGTAGCCGACGTGCGCCCCGATGTCCACGAACGTGGCACCGGGGGAGAGCAGCTGGTCGACCAGCCACGACTCGGTCTCCTCCCAGCTGGCGTAGGTGCGCAGCCAGGGGAGCACCACCGTGTCGTCCTGCGGCAGCCGCAGCAGACCGACGTCGGTGGCCACCGTCTCGCCGTCCGGCACCGCCGCCCCGGAGCCCAGCAGGTCGTGGTGGCGTCGCACGCTGCTGTCCAGGGCCCGCAGCCGGCGGCGCAGGTCGTCCCCGGCCTGCGCCAGCCGACGCTCCCACAGGTCCAGCCGGGTGTCCCGTTCGGCGAACATCCCGACGAACTTGCGGTCCACGGTCTCGACGTGGTCCCCGGTGCGCGCCAGCCGCTCCTCGAGCTGGTCCAGCCGCTGCGCGAGCTGCTGGTCGTGGGCGAAACGCTCCGTGTGCTCGCTGTCGAGCTGGCTCCGCAGCTCGTCCACCATCCGGCGCAGCGAGTCCTGGTCGAACTGCGCCACCTGCTCGCCGAGCTCGGCCAACCGCGCCTCGACCCGGTCGAGACGTTCGGCCAGCAGGTGCGGATCCGGCTGCTCGTCCAGACGGGAACGCAGCTCACCGACCTGCTGGTCGACCCGCTGCAGCGACTGCTCGACGCCGTCCATCAGGGCGCCGAGAACCTTCCGCTGGTGGACGTCGTAGTGGTCGAGCACCCGCAGCACCCCGCGACGCAGCACGGGGGCCAGCGGGATCCGGCTGGGCGCCTCGGCGTCGGCCCGCCAGCGCAGGGCCTCCCGGGAGTCCCGCACCGGCTGCAGCACACCACCCGCCTGTGACCGCGGGACCTCGGGCCGCTCCTCCTGCGGCCCCGTCTCGGTGCGGCGGCGGCGCCACTCCTGGTAGGCGGCCTCCAGCCGCTCCCGCACCCACGCGCCGGCCGCGGCCATCGTGCGGCTGCGCAGGATGTGCTCCCGGGCGGCCTGCCCCCGGCGCCGTGCCGTGGCTGGATCCGCGGCCACCTCCCGCATCGCCGCGGCCGCGGCGTCCAGGTCGGGCTCGGCCCACTGGGCGTCCGGCGGATAGGGGTGCTGGTTCGGCCCGACCGGAACCATCCGGTAGGGGATGCGCCAGCCGGTGTCACCGGTGAGGAACTCGGCGCTGCCGGAGTAGTCGGTGGCGATCACCGGCAGGCCGTGCGCCATGGCCTCCGCCACGGTCAGCCCGAACCCCTCGCTGCGGTGCAGCGAGACGTAGCAGTCGGCCGAGGCGAACAGCTTGCGCACCTCGTCGTGGCTGAGGTAGCCCTCGACCAGCTCGATCCGCGGGTCGGCCGCCGCCGCGGCACGCAACCGCTCCCGCTGCTCCGGGTGCTTCTCCCCGTTGATCGACTTGATCACGAGCCGCTTCCGCTCCGCCCCCGGCTCGTCCACCGGGAACGCCTTCCGGAACGCCGTGATCACCCCGAGCGGGTTCTTCCGGTCGAACAGGCTGTTGAAGTCGAAGGCGAACAGGAAACGGGTGTACCCGTCGTCGGTCGAGGACCGCTCCGGCGGCATCCCCTCCAGCACGTCGCGCACCGGCACCGGGAAGGTGTGCACCGGGACCGGGGAGTGGGCGGCGATCGACCGGCGGCAGAACTCGCTGATCGTCCAGACCTCGTCGACCAGCTCGAACGCCTGGTGCATCGACGGGGGGAAGTCCTCCAGCTCCCAGGACCACACGCCGATGACGTAGCGGTCCCGGCCGAGCTGGGGGTGTATCCGCAGCGTGAGCGGCGTCATGTCCGCGTTGACGCACAACACGCTGACCGGGAAGTGCGGCGGACTCACGTTGGCCCCCGCGGGCAGCGGGTGCTCGGTCCGGTTGTGGACCGTCTCCTCCTCCACGACGGTCGCCACCGGCAGGCCGCTGTGGTGCACCGCGTCGTGCACCAGACGGCCCATCTCGCCCACACCCAGCTCCGCCGTCAGGTAGCCGAGCACGTTGGCGCCGCGCTGGTCCCGGGGCGGCAGGGCGGCCGTCTTCTTCCGCGGCTGCGGAACCGCCCAGACCGGCAGGGCCCCCTCCCGGATGCCGGAGGTGGCGCACCACTGCCGGAACGCGGAGTAGTCGGCCCCCATCGGGTCGCGGAACGCCACCTGCAGGTCGGTGCGGGACTGCCAGACCGCGTACGCCCAGCGGTTCAGCCCGGCCGCGGCCTGGAGCCCGTCCGCCGGGGAGGTCACCCAGCGCACGAAGGCGTCCGTGCCCGTCTCGTCGAACGGGGTGGGCGGTGGTTCCTCACCCTTCCGCTCGGCCTCGACCCAGCCCCGACGGAACAGGCGGCGCAGCGACAGCGACAGCGTGGTGCCGTCGGGCAGCGTGTTCCAGCGGTAGGGCACCGACTCCAGGGAGTCGGCGTAGCCCGCGCCGAGCAGCTTCTCGCGGTAGCTGTCGCACAGCTCGCGCAGCAGCGGGTTCTCCGACAGCAGCACACGCGGCTTGTCGGCGAAGTGGGTGGACAGCAGCCAGGGCTTCTCCGGGCGGTAGCCACTGAAGTGGTAGAAGCGCAGCGGCCGCCCCGCCGCGGTGATCGTCCCGTCCGCCGCCCGCTCCAGCGGCCGCTGGTAGACGTTCCAGTAGGCGACGTTGTAGCCGGGATCGGTGATCACGGTGTGCCGGAACATCGTCGGCACGTTGTCCACCCACCGCTGGTCGGTGAACAGCTGCTCCTCGGGCGCCGAGATGGCGTCGTGCCGCAGCCGCTCCGCCCAGAAGTCGAGGAAGGCGGCGGCGTCCGGGGAGGAGGCGGACACCCCGATGAAGCCGAGGTTGAACACGCCGGAGGCCATGATGTCGCCCTCGGTGGGGCGCTTGCCGTCCCGCGGCATCGGTGCCAGCACGTGCGGGGTGAGCACGATGCCGTGCTCGACGGCCAGTGCGGCCACCTCGTCGCCGAACGGGGCGAACACCTCGATGTCCGGGTCGAGGTAGATCGCGACCTGGTGTTCGGTGAGCAGCCGCTGGAGCAGCGCCGGCTTCACCGCTGTGCACAGCTCGGTCACGGTGTAGGCGGTTGCCATGCGGCGGAACTCGGCCGGCTCGATGTCCAGGTCGTCGGGCGCGAGCAGCCGCAGCGCAGGGGCGGAGCGAGCCAGCTCCGCCAACTCCTGCGGTGTGGCGTCCACCAGCAGCACGACGAACTCGCCACCCGGGTGGTGTCGCAGGTAGGAGTCGGCGAGCACGCGTGCGGCCGGCAGGTAGTTGCGGGCGACGATGGTGCAGACGACGGTGTGCGCGGGGGAGGCGGCGGAATCAGTCATTGGCCTTCAGCGCCCTCGTCTGCTCCTTCAGAGCGTCCTTGAACAGCTCGTCGACCTCGCCCTGGTCCGCACCGGACACCTCGACCCGCACGACGTAGTCACCGCTGACGTAGTGGGCCCGGCGCAGGAAGGGCATCGGCTGGGCCGTGTCGCTGGTCGCACCCAGGACGCCCTTCTGCGGGGTGGACTCGGCCAGCCCGTACGACAGCTGCAGCTCGTGCAGCTTGTCCCGGGCGGCCGCGGCGGCCTCCGGGTCGTCCACCTGGGTGACGAGCACGATGATCGTGTTCTCGCCGTCGCGGTGGTAGGCGAACGCGGTGTCGGCCGCGCCGTTGTCCTTGTAGGCCGCGAACTCCTCGGGGGTGAGGTAGTTCAGGGCCTCGACGTCGGCGAAGGTCTTGATCTTCTCCGTCATGGCCTCCGGCTTGCCGGGCAGCTCACCGAGCCGCTCGTCCCGCGGCGGCTTCTGGCTGGTCGTCGTGGCCGGCGCGCTGCTCGCCGGGGCCTGTGGCTCCTGGGCCTGGTTCTGGTTCGAGTCGTCCTTGTTCCCGAAGAGGAAGAAGGCGCCGACCCCGAGCCCGACCAGCAGCACCACGCCCACCACGATGCCGATGATCTTGCCCTTGCCGGAGCTGGTGTCCTCCTCGAACACCTCCGGGCCCTGACGCGCCCAGCCCGGGTCCAACGAGGGAAGGTCGGGGTTGCCCCAGTTCTGGGCGTTGGGGTCGGTGTACTGCGGCCAGCCACCGGGGTTCGGCTGGCCGGGCATCATGTGCGGCGGGAAGGGCTGCCCACCGGGTGGGGTGGACGGCTGCACGGGACGGACGACCTGTGTGCGTTCCGCGTCACCGCCCCCGCCGGGGGAGGACACCACCTGGGTGGCGTCCGGCGAAGCGGTCTGCGCGGACGACACGACCTGGGTGGCGTCGGTGTTCGAAGGAGGCGCAGCATCCCACCGGAAAGGTGGTGGGAACGGCCCACCGGGCTGCTGCTGCGAGGTACCCGGGGCCCCCGAGTTGGCCGCCATCAGTTGGTCCCGGCGCTGCCGGTACTCCTCGGGGCCCAGACGCCCGGCCGCCAACTCCTCGTCCAGGCGCCGCAGCTCGTCCTGCCAGGTCACCCTGGCACCCCCTTCCAGGAATTACACGTGGAACACCCCGATGCGGGGCGAAGACGGCTCACATTGTGCCCAAGTTCCCCACGGGCGTATCGCAGGCTGGTCGAAGTCGTGACCAATCCGCGTCGCGGGACGGCGTTCAGGGTGCTGGCACACCTCCGTCGGAAGGCCTCCGTTGCTTCCACTCAGAGGAAGAAGGGCAGGTCACACGGCCTCCTGCTCGGCCTTGTCCGGATCCTGCGGGGCCGTTGGGGGGTCGGTTCGGCAGGACGGGGATTTCGCCTTCGGCGGAGCCTAGGCTGGGGTCATGGCACTTTTCGGGCGGGACGTGACGCGGATGGTGACCCGGGAGGAGGCACTCCCCGGGCGCTCCACTCCGCTGAAGGTACCTGAGTGGCACGCCGTGTTCCCCGATCGGCGGATCAAACCGCCGTTTCCGGAGGGGATGCGGACCGCGGTGTTCGCGCTGGGCTGTTTCTGGGGTGCGGAGCGCAGGTTCGCGCGGACTCCCGGGGTGTGGTCCACGGCTGTCGGATATGCCGGTGGGTACACCCCGAACCCCACGTACGAGGAGGTGTGTTCCGGGTTGACCGGGCACGCCGAGTCCGTGCTCGTGGTGTACGACCCCAAGCAGGTCTCCTACGAGGAGCTGTTGAAGGTGTTCTGGGAGTCCCACGACCCCACCCAGGGCATGCGCCAGGGTGCCGACGTGGGCACGCAGTACCGCTCGGTGATCTTCTGGGCGGACGAGGAGCAGCGGGTTGCCGCGGAGGCGAGCCGTGAGGCCTACCAGCGGGAGCTGACCGCGGCCGGTTACGGGCGGATCACCACCGAGATCGTGCCCCTGGAGACGTTCTACTACGCCGAGGACTACCACCAGCAGTACCTGTACAAGGTGCCGGACGGCTACTGCGGTACCGGTGGAACCGGGGTGGCCTGCCCGGTGGGACTGACGTCGAAGGGGGAGTGACCGGGTGGCCCGGCCCGATCCACCAGGGGATCGGGGAAGGGACCGGGCCTCGGCAGCACGTCGGTTCGTGCACCCCGCGCCGGGTCGGCGCGTCGACGGTCGGATCAGGCACGGTGCCGTGCACCGGTGCCCGGTCCACGCCGTGCTCCGACGGTCCCCGCGTGGTGCACCTCCTTCCCGACCGCGTGCCCGGTCGTGGTCGCGACCTGCCGCGGTGTACACCGAACTTCTTCGCACAGCGAAAAAGAATCGAGTGCGTTCCGCAGGAACCTCGGCGGAACGAGATGGTCCTGTGCTCTCCCGCGTCTCGTGTGTGGAACGTGGGCCGACAGCCCGCCGTGCGGGACACCGCACACGCCGAGCGGCCGTTCGCCACGACGGTCCGGGAAACACCGGCCGTCCGAGATGCCCGGATCGGTGCCGAGAGGAGGCGGGCCTCCGGTCGGTTACCGTGGCCTTCTCCGCCGTCCGGGCGGATTCGAGTGGTTGCACGAGGAGAGGCGATGGCTCTCGGTGAGCTGAGATCCACCTGGGAGGACCTGGGCAGAACGGATCCGTTGTGGGCGGTCCTGTCCGATCCGGCGCGTCGGCACGGTGGCTGGGACGTCGACGAGTTCATGGCCACCGGTCACGGACACATCGCGCGGGTGACGGAGCTGCTGCAGCGGTCGGGCCACTCCCTGGGCCGCCGGGTGCTGGACTTCGGCTGTGGGGTGGGCCGACTGAGCAACGCCCTGGCCGAGCGGGTCCCCGAGGTGGTCGGTATCGACATCGCCGCCTCGATGATCGAACGTGCCGAGCAGCTCAACCGGCACCCCGACCGGATTCGTTTCGTGCACTACGACGGGCGGTCCCTGCCTTTCGAGGACAACACGTTCGACAGTGCGGTGAGCCTGATCGTGCTGCAGCACGCCCGCCCGGTGGTCCAGCTGGCCTCCCTGCTGGAACTGATCCGGGTGGTGCGCCCGGACGGCGTCGTCGTGGTGCAGGTCCCCAGCCACCCGCGGCAGGTGCGTCTGGACCCGGCCGCCTACCGTGCCCGGATCGAGATGCTGTCGGCACCGCGGACCCTGTCGCCGGGCGGCACCGCCACGCTGCGTGCTCGGGTCACCAACGCCAGCGAGCACACCTGGCCCCGGAGCAGCAGGTTCAAGCTGGGCAACCACTGGTGGGACGGCGAGCGGGTGCTGGTCCAGGACGACGGGCGGACGCAGTTGCCGACCGACCTGGCACCCGGTGAGTCGGTCGAGCTGGAGCTGGTGATCCGGGCCCCGATGGCCTCGGGCCGCTTCGACCTGGAGCTCGACCTGGTGCAGGAGTTCGTCACCTGGTGGGCGGCGGTGGGCAGCCCGACCGCCCGGACCACGGTCGTGGTCGGCGCGGAAGCCGCCGCACCTGCCGTGGAGGCACCCCCGCAGCCGGCTCCGACCGCGGCTGCCGAGGGTGGCCCGGAGCCCGGTGCCGGCGCTGCAGCCGAGGCCCCGGACACGTCCGCCGTGGCACAGCACGACGGGAACGACGGAATCGAGATGCACGGCCTGCACGTGGACTTCCTGCACGCGTTCTTCGCGCACACCGGCTGCCGGATCGTCGACGCCGTCGCGGACGAGCTGGCAGGTCAGGAGTGGGAGAGCTACACCTACATCGTCCAGCCTCCGCAGTGACGTGTTCCTCGACGTGGGTCGATCGCCCGGCCGGTCCTCCGGCCAGGCGATCGGCTTTCCGGGGCCGGGTGCTCCGGCACCGTCGAGTAACGACGCCGTGGCAGCGCTCGACAAAAGGTGTACCGGCCATACGTTGGAATCACACGGTCGGCCGATACCGCACTCGGGACACCGGCACGGGCCGGGGCCGGGCGTGACCCGAGACCGTGGGCGGCCGCTGGGGAGATCGATGTGTCCACCACTCTGCGTCTTCGTACGCGATTACCGCGACTGATCGCCGTGCTGGCCGTGGGGGCGGTGTTGGGAAGTACGCCACTGCCCGCGTCGGCGGACGAGGTGCCGGCACCGGCAACCACCGGGATGTCCTCGGGCGGCCCGACCGCCGAGTCGCCCGTGCCGGACACCACCGATCCGGTTCCGCCGGAGCCGACGGATCCGGCACCGCCCGTGGCGGGGACCCCCTCGGCGGAGCCGTCCGAACCGTCCGAACCGTCCGAGCCGGACGAGTCAGTCGAGTCGGACGAGTCGGACGAGTCGGACGAGCCCGACCCGGTGGAGGAGCAGCCGGGCAGCACACCACCACCCACCGCCGAGCCGACCACGCCGCCCTCCACCGGCACGCCGGCAGTGGCCGAGGCGAATGTGACGGTCACCGCGGCGTTGCAGGACCCGGACCGTCGGTACCGCATGGGCGACAAGGTGCCGATCATCCTCACCGTGACCAACGTCGGTGACCGGGCCGCCGTGGAGGTGCGGGGGAACTCCACGGGGGACGTCCAGGTGTTGGACGGTTGGGGAGCGCTCAGCAGGCCCGGGCTCCGGCTCGACCCGGGGGAGAGTCGGACCGTGACCGTCACGGGGACGGTCCTCCGTGGTTCCGGTGAGGCACGTAGTTACATCTCGATCTGGTGGTGGCCGGAGGGTATGCCCCCGCAGGAGCCCTGGGCGATGCCGCCGACGTACACGACCGGGACGTCCCTGTCGGTCCCCGTGGTTCCCCTGCAGGAGCGGTACCCCGTCTCGGGTGTCCTCTTCGGGGACCGTGACGGGGACGGCGTGTTCGACCCCGGGGAGGGGCTGGCCGGGGTCACGATGAGCCTGTACGTGCCCGTCATCGTGGGCAGCTACTCCGCCGAGCTCACCACGGACCAGGAGGGCCGGTTCAGCGGGGAACTGCCGCCGGGGCTGTACCGCGTCCGTATCGTCGTGGGGCCGGACGGTTGGATCGTGCGCGTACCCCCCATCGTGGTCGGCGGAGCCGAACCGGCCACGGATCTGCAGCTCCAGGCCGAGCGGCCGTTGACCGAGGTGCTGGACGTCTCGGCCGAGTTCCTCTCGGACCGCTACGAGATCAGCGACATACCCCGGATCCGGATCACCCTGACCAACCGCGGCTCGACCACCCTCACCGGCATCAGGGCCCTGTGTGGCCGCGACACCCCACTTCCATGGGGCCTCGGGCTGCAGGGCACGTCCGAGCCCGCCCACTGGGGTGCCCTGGTCCAGGACGGGGTGACGGTCGCCGCGGGACAGACCCTGGTGCTCGAGGTGACCGGCATGATCCCGATGGCGTCGGCCCGGGATGGGCTGGTGTACATCGCATGCTCCTTGGGGCCCGACTGGGAAGATCGGACGGGTTATCCGACGGTCTTCACGTCCGCCCCGGTGGCGCAGATCCCGGAGATCGTGACCTGGGGCTACGTGTACCGCGACTGGAACAGCAACGGTCGGTGGGACTACGGGGAAGGGGTCACGGACCTGGAGCTGGGGCTGGTCGACCCGGCTTCCGGCGAGGTGGTCGCCACCGCGGTCAGCGACACCTGGGGCAGGGTCTATTTCACCGGCGTTCTGAGCGGTCTGTACGAGGCTCGGGCGTTCGCCCCGTGGCGGTTGGTCCAGAGCCAGGTCTGGATCGGCGCGGGGAAGAGCGCTTGGCAGCTCCAGGTGGAGCCCGACCCGGAGCAGCCGGGGACCGACCCGGAGCAGCCGGGAGCCGACCCGGAGCAGCCGGGGACCGACCCGGAGCAGCCGGGAGCCGACCCGGAGCAGCCGGGGACCGACCCGGAGCAGCCGGGGACCGACCCGGTGACACCGCAGCAGACCGGTGGCCTGGCCTTCACCGGGGCCGACGTGATCGGGTGGTCGGTACTCGGTCTGGCCCTGGTGACGGGCGGTTCCCTGGCGATCCTGGTGGGCCGGCGGCGTCGCGACACCGCCTGACACCCACCACGGACGTCGCCTGATCGACACGGACCACGGGGGCTGGGGTCCTTGGGCTCCGACCCCCGTGGTCCGTCTCACATCCTGGCCAGCAGCTCGGCCTTCTTCGTCTCGAACTCCTCGGCGGTGACGATCCCCGCGTCGCGCAGCTCGGCGAGCTTACGGAGCTGCTCGGCGACGTCGATCCGCCCCTGGCCGTCCACCAGCTCGATACCGCCGGGCACGCGCTCGGCGATGGTGTCGGCGATGGCTCGCCCCTCGTCCTTGGACATCTGGTGGAACTCCACCTGTCGACCGTCGACGACCAGGGCCAGCCGACCCCACGGGAAGCCGGTGGACCAGCGGACCGAGGTCACCTTGTCCAGCGGGTACTCGTCGACCCCCTGGTTGCGGTCCCGGATCAGCAGCAGTCGCTGGTCGGTGAGCACCAGCAGGCCGCCCTCCAT
>DATCJU010000136.1:0-26993 GCA_036562635.1 Pseudonocardiaceae bacterium
CGTCACGGGCGTGCGGGTAGGGCGCGCGGGGCTCGGCGTGCAGGTCGTCCCCGTCGTCCCAGACCACGAACAATCCGGGATCGGCGACCGGGGCGAACATGGCGGCCCGGGTACCCACCACGATCCGCACCGCACCGCGACGCACCGCCAACCAACGCCGGTAACGCTCGGCGGGACCGAGCTCGGCGGCCAGGGCCGCCACTCCCCGGTCACCGGCCAGGGCGGTACAGGCCGCGTGCACCCGGGCCAGGTCGCGATGGTCGGGGACCACGATCACCGCTCCCCGGCCCGCCGCGGCGGCGGTGACGGCGGCCTCGGCCAGCCGGGCCGGCCAGTCCTCCCCGGGGAGGGCCTGCCACACCGCGTGCGCCGCCCGTCCGGCGTACACGGCGTCCAGGAACGGCCGGCCCCGGGGATAGGTGTGCCATCCCGTGGCCGACGGGCGTTCCGGAACGGGCGCGGAGGGCACCGGTGGCTCGGACTCGACGGCGGCGTGCCGGGGTGGCACGGCCAGTCGCAACACGTCGGCCACCGTGCCGGCGTAGCGGTCGGCGACGGCCCGGGCCAGTGCGTAGAGCCCGCCGTCGAGCACCGGTTCGGCGGAGACGACCCGTTCCAGGAAGGCGAGTCGACCGGTGTGCTCGGACTCGGCCACCCGCTCCAGCAGGTAGCCGTCGACGAGTTGCCCGGCGAACCGGACCCGCACCCGACACCCCGGCACGGCCTTCTCGTGCAGCTGGTCCGGTACCAGGTAGTCGAACAGCCGGTCGAGATGGGCCAGCGGCACGTCCACCACGACACGCGCCACCGGCAGGGTGGCGGCCGGTTGCCGCTCCCCTCGTCGCGGCTTGGCTGATCGGGTCATCCCCGCTGGTCTATCAGACCGCACCGACCGCCGAGTCACCGGCGCCGGTACAGCCGGTAGGTGACGGTCCGCCGCTGCGGCAACGGCTGGTCCGGCGCCAGACCGGACGTGGCGAGCACCGTCGCACCGAGCTCGGGCAGGACGGACAGGTCCTGGCCCGGCAGCCAGCGGTGCCCGGGGGCGACCACGTCCGCCACCGCCTGCCGCGGGGTGATCCACTGCTCGTCGGTGACCGTGACGGTGCGCAGCGGGTCCAGGCCGACGCGATGCAGCACCTGCTCCACCTCGTCCGGTCCCTCCATCCGGGCCCGTACCGGTTCCCGGTACAGGCCCCGCCGCTCCGCCTCCTGGTCGACGGCGCCGACCAGGTCGCGCAGCACGTCCTGGTACCGGGCCCAGCCCAGGGACAGGCACAGCACCCCACCGGGGAGCAGCACCCGAGCGATCTCGGCCAGGGCGGCCCGCCAGTCCACCAGGTGCAGCAGCACCCGGGACAGGTGCACCCCACCACAGGAGACGGACCGGATCGGCAGCCGGGTCGCGTCACCGGCGAGGAACGGCAGTCGCGCCGCCGCGCCCTCCCGCCGGTCGACCAGGTCCACCAGCACCACCGGCAGTCCTCTCACCGCCAGGGCCAGCCCCAGGGCGCCGCTGCCCGCACCCACGTCCAGAACGACACCGCAGCCGCGGAGCTGCTCGGCAAGGGTGCCGAACAACTGCTCCGCGGCTGCGGGCGACAGTTCCGGGGCCGGTTCTCCCGGTGGCGTGCCGAGGGCCGTCACAGCCCCACGGCGCGCCTCAGGTCCTCGACCCGGTCGGTGCGCTCCCAGGGCAGGTCCAGGTCGGTACGCCCGAAGTGTCCGTAGGCGGCGGTGGGCCGGTAGATCGGCCGCAGCAGGTCCAGGTCCCGGATGATCGCCGCAGGGCGCAGGTCGAACACCTCGCTGATCGCCGCCTGGATCTTGAGCGGATCCACCGTCTCGGTACCGAAGGTCTCCACGAACAGACCCACCGGCGCGGCCTTGCCGATCGCGTAGGCCACCTGCACCTCGATCCGGGAGGCCAGGCCGGCGGCCACCGCGTTCTTGGCCACCCAGCGCATGGCGTACGCCGCCGAGCGGTCCACCTTGGAGGGGTCCTTACCGGAGAAGGCACCACCGCCGTGACGGGCCATGCCGCCGTAGGTGTCGACGATGATCTTCCGGCCGGTCAGGCCGGCGTCGCCCATGGGGCCTCCGACCACGAACCGCCCGGTGGGGTTGACCAGCAACCGCACGTCGCTGGTGTCCAGCGACAGGTCGGCCAGCTCGGGGCCCACCACGTGCTCGCGGATGTCCACCGCGAGCATGCTCTCCAGGTCGATGTCGGCCGCGTGCTGGGTGGACACCACCACCGTGTCCAGCCGCACCGGGGTGTCCCCGGCGTACTCGATGGTCACCTGGGTCTTGCCGTCCGGACGCAGGTAGGGCAGCGTGCCGTCCTTGCGTACCTTGGCCAGGCGACGGGCCAGTCGGTGGGCCAGGGCGATGGGCAGCGGCATCAGCTCCGGGGTGTCGGAGCAGGCGTAGCCGAACATCAGGCCCTGGTCACCGGCGCCCTGTCGGGCGATCTCGTCCTCGGCCTGCTCCACCCGCGCCTCGTACGCGGTGTCCACGCCCATGGCGATGTCCGGCGACTGGGAGCCGATCGCCACGTTGACCCCACAGGAAGCCCCGTCGAAGCCCTTGGCCGACGAGTCGTAGCCGATGCCCAGCACCACGTCCCGCACGATGGTGGGGATGTCCGCGTACGCCTCGGTGGTGACCTCACCGGCCACGTGCACCTGCCCGGTGGTCACCAACGTCTCCACGGCCACCCGGCTACGCGGGTCCTGGCGCAACAGCTCGTCGAGGATGGCGTCGCTGATCGCGTCGCAGATCTTGTCGGGATGACCCTCGGTCACCGACTCGCTGGTGAACAGTCTGCGGCTATGCTGGCTCAACGGTACTCCCCACGTCACGCGGGCCACTATCACTTGCCAATCAGCGTAGGCGCACTGTCTGGCGACTGGCTCAAAGCTTGAGCAGGCCCGCCACTGCGTCCCAGACGTACGAGGCGAGCTGCGCCTTCGACCCCGCGGGAATCTCCTTCTCGGTACCGTCGGCGCCGAGCAACCACCCCGCGTTGTCCTCGACCTCGAACGCGCGACCGTCCCCGACGACGTTCACCACGAGAAGGTCGCATCCCTTCCGGGCGAGTTTAGCCCTGCCGTGCGCCAGCGCATCGGCGTTCTCGTCCCCCGTCTCCGCCGCGAAACCCACGACGACCTGCCCGGGGCGGCGCAGCTGCACCAGCTCGGCCAGAACGTCCGGGTTACGGGTGAGCGGGACCGGATCGGGATCCCGGTCGGTCTTCTTGATCTTGTGTTCGGCCTGCTGCACCGGACGGAAGTCGGCCACCGCCGCGGCCATCACCACGGCGTCGGCGTCGGCGGAAGCGTCCAGCACGGCACGCCGCAGTTCCTCCGCGGTGCCGACCCGGACCACCTCCACCCCGGCCGGGTCGGGCAGGCCGGTGGTGTTCGCCGCCACCAGCACCACTTGGGCGCCGCGCTGCGCGGCGACCCGGGCCAGGGCGTACCCCTGGCGCCCGGAGGAGCGGTTGCCGAGGAAACGCACCGGGTCCAGGGGCTCCCGGGTTCCCCCGGCCGAGACCACGACCCGCCGCCCCTCCAGGTCGCGCGGCAGGGCGTCGGCCCGCTCCAGCAGCAACCGGGCCAGGTCGAAGATCTCCACCGGCTCGGGCAGGCGGCCCTTGCCGCTGTCCGCGCCGGTGAGCCGCCCGCTGGCCGGCTCGGCCACCACCACGCCCCGTGCTCGCAGCAAGGCCACGTTGTCCTGCGTGGCCGGGTGCTCCCACATCTCGGTGTGCATCGCCGGCACCATCAGCACGGGACATCGGGCGGTGAGCAGGGTGTTGGTCAGCAGGTCGTCGGCGAGACCGTGCGCCGCCCGGGCCACCAGGTCGGCCGTGGCCGGAGCCACCACCACCAGGTCGGCCTCCTGCCCGAGCCGCACGTGCGGCACCTCGGGCACGTCGGCGAACACACCGGTGCGCACCGGCTGCCCGGACAGGGCCTCGAACGTCGCGGCGCCGACGAAACGCAGCGCGGACTCGGTCGGCACCACCCGGACCTCGTGCCCGGACTCGGTGAGCCGGCGCAACAACTCACACGCCTTGTAGGCGGCGATACCGCCACCGACCCCGAGCACGACCCGGGGTCGTCGGTGCTCCTGCTGTGGACTCACTCGCCCTCGGTGTGCTCGAGCAGGCCGGCGTGGATCTCACGCAGGGCGATGGACAGCGGCTTCTCCCGCGGGCCCGGCTCCACCAGCGGGCCCACGTACTCCAGCAGACCCTCGCCCAGCTGCGCGTAGTAGTCGTTGATCTGCCGCGCACGCTTGGCGGCGTAGATCACCAGTGCGTACTTCGAGCTGACCTTCTCCAGAAGGTCGTCGATCGGCGGATTGGTGATGCCCTCGGGAGCGGTGGTCGCCGGCTCGCCCAGGGCACCCAGCTCAGGGGTGGTCACTCGCATGCTCCTGCGTCAGCTCGTCAGGTCTGGCCAACCCGGCAGCCGCCAGCGCGTCGCAGCCCACCGGGGACCGGTCAACAGCGCACGTCGGTGCTCTTCTCGGGGCCAACTACCAAGGCTAGCAACTCCGCGGCCGCGGTTCGCACGTCGGTGTTGACCACCTTCGCGTCAAACTCGTCCGCCGCCGCCAGCTCCTCACGGGCGGTCTCCAGGCGCCGACGCACGACCTCGGGGTCCTCGGTGCCCCGCCCGGTGAGCCGAGCCACCAGCTCCTCCCAGGACGGCGGGAGCAGCATCACCAGCTGCGCCTCGGGCATGGCCCGCCGCACCTGGCGCGCGCCCTGCACCTCGATCTCCAGCAGAGCGGGCCGACCGGCGGCCAGCGCCTGCTCCACCGGAGCCCGCGGTGTGCCGTAGCAGTTGCCCGCGTACTCCGCGTGCTCCAGCATCTCGCCCTGCTCGACCATGCGCCGGAAGGTGGCAGTGTCCACGAAGTGGTAGTGGACGCCGTCCACCTCGCCGGGCCGGGGCGCCCTGGTGGTCACGGAGACGCTGAAGTAGATCTCCGGCCGCAGGCGGCGCAGCTCGGCGAGGACGCTGGACTTCCCGACCCCGGAGGGGCCGGACACCACGGTGAGCCGGGGCCGGGCCGACCGACCCGACCCCGACTCGCTCGACACCGTGCCGGTCACTCGCCGCCGAACTCGGTGAGCAGAGCCTTCCGCTGCCGGTCGCCCAGCCCGCGCAGACGCCGGCTCGGAGCGATCTCCAGCCGCTCCATGATCTGCGCCGCACGCACCTTGCCGACGCCGGGCAGGGCCTCCAGCAGGGCGGACACCTTCATCTTGCCCAGGACCTCGTCGTTGTCCGCCGCCGCCAGCACCTCCTTGAGGGTGGTGCCGCCGCGCTTGAGGCGCTCCTTGAGCTCAGCCCGAGCACGACGGGCAGCAGCAGCCTTCTGCAGTGCTGCGGCCCGCTGCTCGTCGCTCAGCTGGGGAAGAGCCACGATTTCCTCCGTGGTGTGGGTACTTCACGAATCAGTGCCGCGACCGTACCGACCGCGTCTGACAAGGCACAACGCGGGGTCCGGTATGTCAGCGCGGTGTCCGTGGGGACGTCCACCGCACTCCGGGCGGATGACCATACCCGCAGCCGGACGGCGTTCGCCCGCAGGTCGCACCTGTGCGCGATCCCGAGGGCCGAGCGCAATTACTACCAACTCCCCCTTCGGGGCCTACGCACCACCGGCACGTTCGTCACCAGCGGCGATGTGCTAGGGAACAGGGATTTCGACCTCGGTGCCCCACCGGATACGGATGTTGACGGCGAATTCGGCCCGACCGACCCTCGACTGTATCGATACAGTCGAACGAAACGCCGACCCTACCCGCAGATGAGCGTCATGCGAAGAGATCTTGAACACGTCGAGAACCACGGGGGCGGTCGGTCCCGCCGGGACCGACCGCCCCCGTCCACGCCCACAGGCGGTTCCGCTCACCCGAGGACGGCCAGGACCTCCTCCCGCGCCCGGGCCGCGGCGTCCCGCAGCCCGGTGACGGAAGGGCCGTGCCGGAGCACCTCGCGTGAGGTGGTGGGCAGCACGTGCCGCGCCGCCGGTCCGAACACCCGGCGGACGTCCTGCGCGGTACCGCCCTGCGCCCCGTAACCGGGAGCCAGGATCGGCCCGTTGAGCGCCGACAGGTCCAGGCCGCACTCCCCCACGGTGAGCCCCACCACGAGCCCCACGGAGCCCAACGGGGTCGTTCCGGCGTTGCGTGTCGCGGCCTCGTCGACCACCTGCTGCGCCACGGTGCGTCCGTCGGCTCCCACAGCGCGTTGTACCGTCCCGCCCTCGGGGTTGGAGGTCAGGGCGAGCACGAACACCCCACGCCCGCTCTCCTGGGCCGCCTGCAACGCCGGTTCCAGTGCACCGAACCCCAGGTATGGGGAGAGGGTCACCGCATCCGCGGCCAGCGGCGAGCCGTCCACCAGATAGGCACCGGCGTAGGCGGCCATCGTGGAGCCGATGTCGCCCCGTTTGGCGTCCAGCAACACCAAAGCACCCGCCCGGCGGGCCTCGGCGATGGTCCGCTCGAGCACGGCGACGCCCTGCGACCCGTATGCCTCGAAGAAGGCCGACTGGGGCTTGAGCAGCGCCACCCGGTCACCGAGGGCCTCCACCACGGTCAGGGCGAACCGCTCCAGTCCCGAGACGTCCCGGGGCAGGCCCCACGCCGACAGCAACGCGGGATGCGGGTCGATACCCACACACAACGGCCCGCACCGGGCGACCGCCTCAGTGAGCCGGGCTCCGAAGGCCGCCGTCACCGCTGGCTCCGCAACTTCGCGTGCAGCGCCTGCAGCGGACGCACGTCCACGTCCCCGCGGATGAGCGCCTCGATACCCTGCACCGCCGCCGCGGCGCCCTGGATCGTGGTGATGCACGGGATGTCCCGGAACACCGCCGCCGTGCGGATCTCGTAGCCGTCCACCCGCGGCCCGCTGTTGCCGTACGGGGTGTTGATCACCATGTCCACCTCGCCGGCCATGATCAGGTCGACCACGTCGGCCTCGCCGGTCTCGGCGGTCTCGTTGGCCTTGCGCACCACCGTGCACGGGATGCCGTTGCGGTGCAGCACCTCGGCGGTGCCCGCGGTGGCCAACACCTCGAAGCCGAGGTCGGCCAGCCGCTTGACCGGGAAGACCATCGCCCGCTTGTCCCGGTTGGCCACGGAGACGAACACCCTGCCGGAGGTGGGCAGCGAGCCATAGGAGGCGGTCTGGGACTTGGCGAACGCCTGCCCGAAGGCCACGTCCAGGCCCATGACCTCGCCGGTCGACTTCATCTCCGGGCCGAGCAGCGAGTCCACGCTCTTGCCCTCCCGGGTGCGGAAACGGTGGAAGGGCAACACGGCCTCCTTCACCGCCACCGGGGCGTCCACCGGCAGCTCACCGCCGTCCCCGACGGCCGGCAGCAGCCCCTCGGCCCGCAGCTCCGCGATCGTCGCACCCAACATGACGCGCGCCGCGGCCTTGGCCAGCGGGACCGCCGTCGCCTTGGACACGAACGGCACGGTCCGGGAGGCCCGCGGATTGGCCTCCAGCACGTACAGCACGTCGTCCTTGAGCGCGTACTGCACGTTGAGCAGGCCCCGCACCCCCAGGCCGTGCGCGATGGCCTCCGTGGAGCGACGCACCATGGCCAGCACCTCGCGGCCGAGGGTGATCGGCGGCAGCGCGCAGGCCGAGTCCCCGGAGTGGATACCGGCCTCCTCGATGTGTTCCATCACGCCACCGAGGTAGACCTCCTCGCCGTCGCACAACGCGTCGACGTCGATCTCGATCGCGTCGTCGAGGAACCGGTCCACCAGCACCGGGTGCTCCGGTGTGACCTCGGTGGCCCGGGCGATGTAGGAGGCCAGCGACTCCTCGTCGTAGACGATCTCCATGCCGCGGCCGCCCAGCACGTAGGAGGGCCGGACCAGCACCGGGTAGCCGATCTCGTCGGCGATCCGCTTGGCCTCCTCGAAGGAGGTGGCGGTGCCGTAGCGCGGCGCCGGCAGCCCGGCCCGGCGCAGCACCTCGCCGAACGCACCCCGGTCCTCGGCCAGGTCGATCGCCTGCGGCGGGGTGCCCACCACCGGGACACCGGCCTCGCTCAACCGCCGGGCCAGCCCCAGCGGGGTCTGCCCGCCCAGCTGCACGATCACCCCGGCCACCTCGCCGGAGGCCGTCTCCGCGTGCACCACCTCCAGCACGTCCTCGAAGGTCAGCGGCTCGAAGTAGAGGCGGTCGGAGGTGTCGTAGTCGGTCGAGACGGTCTCCGGGTTGCAGTTGACCATCACCGTCTCGTACCCGGCCTGCCGCAGTGCCATGGCCGCGTGGACGCACGAGTAGTCGAACTCGATGCCCTGGCCGATCCGGTTGGGCCCGGAACCCAGGATGATCACCTTCGGTCGCTCGCGCTGTTCGGTGATCTCCGACTCGGCAGCCGGGTCGGACTCGTAGGCCGAGTAGTGGTACGGCGTGCGGGCGGCGAACTCCGCGGCGCAGGTGTCCACCGTCTTGAACACCGGACGTACCCCGAGCCGGTGCCGCAGGGCCCGTACCCCGTCCTCGCCGGCCAGCTCGGGGCGCAGCGCGGCGATCTGCCGATCGGACAGGCCGGCCCGCTTGGCCCGCCGGAGCAGGGCCTCGTCCAGCACGGAGGCCTCCACGATCGCGGTGCGCAGCTCCACCAGCGCCGCGATCTGGTCCACGAACCACGGGTCGATCCCCGACGCCTCGGAGACCTGTTCCACGGTGGCTCCCAGGCGCAGGGCGCGCTCCACGGTGTACAGCCGACCGTCGTGCGGCTCCCGCAGCGCGGCCAGCGTCGACTCCAGGGTGGCGCCCTCAGGGTCGGGTCGGGTCCAGAAACCCGCCGCCTTGGTCTCCATCGAGCGCAGCGCCTTGTTCAGCGCCTCGGGAAAGCTGCGGCCCAGGGCCATGGCCTCACCGACGCTCTTCATCGTGGTGGTGAGCGTGGGATCCGCACCGGGGAACTTCTCGAAGGCGAACCGCGGCACCTTGACCACCACGTAGTCCAGGGTGGGTTCGAAACTGGCCGGGGTCTCCCCGGTGATGTCGTTGCGGATCTCGTCCAGGGTGTAGCCGATGGCCAGCTTGGCCGCGATCTTGGCGATCGGGAAACCGGTGGCCTTGGAGGCCAGCGCCGAGGAGCGGGACACCCGCGGGTTCATCTCGATGACGACCATCCGCCCGGTCCGCGGGTGCACCGCGAACTGGATGTTGCAGCCGCCGGTGTCCACCCCCACGGCCCGCAGCACCGCGATGCCCACGTCCCGCATGCGCTGGTACTCGCGGTCGGTCAGGGTCATCGCCGGGGCGACGGTGACCGAGTCACCGGTGTGCACGCCCATCGGGTCGATGTTCTCGATGGAGCAGACCACCACCACGTTGTCGTGGCGGTCGCGCATCAGCTCGAGTTCGTACTCCTTCCACCCGAGCACGCTCTCCTCGATGAGCACCTCGTGCACCGGGCTCTCGGCCAGGCCGCTGGAGGCGATCCGCTCCAGCTCCTCGGGGGTGTGTGCCATGCCCGAGCCCAACCCACCCATGGTGAAGCTGGGACGGACCACCACGGGCAGGCCCAGCTCGGCGACGGTCTCGCGGACCTCCTCCATGGAGCGGCACACCCGGCTGCGGGGCACGTCGCCACCCGCGGCACGTACGAGCTCCTTGAACAGCTGACGGTCCTCGCCGCGCTGGATGGCGTCGATGTCGGCACCGATCAGCTCGACGCCGTACCGCTCCAGCACCCCGCGTTCGTGCAGCTCCACCGCGGTGTTCAACGCGGTCTGCCCGCCCAGGGTGGCCAGCAGCGCGTCCGGCCGTTCCTTGGCGATCACCTTCTCCACGAACTCGGGGGTGATCGGTTCGATGTAGGTGGCGTCGGCGAACTCCGGGTCCGTCATGATCGTGGCCGGGTTGGAGTTCACCAGGCTGACCCGCAGCCCCTCCTCACGCAGCACCCGGCAGGCCTGGGTACCGGAGTAGTCGAACTCGCAGGCCTGACCGATCACGATCGGCCCGGAGCCGATCACCAGGACGTGCTTGATGTCTTCCCGGCGCGGCATCAGCGGCTCCCGTCCTTCACGAGCGCCATCAGGTCACAGAACTCGTCGAACAGCGGAGCGGCGTCGTGCGGGCCGGCCGCCGCCTCCGGGTGGTACTGCACGCTGAACGCCGGCCCGTCCAGCAGGCGCAGGCCCTCCACGCAGCCGTCGTTCGGGCAGTAGTGGCTCACCATGGCGCTCCCGAAGTCGGTGTCGAACCGCTCCCCCGGCTCGCCCTCGACGGCGAAGCCGTGGTTCTGCGCGGTGATGGCGACCCGGCCGGTCGTCACGTCGACCACGGGAATGTTGATGCCGCGGTGGCCGTAGCGCAGCTTGTAGGTGCCTCGCCCCAGGGCACGGCCGAGGATCTGGTTGCCGAAGCAGATCCCGAAGAACGGGATCCGCCGGGCGAGCACCTCACGGGTGAGCGCCACCGCGTGGTCGGCGGTGGCCGGGTCCCCGGGGCCGTTGGACAGGAACACCCCGTCCGGTTCCACGGCCAGCAGGTCGTCGAGCGTGGACCGCAGGGGCAGCACGTGCACCTCGACGCCCCGGGCGGCCATCATCCGCGGGGTGTTGGCCTTCAGGCCAAGGTCCAGGGCAGCCACCCGGAACCGACGCTCGCCCACCGCGGGTACCACGTACGGCTCGGGCGTGCTCACGTCGCCGGCCAGGTCGGCGCCGGTCATCGGCGGGCTGGCCAGCACCGTCTCCAGCATGGTGCGTTCGTCGGCCAAGGCCGGGCCGGAGAAGATGCCGGCCCGCATGGCGCCCCGCTCCCGGATGTGCCGGGTCAGGGCGCGGGTGTCCACCCCGGCGATGCCGACCACGCCCTGCCGGACCAGTTCCTCGTCCAGCGAGCGGGTGGCCCGCCAGTTGGACGGGATCCGGGCCGGATCGCGCACCACGTACCCGGCCACCCAGATCCGGTTGGACTCGTCGTCCTCGTCGTTCCACCCGGTGTTGCCGATCTGCGGTGCGGTCTGCACCACGATCTGCCGGTGGTACGAGGGGTCGGTCAGGGTCTCCTGGTAGCCGGTCATGGCGGTGGTGAACACCACCTCGCCCACGGTGCTGCCCACGGCACCGTACGCCTCACCGCGGAACACCCTGCCGTCCTCCAGGACCAGGGCCGCCGCCCGGTTCGCCTCCGCACCGGTCGTGTGCGTGGTCACTGTGCCTCCCCTGCAGGGTGTTCCGGGACCAGTGTGCGGAGCACCCTGACCCACTCGGCGTACGAGGTCTTCTCATCGGCCCGGAACCCGGTGTCGAGCAGGTGCTCGCCCAGGCTCCAGGTCACCACCAACAGGCCGTCCCGGGTCATCACCTTCCCGGCCAGTGCCCGGTCGGTGCGTGCGTCACGCAACGCCCCGGCCGGGATCCACAACGGGCTGGCCCCCACCCGGTCCACCAGCAACCCACTCGGGAACAACCGCAACTCGGCCTCGGCGCGGTGCCCGACGTCCCCGACCACGATCCGGTCCTGCCAGTTCCCGGCCGTGGTGGTGCCCACGTAGACGCCGGTGAGCGGGGCGAGCAGCTGTGTCCCCTCGTCGTCGGGCAGGTCCGCCGGTGGGGTGGGGAACGACGGGAACACGGCCGCCTGTCGTCGGGCGCGGGCCCGCCAGCCCCGGGCCATGCCGTAGACGGCGAGCACGAACGCCGCCACGAACAGCAGCACGAGCAGTGACCTGGTCACCAGCACACCTTTCCCTCGCGGGCGGTGACCCGGCCACGCAGCACGGTCAACACCACCTCGGCCGGCAGTTCCATCCCCTCGTAGGGCGTGTTGTCGGCGATGCTGGCCAGTTCCCCGCCCCGCACCGTCCACCGCGCGTCGGGGTCGACGAACACCAGGTTGGCCGGCTCGCCGACCTCGATCGGACGGCCCTGGTCGGGCAGACCGGCGATCTGGGCCGGGCGTTCACTCATCACCCGGGCCACGTCCCGCCAGCCGAGCAGCCCCGGCTCCACCATGGCACGCACCACCACGGACAGCGCCGTCTGCAGGCCCAGCATGCCGGGTCGGGCCGCGGACCACTCGCACTCCTTGTCCTGGGCGGCGTGCGGGGCGTGGTCCGTGGCGACGCAGTCGACGATCCCCTCGGCCAGCGCGGTGCGCAGCGCCTCGACGTCAGCGGCACCGCGCAGCGGCGGGTTGACCTTGTTCACGGGGTCGTAGCTGGTCAGCCGCTCGTCGGTCAACAGCAGGTGGTGCGGGGTGACCTCGGCCGACACCCGGGTGCCACGCTGTTTGGCCCAGCGCAGCACGTCCACCGTGCCCGCGGTGGACACGTGGCACACGTGCAGCCGCGCATCGGCGTGGTGGGCCAGCAGGCAGTCGCGGGCGACGATCGCCTCCTCAGCGGCGGCCGGCCAACCCGTCAGCCCCAGTTGCGCGGCGATCTCCCCCTCGTGCGCCTGGGCGCCGACCGTCAGCCGCGGTTCCTCGGCGTGCTGGGCGATCACCGCGCCGAGCGCCCGGGTGTACTCCAGGGCCCGGCGCATCAGCAGCGGGTCGGCGACGCAGTGCCCGTCGTCGCTGAACATCCGCACCCGGGCCGCCGAGCGGGCCATCGTGCCCAGTTCGGCGAGCCGCTCACCGCGCAGACCCACCGTGACCGCGCCGACCGGGTACACGTCGACCAGGCCGACCTCCCGGCCGCGGCGCCACACGTGCTCCACCACGACCGCGTTGTCGGCCACCGGATCGGTGTTGGCCATGGCGAACACCGCGGTGTACCCCCCGAGCGCGGCCGCCGCCGACCCGGTCTCGATGGTCTCGGCGTCCTCCCGGCCCGGTTCCCTCAGGTGGGTGTGCAGGTCGACGAAGCCGGGCAGGGCCACCAGGCCGCCGGCATCGACCACCTCGGCACCGGTGTCGTCCAACCGCTGCCCGATCTCGGCGATGACACCGTCGCGCAGCAGCATGTCGAGGGGGCGACCCTCGCCGTAGGGCCGCACGCCCCTGATCAGCACGGCGGACGTCACGCCGCGACCTCCTTCACGCTCGTGCGGGACAAGGGCCTTACTCACCGGCACCTCCGGTGGCGAGCAGGTGGTACAGCACGGCCATCCGCACGTGCACGCCGTTGCGCACCTGCTCGGTGATCGCGGCCCGGGGAGAGTCCGCGACCGAGAAGGCGATCTCCATCCCACGCAGCATCGGGCCCGGGTGCAGCACCACGGCGTGCGCGGGCAGCATCGCCAACCGGGTCTCGTTGAGGCCGTAGGCGACGGAGTACTCGCGCGCGGAGGGGAAGAACGCGCCGTGCATCCGCTCGGCCTGCACCCGCAGCAGGATGACCGCGTCCAGGCTCGGCAGTTCGGCGTCCAGGTCGTGCGAGACCTCCACCGGCCAGTTGCCGGCACCGGCGGGCAACAGAGTCGGCGGGACGACCAGGACGACCTTCGCACCCAACGTTGACAGCAGGTGGACGTTGGAGCGGGCGACCCGGCTGTGCAGTACGTCGCCCACGATCGCAATCCGCCGGCCGGCCAGGTCGCCGAGCCGCTCCCGCAGGGTGAGCGCGTCCAGCAGTGCCTGGGTCGGGTGCTCGTGCATGCCGTCCCCGGCGTTGATCACCCGGGTCGGGGTGCCCTCCAGCCACTGGGCCAGCCGGTGCGCGGCTCCGGAGGCAGGGTGCCGGACGACGAGACAGTCCGCACCGGCCGCGGACAGGGTGAGCGCGGTGTCCCGCAAGGACTCTCCCTTGCCCACCGAGGAGCCGCTCGCCGAGACGTTGACGACGTCGGCGCTCATCCACTTGCCGGCGACCTCGAAGGACACCCTGGTGCGGGTGGAGTTCTCGTAGAACATCGTCACCACGGTGCGACCGCGCAGGGTCGGCAGCTTGCGCACCTCACGCCCCAGCAGGGTCGCCTTCAGTTCGTCCGCGGTGTCCAGCAGCGCCGTCACCTGGGCACGGTCCAGGTCGGCGGTGCTCAGCAGGTGCCTCATGCGCCCACCTCCTCCCGCGTCTGCGGTCGACGCAGCACGACCGCATCGCGCCCGTCGACCTCCGACAGCAGCACCGCGACCTGCTCGGTGCGGGCCGTGGGGATGTTCTTGCCGACGTAGTCGGCGCGGATGGGCAGTTCCCGGTGCCCGCGGTCGACCAGGACGGCCAGTTGCACGGCACGCGGGCGGCCGTGGTCGCGCAGGGCGTCGAGTGCGGCGCGGATGGTACGGCCGGAGAAGAGCACGTCGTCCACCAGCACGACCAACCGGTCGTCGATACCGGTGGCGGGCAACCGGGTGGGTTCCAGGGGAAGTGTCGGCCGTCGGCGCAGATCGTCGCGGTAGAGGGTGACGTCGAGGGTGCCCGCAGGCACCTCCACGCCGCTGAACTCGGCGATCCGGGCGGCCAGGCGGTGCGCCAGGGGGGCGCCTCTGGTGGGGATGCCCAGCAAAACCGGGACTTCGTCGGGGCGGCCGCGCTGCGGATCCAGCGCGGTCTTCTCGATGACCTGGTGGGCCATCCGGGCGATGGTGCGTGCGACGTCGCCCGCGGAGAGCAGCTCGTGCTCGGCCGCGGGATCCGTCGCGCCCGCACGAGGGCGTGGCGCCACGGAGAGGACCTCCTTCCCCGCCTCGCTGGACGGGTCGTTAAAGGACGTCTGTCCCGGCAACGGTACCAAGCCGAGTTGCCCGGAACGGCGGTCGACCATCCGCCACCTGCACCCGCACCGCAACGGCGTGACCAACGCCGCACCGGGCGTCCCAGCCCATGGGACCGGCGGCCGACTCCCCGAATGTCGCAACGGGCCACGAGCATGTCGCCGGTCCACAACCGCAACGAGATCAACACGCAACCAAGCCGGACAGTAGCGGCGAAGCCGGAACCACCTCCGGTCCACCCCCGCGGAGAACCCTGCCCTACCAGGGCGAATATCCCCGGAAAAGCCCAGCGCCCACCCCAGGACGAACGCTCTCGGCAGCCGCGTTGTACGCCGTCCGGGTGGTGTGACCGCACTCGCTCGGCTGCCGCAGTCAGATCAGCTTGACCTGGTGACGACAGCGAGCAACCATTACTCTCCGTATCGATCTGAGCTTCCCCGCAGCACGTCCCTACCGGCTGACGGGGCGAACGAACGGAGAACCGCCACATGGGCGACTACGCCAAGGCGCTGGGCGCCAAGCTCCGCGCGATCCGCCAGCAGCAGGGTTTGTCGCTGCACGGAGTCGAGCAGAAGTCCGGTGGTCGTTGGAAGGCCGTCGTAGTCGGCTCCTACGAGCGTGGGGATCGCGCTGTCACCGTGCAGAAACTGGCGGAGCTGGCCGACTTCTACGGCGTTCCGGTGGCGGAGCTCCTCCCCGAGGGGCGGGTGCCCTCCGGGGCGGAGCCGGCCACCAAGGTGGTGATCAACCTTGAGCGGCTGCAGCAGCTACCAGCCGAGAAGGTCGGCCCGCTGGCTCGGTACGCCGCCACCATCCAGAGTCAGCGTGGTGACTACAACGGCAAGGTGCTGTCCATCCGGACCGAGGACCTCCGCTCCCTGGCGATCATCTACGACATGACGCCCGGCGAGCTGACCGAGCAGCTCATCGACTGGGGTGTGCTGCCGCCGGAGGCCCGTCCCGCCAAGGAGGACTGAACCGCACCGGTGGGTGGGCCCGACACCGGGCCCACCCACCGGGTCCTGCGGTCGCCCCGCCGTCCCGGTTGTGCGGCGCCGGACGGTGGTGGTCGACGCTCGGTCTCCTGGGCCGGGGATCCTCGGAGCCGTGGGTCGGCTGTACTCCGCCCACAGGACGAAGACAACGACGTGGGCCGCCGGGTCACCCGGCGGCCCACGTCACATGTCCCTCACCGGTCTGCCGACCGGTTCACTCCGACGTGCGCAACGAGGCACGCAGCCGGTCGGCGATCACCGCGATCCGCCCCAGCACACCGTTGACGAACCGCGGCGAGTCGTCGGTGGACAACGACTTGGCCAGCTCGACCGCCTCGTCGATGGCCACCGCGTCCGGGACGTCCGCGGCCCAGAGCAGCTCGTACAGGCCCAACCGCAGCACCGCCCGGTCCACCGCGGGCATCCGCCGCAGGGTCCACCCCTCGGCGTGCTCGGAGATGAGCTGGTCGATCCGCTCCCGATGTGCGGTGACCCCCTCGACGAGGGTCACCGTGTAGTCGTTGATCGGCGGCACGTCCGGGGAACCGATCCGCTCCGACAGGAGCGTGACCGGGTCGAGGCCACGGAGATCGGCCTCGTACAGGACGTCGACCGCGCGCTTGCGCGCCTTGCTTCGTGCTCCCACGTCAGTTGTTCACACGGCCGAGGTATCGACCGTCCCTGGTGTCGACCTTGACCTTGTCTCCGGTGTTGATGAACAGCGGCACCTGGATCTCGGCACCGGTCTCGAGGGTCGCCGGCTTGGTGCCACCGGTCGCCCGGTCACCCTGCAGGCCCGGCTCGGTGTGCTGGATGACCAGCTCCACCGAGGCCGGCAGTTCCACGTACAGCGGCGTGCCGTCGTGCAGGCCGACGATGGCGTTCTGGTTCTCCAGCATGTACTTGGCCGCGTCGCCCACGACCTCCGCCGACAGGGAGATCTGGTCGTACGTCTCGGCGTCCATGAAGACGTAGTCGGTACCGTCCTGGTACAGGTAGGTCATCTCCCGCTTGTCCACGGTGGCGGTCTCGACCTTGACGCCGGCGTTGAACGTCTTGTCCACCACCTTGCCGGACAGCACGTGCTTCAGCTTGGTGCGGACGAAGGCACCGCCCTTACCGGGCTTGACGTGCTGGAACTCGACGACAGACCAGAGCTGGCCGTCGAGGTTGAGCACCATGCCGTTCTTCAGGTCATTGGTGGTGGCCACTGTTGTGGTCTCTCCTGTTTCGAGTGAACGGGACTAACGGCGACCGGGGTGCCGGTCCGGCCGCACGGGGTCAGACGACCACGAGCTCCTTCGTGGTCAGGGTGAGGAGCTCGGGCTCGCCGTCGCGCACCACGAGCGTGTCCTCGATGCGGACGCCCCCGCGCCCGGCGATGTAGACACCGGGCTCGACGGTGACCGCCATGCCGGCGGCAAGTGTACCTTCACCCGTCCTCGACAGGGCCGGAGCCTCGTGGATCTCCAACCCGACTCCGTGCCCCAGTCCGTGCAGGAACCGCTCGCCGTGCCCGGCCTTCTCGATCACGCTCCGGGCGGCGGCGTCCACCGCGCGGACATCGGCACCCACCCGCAGCGCGGCCCGGCCGGCGGCCTGGGCGGTGGCGACCAGCTCGTAGAGTTCCCGCTGCCAGTCCTCGGGCCGGCCCAGCACCACGGTCCGGGTCATGTCCGAGTGGTACCCGTCGACCAGGGCACCGAAATCCATCTTCACGAAGTCGCCCTGCCGCAGTACCGCGTCGGTGGGCCGGTGGTGCGGCACCGCGGAGTTCGGCCCCGTGGCCACGATGGTCTCGAACGACGGACCCGCGGCACCGTAGTCCAGCATGCGGTTCTCCAGCTCGCGGGCGATCTCCTTCTCCGTCCGGCCGGGGCGCAGGCCCCCGTGCTCGATGAGGTCGGCCAGCGCCCGGTCCGCGGCGGCGCAGGCCATCCGCAGGGCCTCGACCTCCCCGTCGTCCTTGATCACCCGGAGGCGCTCCACCGCGTTGGGGAAACGCACCAGCTCCATTCCCTCGCCGGCCTTCCCCAGGGCGTCGAACGCCTCGACCGTCACCCGGTGGCTCTCGAAACCGGTGCGGCGGTACTCGCCCGCCTTCCGGGCGGCACGGGCCACCAGGGCGAGATCGCTGGGCCGCTCGATCACCCGCTCCAGGTCGGGAACCTGGGCCCCCGCCTGGGTCAGGTAACGCCCGTCGGTGCAGAACACCGTCCGGCGCTCGTCACCCGGCTCGTCCGCAGCGTGCACCAGCAGAGCGGCATTGGAGCCGGTGAAACCGGTGAGGTAACGGATGTTGAGCAGATCGGTGACCAGCAGAGCGTCCAGCTCCTGCTCACGGAGCAGCTCGCGCAGCGCGGCGCGACGACGGGCGTGCGACTCGGGCATGGCATGCAGCCTAGTTGTTCGGTGACCGAGCCCGGCACCACCGATCTTCGGAACGGGCGGGCCCGACGGTGACCGTGGGCCAACCTTCCGACACAGGGGCTGGGCGGGGAGCGACTGACGCCCGGCGCCCGTCACCTCCTACTCTTCCGACATGCAGTCCTGGTTGGTCCGCGGGCTCGGTATGGCGGCGGTACACGCCGTGGCGCAGGTGGTGGTCGCGGCCGGCGCGGTGACCGGTCCCGACCGCATGATCCGCGTGGTCGCTCTCGTGGCCCTGGCCGGGGTGGGAGTGCTGTGGGGCGCCACCGACGGACGCCGGGAGCACCCGCACGCCGCCCTGGTCTGGTTCCGGGCCGGGTTGCTGGCCGGGCCGGTGGCCGGTCTGCTCGGCGTGCTGGGGCGCAACCTCCTGGTGGACGGCACGGGCGTCGAGGCGCTGCCGGTTGCGCTCACCGGAGGTGCCGCGTTCACCGCGCTGCTGGTGATGGGTCCAGCCGCCCTGGGTACCGCACTGGGCCGGCGGTGGGCCGTGCTTCGACGCGGCGACTCACCGGCCTCCTGAACTCCTCGGGACCAGGCCGTTCACCGGGGCAGCTGCTCGGCGAGCCAGCGTAGGGCCAGAGCGTAACCGGACACACCCAGGCCCACGATCACCCCGCTGGCCACCGCGGAGAGGTAGCTGCGGTGTCGGAAGTCCTCCCGCTTGTACACGTTGGAGATGTGCACCTCGACCAACGGCGCGGTGAGCATGGCGCACGCATCCCGCACCGCGATCGAGTAGTGCGTCCACGCCCCGGCGTTGAGCACCACCGGCAGGCCGTGGTCGGCCGCCTCGTGCAACCAGCCGAGCATCTCGCCCTCGTGGTCGGTCTGGCGCACCTCAACCTGCAGGCCCAGCTCCTCCCCGGTACGACGGCACAACTCGACCAGGTCGGCGTAGGTGGTGCGGCCGTAGACGTCCGGTTCCCGTGTGCCGAGTCGGCCCAGGTTCGGCCCGTTGAGCACCAGCACCTTCCGGCTGTTCGACCCGGTCACAGCAGCACCGTCCCCTTCCTGCCCTGCTCCCCACCAACGATCGCCGAGTAGGCCGCGGCGAGCAGCGCCGGATCCGGTCCCTCCAGACGGCCCGGCCTGGCCAGCCCGTCGAGCACCACGAACCGCAGCACCCCCGAGCGGGTCTTCTTGTCCGAACGCATGGCGTCCAGCAGTTGCGGCAGCGCGTCCGCGTCGTAGCTGGTGGGCAGCCCCAACGCGGACAGCACGGAACGGTGCCGGTCGGCGGTGGCGTCGTCGAGCCGACCGGTCAGCCGGGCCAGCTCGGCCGCGAACATCATGCCGACGCTGACCGCGGCACCGTGGCGCCACCGGTAACGCTCCCGCCGTTCGATGGCGTGCCCCAGGGTGTGGCCGTAGTTGAGCACCTCGCGCAGGTGCGACTCCCGCAGGTCGGCCGAGACCACGTCGGCCTTGACCTGGACGGCACGGCGCACCAGCTCGGCCAGCACCTGTCCGCTCGGGTCCACCGCGGCCTCCGGATCGGCCTCGATCAGCTCCAGGATGCGCGGGTCGGCGATGAACCCCGCCTTGACCACTTCGGCCATCCCGGCCACCAGCTCGTTCCGCGGCAGGGACTCCAGGGTGGCCAGGTCCACCAGTACCGCGGTGGGTTCGTGGAAGACCCCGACCAGGTTCTTGCCCGCCTCGGTGTTGATACCGGTCTTGCCACCGACGGCGGCGTCCACCATGGCCAGCAGCGTGGTGGGCACGTGCACCACCCGGACCCCGCGCATCCAGGTGCCGGCGACGAAACCGGCCAGGTCGGTGACGGCACCGCCGCCCAGCGACACCACCACACCGGTGCGATCCATCCCGATACGCCCCAGCACGTCCCAGCAGAACCCGGCCACGGCCAGGCTCTTGCCGTCCTCGGCGTCGGGGATCTCGATGCGGTGTGCGTCCAGCCCGGCGGTGGCCAGCTCCTCACGCACGGCCTCGGCGGTGACGGTCAGCGTGGGCTGGTGCACGATCGCCACCGTGGGGGCACCGTGCAGCACCTCGACCAGTTCGCCGAGCAGGCCACGGCCGATGATCACCTCGTAGGGGCGCTCGGCGGCCACCCGGACGCGCACCGGCTCGGACATCGGGCTCCTTCCCTCCTCGGACCGATCCGCACACCACCGCGGGGTGCACGGCACGGGTCCCATCCCACCAGATCATCTTCCCGGAGACGCCCGGCCTTCAGGACGCCGGGACCCGCACCCGTGTCTCCGTGGCACCACGGTCGGCTGCGAGCGCCGTCGCCTGTTCCTCCAGCTCGGCCTGCCGGAGGGTTGCCCCGGGCCGGAACGGCTGCGCCTCGAGCTCCAGCCGCCGTCCCACCACGCGCTGCCGCCAGGTCCCCACCACCTCGCCGTCCTGCAGCAGCACGCCGGGACTGCCCACCGAACGCCACACCTGTCGGGCCCAGGCCGGCTCTCCGACCAGCAGCCGGCGTTCCCCGTGCAGATAGGGGTCCCGGGGCGGCAGCAGTCGGAGCCCGGTTGTCGGTGGTGCGGTACGCAGTCGGTCCACGATCTCGGCGAGCGCCCACAGCGGCCGCCCGTCCACGTGGACCTCGACCAGGTCATCGGACAGTTGCCGCCACGCCCGGGCTGCCCAGACCGATCGGCCCACCGGCCGGGTCGTCACCCATCGGCCGAGGTGCTCCTCGGTCACCGGCCCCACCTGGCGCAGGAACATGCGGGCCAGGTCGGCCCGACCGATGTCCCCCGCCGGCTCGGAAGCGGCGGCGGGCCGCCGGAACCGGAGTCGCCGGCCACCGTCCGGGAGCACCTCCAGGCCGGCCAGGAAGGCACCGAGCCGGAACAGTCCGTCGACGACGTGGTAACTGCCGCAGCGCGCGCACCAGGGGCGCGCCGGCTCGGGCACCCGTGGGCTGACCAAAGCGGACAGCTCGCCCTTGGTGCAGCCGTCCCCGGGGAACAGCTCCCGCATCAGGTCGGTGACCTGCCGGACCAGCTCCGGCCCGTCTAGTCCGGAAGCGGCCAACGCCTCTCCCGGACCACCCAACCAGTCGAGCAGCTCCTCGGTGTCGGTCGGGCACAGGGCACGGCGCAACCCGGGCAGGTCGGACCGCCGGTGTAGGTGCGGGGCGCCCCGTACCCCCAGCACGAACGCCAGGTCGGGGTGCTCGGCCGGCAGGTGGTCGTCGACGACCCGAGCCCGCAGCCCGGTTCGGGCCGACCCGGCCGGGGTGTCCTGGAGACCGATGCCCAGTACGTCGAGCGACCCGACCCGCCGAGCCGCGGTTCCGGGACTCAGCCCCTGGACGGCCGCCCGGTACGCGAGCACCTGCTGCCGGCTCAGGTCCGGAACGGCCATCGGTTCCTCCCTCGGCGCGCGGTCCTCCGCCCCGGGGGCTACCACGAGGCGCCGCGTTCTCCCGGCTACAGCGCGGCGAGCACCGCCTCGACCACCTCTTCGGGTGAGCGCCGGTCGGTGTCGACCTCGACGGTGGCGACCTCCCGGTACAGCGGGAGGCGGGCCTCCAGCAGCGCCCGGAACGTGGCCCGCGGGTTCACCCCCACCAGCAGCGGCCGCGCCGTGGACAGCCCGGTGCGACGTACCCCCTCGGCCAGGCCGACCCGGAGGAAGACGACGGTGTGCCCCTGTAGCCGTTGCCGGGTGCGGTCGGACAGCACGGCCCCGCCGCCGAGGGCGAGCACGCCCGTGTGTTCGGCGAGGGCGTCGGCCACCGCCTGCTCCTCCAGGGCCCGGAACACCGGCTCGCCGTCACCGGTGAAGATCTCCGAGACGGTCTTGCCGGCCCGTGCCTCCACGTCCGCGTCCGTGTCCCGGAAGTCCACCCCCAGTCGCGCGGCCAGTTCCCTGCCGACGGTGGTCTTGCCCGCGCCCGGCGGTCCGACCAACACGACCCGCGGGCTCATCCGGCCGCTCCCGTACCGGCGGTGCCGGCGGTGGGCACCATGGCGCGTACCCGCTCCAGGTAGGCCTGCGCGTTGCGCCGGGTCTCGGCGAGGGAATCGCCGCCGAACTTCTCCAGCACCGCGTCGGCCAGCACCAGGGCCACCATGGCCTCCGCGACCACACCGGCGGCGGGCACCGCACACACGTCGGAACGCTGACTGATCGCCGTGGCCGGCTCACCGGTAGCCATGTCGACGGTGGACAGGGCCCGTGGCACCGTCGAGATCGGCTTCATGGCGATGCGCAGCCGTAGCGGCTCACCGTTGGTGATCCCACCCTCCAGGCCGCCGGCGCGGTTGGACCGACGGGTCACTCCAGTCACCCCGCCACCACCGGGCTCGATCTCGTCGTGGGCCTGGCTGCCGCGACGGCGAGCGGTGGTGAAACCGTCCCCCACCTCGACGCCCTTGATCGCCTGGATGCCCATCAGCGCACCGGCCAGCCGGGCGTCCAGCCGGCGGTCCCAGTGCACGTGGGAACCCAAGCCGGGGGGCAGGCCGTAGGCCAGCACCTCCACCACACCGCCCAGGGTGTCCCCGTCCTTACGGGCCGCGTCGATCTCGGCGACCATCGCGGCGGTGGCTTCGGGGTCGAACGCCCGCACCGGGCTGGCGTCGATGGCCTCCAGGTCACCCGGGCCGGGCAGGGTCTCGCTCGTCGTCGCGGCCCCACCGATGGCCACCACGTGGCTGAGCACCTCGACACCGAGCGCCTGACGCAGGAAGGCCCTGGCCACCGCGCCGAGTGCGGTGCGGGCAGCGGTCTCCCGGGCGCTGGCTCGCTCCAACACCGGCCGGGCGTCGTCGAAGCCGTACTTGAGCATGCCGGGCAGATCGGCGTGTCCGGGGCGCGGACGGGTCAACGGAGCATTGCGCCCCAGTCCCTCCAGTTCCGCCGGATCGACCGGATCGGCGGCCATCACCTTCTCCCACTTGGGCCACTCGGTGTTGCCGATCCGGACCGCAACCGGACCACCGAGGGTCCGTCCGTGCCGCACCCCGCCGAGGAAGGTCACCTCGTCGGCCTCGAACTTCATACGGGCACCCCGGCCGTGGCCGAGCCGACGACGAGCCAGTTGGACGGCGAGGTCGTCGGTGGTGACCTCCACGCCCGCAACCATTCCCTCCAGCACGGCGACCAGCGCCGGCCCATGGGACTCACCAGCGGTAATCCAGCGCAGCACGACTGTGATCCTCCCACGTGACCAAGGAGTGCCCCGCTACCGCCCCACCTACGTCCCGAAGGCGGGGAAGACGACCAGCACCCAGGTGGCGACGAGCATCCCCGGCCCGTGGGGCACCGCGACCGGACCGGCTCGAACACCCACCGGTCCCCTGGGCGCCCGGAGGCCGATCCCCACCCGGCGGACGATCCCGAGCACGGCGGTGACCGCGGCCGCCAGTACCGCACCGACCAGTAACGACGCCCAGGACACCGCGGCGAGCACCGCGCCGAGCACCCCGGAGAGCTTGACGTCCCCGGCCCCCATGGCGCGAGGAGAGAACAGATGCGGTACCGCGTGCGCCGCACCGAACAACACGGCCCCGACGGCTGCGCGCAGACCCACGTCGCCGTCGGCGCCGACCAGGGACACCGTGGCCACCAGCAGGGCGCACACGGGATAGCCGGGCAGGGTCAACGCGTCCGGGAGCCGCCGGCGAGCCAGGTCCACCCCGGCCAGCAGCACACCCCACCAGGCCAGTGCCAGCGGCACGGGAAGCCACCACACCGGCAACGCGCCACCACCGGCCCGACCCACCGCCACGGCCCACGACAGCGCCACCGCGATCTCGCACCACGGCGGGCGAAGCGCGACGCCACGCCGCAGTCGGCACAGCAGGTGCCGTCCCGCCGCCCCGGCACACCAGCCGGCGACCAACGCGAGCAGGACGAGCAGTACCGGCCACCACGTGCAGGACATGTGCACCAGCTTGGGCAGCCAGGCACGCTGTCACCAGCGCAGATCGCGTGAGGGTGGCCCCAGTGCGGATCATCCGGCCCGGAGCCACCTTCACCGGCAGGGCGGACGGTGCGGGTATCGGCGTAACGGTCAGCGCAACCAGGTGAAGAGCGGCTCACCCGCCGCGACCGGCCCGGACTCCCGCAGGTCGGCCAACGCCTCGGCGGTCGCGTCCAGCGCGATCACCGGGCACACCGGTGACCGCCCCCCGGACTCCACCGCCGCGGGGTCCCAACTGATCACGGGCTGCCCGGCCCGGACCGTCTCGCCCTTGACCACGTGCAATGTGAATCCCTCACCCCGCAGCTTCACCGTGTCGATCCCCAGGTGCACCAGCACCGCGGCCCCCGACTCGGCCGCCACCACGAACGCGTGCGGATGCAGGGTCACCACGGTGCCGTCGATCGGGGCGAGCACCTCCCCGGCCCGCCGCTCGGGATCCACGGCGAGACCGGGGCCGACCATGGCCTGGGCGAACACCGGGTCGGGGACCTCGGTCAACGGGATGACCCGACCACTGACCGGGCTGACCACCGACAGCGTCACAGCAGGTCCTCGATGTCACTGGCCAGGGTGTCCGCCTCCGGCCCCACGACGATCTGCACCACGTTGCCCTGCCGGACCACACCGTGCACGCCCAGGGCCTTGAGGGCGGCCTCGTCCACCACCGAACCGTCCTCCAGCTCGCACCGCAACCGGGTGATACACGGCTCGATCTCGACCACGTTGTCCGCACCGCCGATCGCGGCCAGGATCGCCGCCGCCTTGTCGTCCGCCACCTGGACCTCCTCGTTTCCCGCGAGCGCCCGGCTTGCCAGGGCCGCCGGTGGACCGATCAACCCTCGACCCCGTTGGTCACAGGTCGGCCAAGGTGGTCGCCCAAGTGGTTGACAGTGATCAGCACCGGGCGCATCCTCGCCGGGCGAAATGGTTTAGACCTGACGGTACCAACGGGGGCCGGGCAGGTCGATGATCTCGGCAGAAGAAGCCGGGTGCGCTCAAGGAGGTGCCGTGGTCGAGCGGTCCCGTGTCCCGCTCCCCACGCCCGGCCGGACACCCCGACCGGGCTCGCCGTCCTGCGTGCCGTCACCGGTCCCGCCACCGGCTGCGCCACCGGCTGCGCCACCGCCGGGCGTACCACCGGACGCGCCGCGCACCCCCGGTGCCACCACGAACCCCGCGTCCTGGGGTGAGCCGTGAACGACCGACGTCCTGGTACCGGGGCGATCTCCACCAGGTGACCATGTAGTCGGACCGGAGCACCCCGGGCTCCGATCCCCATCCCGCCCAGGGAGGTTCCCGATGAGCGCCAGCGCCAACTCGGCGACCGGCGGTCGCGACATCAAGGGCCTGGCGGCGGCGCAGCGACTGGGGCGCAGCCTGATGCTGCCGATCGCCGCACTGCCCGCCGCCGGCCTGCTGCTGCGACTCGGTCAGGACGACCTGCTCGGCAGCATCAACGCGTTGAAGCAGGTGGCCGCCGTGATCAGCGCGGGCGGCGGTGCCCTGCTCGACAACCTGCCGCTGCTGTTCGCGGTGGGTGTGGCGATCGGTTTCGCCCGCAAGTCGGACGGGACGACCGCACTGGCCGCCGTCGTCGGCTACCTGGTACTGACCGGTGTCTTCAAGACCATGTCCCCCTTCGTGCTGGGGGAGGCCGAGAGTCCCGCCGATCAGGAGCTGATCAACTACGGTGTGCTGGCCGGCCTGGTCACCGGCCTGATCACCGCCGTGCTGTGGCAGCGGTACCACCGGATCAAGCTGCCTCCCTACCTGGCGTTCTTCGGCGGCCGGCGGTTCGTGCCGATCCTCGTTGCGGGTGTCATGCTGCTGGTCGGCGTGCTACTCGGCCTGGTCTACCCCTGGTTCGACACCGCTCTGACCAAGGTCGGCGAGTGGGTCACTGGGAGCGCCGTGGTCGGCGGCGGGATCTACGGCACGATCAACCGCCTGCTGATCCCCCTCGGCCTGCACCACATCGTCAACACCTTCGTGTGGACGGTGTTCGGCGAGTACGACGGTGTCCACGGCGACCTGAACCGCTTCATCAAGGCGCACGACCCCGAGGCCGGCACCTTCATGACCGGTTTCTTCCCGATCATGATGTTCGCGCTGCCCGCCGCGGCACTGGCCATCTGGCACACCGCCCGGCCCGACCAGCGGAAGGTCGTGGGCGGCATCATGATCTCCGCCGCGCTGACCTCGTTCGTCACCGGTGTCACCGAGCCGCTGGAGTTCGCGTTCATGTTCGTGGCCTGGCCGCTGTACGTGATCCACGCGGTGCTCACCGGGACCTCGCTGGCCATCTGCAACGCGCTGGACATCCACCACGGGTTCACGTTCTCCGCGGGTGCCATCGACTACGTGCTGAACTTCGGCATCGCGACCAACCCGCTGCTGCTCATCCCGATCGGCCTGGCCTACGCGGCGATCTACTACTTCACCTTCCGCTTCGTGATCACCAGGTGGAACCTGCGCACACCGGGCCGTGAAGAGGAGCCGGCCCAGGCGGAGGCGGACACCACCAAGGCCTGAGCCCCGGCCGCCACCGGGCACGAGAACCGAGGAGGAAAGGACACTCATGCCGCAACGACGGGTCACCGTGGCCAGCAAGGTGGGCCTGCACGCCCGCCCGGCCGCGGTACTGGCCAAGGCCGCGGCCAGCCAGCCGGTTCGCGTCACCATCCAGAAGGACGGTGGTCAGCCGGTGGATGCCAGCAGCGTGCTGGGGCTGATGACGCTCGGCGCGCTGCACGGTGACGAGGTGGTGCTCAGCGCCGAGGGCGAGGGCGCCGAGGCCGCGCTGGACGCGCTCGCCGCGCTCATCGCCTCCGATCTCGACCAGGAGTGACACCTGACAGGTTCGGCCCCGTGCCCCTTGCGGGGCGCGGGGCCGAACCGTGCTCGGAGAGCCGTCGTGACCGTCAACCGGCCGTCACCGGGAGCGGCAGTGCGCCACCGGTAGCCGCACGCAGCGCCTCC
>DATCJU010000137.1:0-12897 GCA_036562635.1 Pseudonocardiaceae bacterium
GATGATCCGCTCCGCGCCGAGGCGGGCGCTGGCCAGCACCCCGCACAGCCCGACCGCACCGTCCCCGACCACCGCCACCGTGGCACCGGGACGTACACCGGCCATCCGGGCCGCGTGGTGCCCGGTGGCCATCACGTCGGACAGGGTCAGCACTGCGGGCAGCAGGTCCGGGTCGACGTCCTCGGGCAGCGGTACCAGGGTGGCGTCGGCCAGTGGTACCCGGACGGCCTCGCCCTGCCCGCCGTCGTAGCCCGGCCGGCCCCAGATCCCGCCGGACGGGCAGGAGGGGTGCAGGCCGCGCGTGCAGTACTCGCAGGTGCCGTCGGAGAACACGAAGGGGGCCACCACGAGCTGCCCGGGATGCACGGTGCGCACCTCGGACCCGACCTGGTCGACCACACCGAGGAACTCGTGTCCGATCCGCTCCCCGGGCTCACGCGCCGAGATCCCGCGCCAGGCCCACAGGTCGCTGCCGCACACACAGCTCAGCACCACCCGCACGACGGCATCGGTGGGTTCCTCCACGCGCGGGTCGGGAACCTGCTCCACCCGGAAGTCCCGGGGTCCGTGGATCACCGCGGCCAGCATCCCGCCTCCTCGGTTCTCGGATGATCCCCATCCTGGTTCTCGGGTGACCTCCATCCTGCCGAGCGGCTCCGCACTTCACCTGATCAGGTGGATGCCCTGACGACGAGGCTCGCGACGACCGGGGCGCCGGCCCCGGCCCGGGAGAGCGGACGGGGTGATCCCATCCCGTGAATCCACTCGCCGCTCCGGTGACGGGGAGACGGGTACTCCGGTTCGAACCACACGCCGGTGCTGTGCGCCGACCGGCAGGTTGGGCGACAGTGATCGGTGGGAGCGGAAGTCAGGGAGGGTGTCGTGGAGGTCCTGAGCAGCCGGGTGATCCTGCGGCCACGGGATCCGGAGCGGTCCCGTGCCTTCTACCGGGACGTCCTGGGGTTGGCGGTGTACCGGGAGTTCCCCGGTGGGGTCGTCTTCTTCCTCGGTCAGGGCCTGTTGGAGCTGTCCGGGCAGGGTGACGGCGAGGCGAGCCCGGACGTCGCCCTGTGGTTGCAGGTCCGTGACCTGGACCGGACGTTCCACGAGCTGCGCGAGCGCGGGGTCACCGTGCTGCGGGAACCCCGGCGTGAGCCGTGGGGGCTGGACGAGATGTGGATCAGCGATCCGGACGGGGTGCGTCTGGTGCTGGTGGAGGTGCCCGAGGGCCACCCGCTGCGCACGGATCTGCGCACCGACCTGCCCGGCTGATCCCGGGCCGCGCTCCCGCGGCGCCTGGGGCGGGTCCTGCCCGGTCGTGACCATCGTCCCACTTCGGGATCGATCCACCTCAGCTTACTGAGCGGTAACTTATCTGGTGTATCGACGGGCGGACCGACGGAGCGGCTGCCACGCCGCGTACGACCGCCACCCACCTCGACCGAACCGGGAGACCCATGCGCGCTCGCACTCTCCGTCGTGTGATGAACATCTGGCCACCGTTCCTGTTCGCCGGTGTCCGCGTGCTCGAACTCGCCGACGACTACCGCCACGCCCGGGTCCGCCTGCGGATGTACCCGTGGAACCGCAACTACGTCGGCACCCACTTCGGCGGGTCGCTGTTCTCCATGACCGACCCGTTCTGGATGCTGCTGGTGATGCACAACCTCGGCCGCGACTACATCGTGTGGGACAAGGCCGGCGAGATCGAGTTCGTCCGCCCCGGCCGCGGTGACGTCTTCGCCGAGTTCCACCTCACCGACGAGCACCTGGAGCAGATCCGCGAGAAGACCACGGACGGGGGCAAGGCCCTGGTCTGGTTCGACACCGACGTGGTCGCCGCGGACGGCAGTGTGGTCGCCCGGGTGCGCAAGCAGATCTACGCCCGTCGCAAGCAGCGCGAACGGGAGCAGGCCGGCGCCGCCTGATCCACCCTGTCCCGGCCCCCGGTGCCCACCACATCCACCACCCCACCCGGGTGAGATCCCGATCACTTCCGGGAAGGGATCGACCGCCGTCCGCGTCGTAGCAGGGGCAACCTGATCGATCAACCAACTCACGAGCTCGGGAGACGACCACTCGATGAGCGCAGTGCCCAACATCCGGCTGAACAACGGCGTGCAGATGCCCCAGCTCGGCTTCGGCGTCTGGCAGGTGCCGGACGACCAGGCGACCGAGGCGGTCAGCACCGCGCTGGAGGCCGGTTACCGCAGCATCGACACCGCGGCGATCTACGGGAACGAGGAGGGCGTCGGTCGGGCCATCGCCTCCTCCGGCCTGCCCCGCGAGGAACTGTTCGTCACCACCAAGCTGTGGAACAGCGACCAGGGCTACGACTCGACCCTGCGTGCCTTCGACGCCAGCCTGGCGCGGTTGGGGCTCGACTACGTCGACCTGTACCTGATCCACTGGCCGGTACCGAGCCGGGACCGTTACGTGGACACCTGGCGGGCCTTCGAGAAGCTGCTGAGCGACGGCCGGGTCCGCGCGATCGGCGTGTCCAACTTCCACATCCCGCACCTGCAGCGCCTGCTGGACGAGACCGGCACCGTACCGGTGATCAACCAGATCGAGCTGCACCCCGGCCTGCAGCAGGACGAGCTGCGCGCCTTCCACGCCGAGCACGGCATCGCCACCGAGGCCTGGAGCCCGCTCGCCCAGGGCGGTGAGGTGCTGCGGAACCCGGTGATCACCGAGATCGCCGCCCGGCACGGCCGGACCCCGGCCCAGGTGGTGCTGCGCTGGCACCTGCAGCTGGGCAACGTGGTGATCCCCAAGTCGGTCACCCCGAGCCGGATCCGGGAGAACATCGACGTGTTCGGCTTCGAGCTCTCCCAGGACGACATGACCGCGATCGCCGGCCTGAACACCGGTCAGCGCATCGGCCCGAACCCGGAGACCTTCGCCGGCTGAGCCGGCTCGTCCGGCACACCGACGTGGTGGGGGTGGACGGCGGGAACCCCCTCGTCCACCCCCACGTCCGCCTCCCCTCCTGCGCTCCCTCGTTCCCCGGGAAGACCGCCACGGCCCACGCCCACCGGCCGCCCACCACGACTCCCCGCACTGCCCGGTTCGACTCAGGCCGCCAGTTCGGTGGCCCTGCCCACCCGACGCATCACCCGCAGGTAGACCTCCTCGAAGGCGTCCAGGGTGGCTTCGATGTCGTGCTCGGCGACGAGTGCCCGACTCGCCGCGCCCATCCGCTCCAACGCACCCGGCTCGGTGAACAGCTCGGTCAACCGGTCGGCCAGCGCCCTCACGTCGCCCGGCGGGAAGAGCCACCCGTTGTGGCCGGGCCGCACCAGGTGCGGCAGGGCCATGGCGTCGGCGGCCACCACGGGCTTGCCCGCGGCCATCGCCTCCATGGTGGCCAGACTCTGCAGCTCGGCCACCCCGGGCATGCAGAAGGCGTCACAGCGCGCGTAGGCGTCGACCAGTTCCTCCTCGCTGACGAAGCCGCGGAAGGTGACCCGCTCCCGGACGCCCAGGCGGTCGGCGAGCTCCTCCAGGGCCTTACGGCAACTGCCGTCCCCGACGATCTCGGCCCGCACCCGCAGCTCGGCAGGCAGCAGCGCCACGGCACGCAGCAGCTCGTCCACCCGCTTCTCCTCGTCCAACCGCCCCACGAACAGGACCGTCCGCGCGTCCCCACGGGGGCGGACGTCGGGGCGGGAGAACCGCTCGGCGTCGATACCGCAGGAGATGGGGATGGCGCGCTGTACCAACCCGTTCTCGTGCAACAGCCGCACCGCACGCGGTGTCGGGGCGGTGACGACCGCGGCCGGACGGAACACCCGGGCCAGGTCCCGCCACGCCCAGCGGGCCACCGATGCCCGCAGCCAGGTGGGGATCCGGGCGTGGCCGAAGAGGTTCTCCGGCATGAAGTGGTTAGTGGCCACCAACGGGACACCACGCCGGGGTGCCTGTGTGGCCAGGGCCCGTCCCACCACGAAGTGGGCCTGCACGTGCACCACGTCCGGGTGGATGCGGTCCAACAGGGCGGCCACCGCAGGAGAGGTCTGCCAGGGCAGGCACACGCGGAAGGTGGGATGGAACGGCGTGAGGTGGGAGCGCAGCCGGTGCACGGTGACGCCGTCGACGACCGTGGTCCCGACAGCCGGGCTGTGGGACGGGCAGATCACGTGGACGTCGTGCCCGCGCCCGGCGAGCCCCTGTGCGAGCCGCTGGGCGAAACGCGCGGCTCCGTTCACGTTCGGGGGGAAGGTGTCGGCTCCGATGACGATCCGCAGCGCCCGGCCGCGGGTGGGCTCAACCAGGGTCATCTCGTGCTCCTGTTCCGTGGATTCGTTGACGACGGCCGGGGACGCGCGGCCGGTGGTGGTCCGGGGTTCGGTGAGGGACGGGGGTGGCTGCGGGCGAGGGCGATCACCCCGGCCGCGGCGAGCGCGGCGCACCCGACCGCCGCGGTGACGGCCAGCGGGGAAGCTCCGGAGGCCTCGCCGAGCAGCACGACACCGGTGGCGACCGCGACGAGCGGGTCGACGACGGTCAGGCAGGCCACCACCACGTCGGGGGTACCGCTGGCGTAGCCGAGCTGGACGAACCAGCCGCCGACCAGCATCGCCACCACGATCCCGGCGACGGAGGCCAATGACACCTCCCCCAGGTCACCGGCCGTGACGCGTTGGGAGACGGCCCGCATCAGCACCGACACCAGGCCGTAGCACGCACCGCCCGCGGTGGCGAAGGCCAGGCAGCGCACCCGGCCGGCGGCCAACGTCCCGGCTGCCGCGAGCAGCACCACTCCGGCCCCGACGACCTGCCCGGCGCGTACCTGCGCCGTCCCCGGCACGAACGTCGCGGTGGTGTTGTTCGCGGCGATCACGACGAACGCGGCCAGCCCGATCGTGCTCGCCGCCAGCGCCCACCCGGCCGCCTCCCGCACGCGGGTGCCGTGTTCCCTGGCGTGCAGCACCGCGGTCAGCGGCACCGCGAGCACCCCGACCGGCTGTACCACGGTCAGCGGGGCCAGGCCCAGGGCCACGGCGTGGGTGCCGGCGCCGAGACCGAGCATGAGCAACCCCAGCAGCCACCGGGGCTGCCGGACCAGGTCGGGCACGGCCCGCAGCCGGAGCCTGCGGTCGGGGGCGGCCGCCCGCACCGCACCGTGCTGCAGTCGCGCGGCGAACGCGTAGCAGCCGGCACCGGCCACGGCCAGGAGGATCGCCAGCACGGTCATGCGAGCCGCCCCTCCGGCCCGGTCGGCCCTCCTACCACCACCCGACCCGGTGAGCGGTGGCCCGCGGTCCCGGCCATCCGGCGCAGCACACCGGTCAGGGCCAGCAGCAACGCCAGGTCGACCACCAGCAGCACCCGTTCGGCCAGGCCCCGGAAGCCCGCGGCGAACTGGGCGAAGGCGAGGTCGGGGGCCACGTCGGACAGATGGGTCAGCAGGAACACCACGCTGCACACCACGCTGGCCAGGGCCAGGACGTGGACCGGGTTCCCCGCCCCCGGAGGTGCCGGCGGTCGCTTCAGGTGCCGGGCCAGCAGCAGTCCGGCCCAGGGCAGGCTCGCGAACAGCGCGGCCCCGGCGTACCGGTGCACCAGGCCCGACACCGAGGTCGGTGTGGCAGCGGGGTCGGTGGGGAACAGGGCGGCCACAACCAGCCCGCCGCACCACGTGCCGAACAGTGCGCGCACCCGCCCGTCACGGGGGAGGCCCACCGCGATCAGTCCCCGCAGCAGGGCGACGGTCCCGACCACGAGCGCCAGCGCGCTCACCGCGAACAGGACCATGCCGTACCGGGCGAAGACGTAGTCGCTGACGGGGTGCCGAACCGCGTCGTACCCGGCGTCCTGGGTCAGGTGCAGGTAGACCATCGGCACGGGCGCGACGAGGAAGCTGGTCAGCGCCAGCACCCCGTGCCGTGCCGGGGACCCGTGGCCCGGTGTCCCGGTGTCCCGGTGAACCTGCCGGTCCTGCCTGTCCTGCTGGTCGGATCGCACCACGACTCGAGCGTCCCGCGCCGAGCTGGGCCGCGACATCCGGTGGAACCCCCGCGCAGCCCTGAGATCATCCCCGATCCCGATCAGGGGGTCGGGCGAACCGGCACCAGAACCGAACACCGTCATTCAGGACCGTCCCGGCGATGCCGTCACCCGTGCCCGCGGGTCCCGCCGCGCTGTCGGAACGGGACCGAACCGCGCGGTCGTCCCCGACGCGTACCGCACGCTCACCGGTGCCGTCCCGAGGACGGGGAGACCGGCGGCGGCCACCAGCTCGTCCGTCAGCTCCAGCAGCTCCGCGCGGTGCAGTGACCAGCTGGGGTGGGTGTTGCCCAGGTGAACGGTGTGCCCGCACCAGGAGAAGTGCATACCCCAACGCGCGGTGAGGAACCGGTCCAGTTCGGTCGGCTCCCGCAGCACCGACCCCACCCGCACGGAGATCGCGCTGCGTGGTGCGTCCCGCCCCGGCCACCGACGTCGACAGCGGTAGGTCACCGTGTTCCCGCGGGTGTCCACCGACAGCTCCGCCAGGAAGAACGGCAGCCGTAGCCCGAGACGTGCGGCCAGCACGGCCAGCGGGGCGGAGACGTCCAACGACAGGAAGACCACGCTGCGTCGTCCGAGACCGTCCACCGCGTAGGTGCGCACGTTGATCTCGTCGAAGCTGTTCCCGAACGGCAGCAACGGCCCTGTGCCCATCCGTACCCAGGTGACCCGGAACGCCACCAGGCCCACGTGGGCGGCACCGTCGAACACGTCGGGTTCGGTACCGAGCGGCAGCAGCGGGCGAACGACGTCGGGATCCACCCGCCAGTGCAGGAAGGTGATGTGCCGCCAGCTCTGCGTCATGAGTGTGGGACGCACCGGCCGTGGCGGTGACAGGGTGATCGCTTCCGGTCGCACCACCCCTCCCTCACCGATGTCCAGCCCCGATGTCCCGGGACGCGTCACCCGTGTCGGGCCCGCCACCGTTCGCGCCGGGCCCCCTGTCGCCCGGCTACCCGGCCGGTCGGGAGGTGACACCGGCACGGGTGGTGTTTCCCCACAAGGGGTTTCGCCGCGGAAGCAGCACACCAGTGGGTCGCCGACGACGGCCGGTCTCTCGACCGACGGGGGCACCCCGACTCCCGGTCGTGGCCGGCGTGCCACGACGTGGCGGTGTGCCGTGGCTCGGGGCCAGGCGTGCCGGGCCCAGCCGGACCTCCCGACCGCCCGGTGGAGCAGCCACCGGAAGGGGAGTACCGCCGGGGACCGGTTGCCCGCGCGTCAGCCTCTCGTCATGTCCCGGTCCGGAACGGCGACCGACGAGCCGGGCCGGGCCAGACCTCCACGGTGGAGTCGACCACGTGTCTGCTGAAGCGCACCCGCTGCCGCTCGAAGTCGACATGGGTCACCCGCCACCCGGCACTGCCCCAGGACGTGCCCTGCACCAGGTAGCTGTTGGACCACCACTGGCGGAGCCGGTAGGCAGAGCCCGGAAGTCCACCGACCAGGGCGGCGATCTCGTCGAATCCGAGTTCGACGACGGTCTCGCCCTGCCGTGCCAGTCCCACCAGCAGCTCCGTCAGGGGTCGGTACTTCCTTCCCGCCATCGCCCAGGCTCCGTGGCCGTGCCTGCTCCGCTCACACCAGGCCTCTCGGCCACCACCCGAACCGGGGTGACAAACGAGAACCCGGCCGGCGCACCGGAGTCCCTCGGCGGTGGGGCATCCTCGGATGCGTGGACGGTGATCTACGTGTGAACTCCTCGGTGGTGATTCCGCGGGCGGAGCTGCGGGAGCGGTTCTCCCGTTCCTCCGGCCCCGGTGGGCAGTCGGTGAACACCACCGACAGCCGGGTCGAGCTGTCCTTCGACGTGGTGCGTTCGCCGTCGTTGCCGGAACGAGCGCGGCAACGCCTGGTGGACCGGTTGGGGCGGCGCCTGGTGAACGGGGTGCTGACCGTGGTGGCGAGCGAACACCGCAGCCAGTTGCTGAACCGCCAGACTGCTCGGGAGCGGCTGGTCGAGCTGTTGCGTGCCGCATTGGCTCCGGCACCACCACCCCGTCGTCCGACCAGGCCGGGGCGTGCCGCCCGGGAACGGCGGCTGACGGCCAAACGCCGCCGCTCCATGATCAAACGGGATCGCCGGTTCCGTCCCGACCACGACTAACGGCCACGAGCCAGCAGGGAGCTCACCGGGCTGCGAGCCGGGCCGGAACCACAGGTCACGACCCGACCCACCGCCGGTCACTCCGTCCGCGCCGATGCGGCCCCCTTCTGGGCCGGGGCGGGCTCGGCATGGTCCTCGGCGTCCACGTCGTAGCCCACCGGCTCCCACCGCAGGAGCAGCAGCGCCAGCACACCGAACGCCGGTGCGACGGCGATGACCCAGAACACGCCGGTGCCCAGACCGGAGCTGAGCACCGGGAACAGGAACAACGAGGTGGTGGCACCGACCCGGACCACACTCTGGTTGAAGCCGACACCCACACCGCGCAGCGAGGTCGGGTAGCTCAGCGTCGCGAAGGTCATGAAGTGCGCGCCGGGTCCGGCCGCCTGGGCGAACAGGAACCCGCCCAGTGCGGCGAGTGCCACCACCGCCCCCAGCGTTCCGGAGGGAGTGCCGACCAGGGCGAGCACCACCAGTGCAGCGAACTGGATCGCAAAACCCACCACCGTCATCCGCCATGCGCCCAGGACGTGCACCACACGGGTGCCGAACACCCCGGCCGGGACGGCGACCGCGAGGTTGAGCAGCAGTGACGCGATGATCGTCGTCAGTGCGTTCTGGGCCAGGAAGCTGGCGATGATCACCGGCAGGCCGTAGGCGATCGCGTTGTACCCGAAGGTCTGGGCCAGGCCGGCGCTGAGCCCCAGGGCGGTCCGCTTCCGGTAGGTGGGGGAGAACAGGCGGGCGAACTCCCGTAGCCCGGCGGAGGTGCGCCGCGTGGTCACACGCTCGGCGTCCGGGGCGACCACCGCGTTCACCCCGTAGGATGACCTCAGGATCTGTGCTGCGCGTTCCAGGTCGCCCTGGTTGGCCGCCCAGGTCGGTGACTCGTTCATGTACCGGCCACGCACCGCCAGCACCACCAGCGCGGGCACCGCGCCGAACCCGACGGTGAAGCGCCACAGCAGGCCGTGATGGGCGTCGGGGATCAGGACGTACAACAGCAGGATCACCAGGTAGCAGGCGCTGGTGGCGGCGTACCAGGCCGGGGACCACGCCGCGGTCCTCGCGCCCTTGCTGCCCCGTCCCCTGAGCCGGGAGAACTCGGCGAGGAACGCCATGGCCACGGGCAGGTCCATGCCGACACCGATGCCCATGAGGAAACGGAACAGGACCAGCACCGTGGCGTTCGGGGCGAGTGCACAGCCGATCGCCGCCACCACGAAGAACAGCATGTCGGCCATGAAGACCCGGTAACGACCGATCCGGTCCACCAGGTAGCCGCCGAACGAGGCGCCGACGATGGTTCCCACCATGATCGACGCGGTGACCACGCCGGTTCCGACCGCGTCGAGCCCGAACTCGCGGCTGATGTCCTTGATGCCGTAGGCCAGGGAGCTGAGGTCGTAGGCGTCGAGGAAGATGCCGCCCAGGGCAAGCACGACGATCATGCGGGCGTGGCTGGTCCGCGCGGCTCCGGAGTTGACCAGGTCGGTCACGTCACGTGCCGACCTGATGAGCACGGGTTGGTCCGCCGGGGCCACCGTGCGGGCAGGGAGCTGGGACGAGGACACGGAGCACACCTTTCACCGATCCGCTGTGCGGGCCGACCCGGGCACGGGAACGTCCCGGGACCGGCGGTGACGCTAGTTCTCGTCCCAAGTGATGACAATGCTTTCCACAATCTGGGAAGAGGTGTCCCGATCGCAGGTCGGAGCCACACCAGGAGAAGCGGCCGGGCTCGTGACACACGTCCGGAGCCGGTCAGGGCACGTCTCGTACCAGGCCCGACGCGTCCGAACCGGAGAGCCGCCGCGCCGCCTCGGCCAGGACGGCAACCCAAGATCCAGGCGGGTCCACCGGGTACCGACAGGCCGATCCCCCGATCCCGATCACCGCGGCGAGCCGGCCTGTCGGAGCGAACACCGGCGTGCAGAGCGCGGCGACCGAGCCGCCCCATCCCTCGGGTCCCAGCGCCCAGCCACGGGCGCGAACCTCGGCCAGCACCCCCACCAACGGTCCGTACCCGGTGGAGTCGCCCGGTGCAGGTTCGACCGCACTCCACCCACCCGGTTCGTCGAAGGCCAGGAACACCCACCCGGCGGAGCCGGCGTGCAGTGGCAGTGCCTGCCCGAGCTCGAACGGCTCCTCCTCGGGGTGTCGGCCCGGGGCCAGACCGGCGACGATCCGCCGCCAGCCGTCACGGACGAAGAGTGCCGCCGTCTCCCCGGTGTCGTCGCGCAGCCGTTCCAGCACCTGGTGCACCCGGTCGGTGCACCCCGGACCTCCCCGGGCACGTCCGCCCCAGCGGAGCAGCAGCGGCCCGGCGAAGTACCGGTCCCCACGCCGGTCGAGGAAACCTTCGGCGACCAGGTTCTGCAGCAGGCGCAGGCAGGTACTGGGAGGCAGCTCGGCACGACGTCGGATCTCCCGTAGTGCGGCTCCCGCACGGTTCTGGGCCACGACGTCCAGAATGCGCCGGATCTTGGGTAACACCAGCAGCGGAGTCACCGGCTCGTGCTGCGCCGGTGCTCGAGGGGCCGGCCGTCCGCCCACCTCGGAATCTCCGTCCCACCGCGTGGAGCAGGGCTCGTGTAGCGAGCACGCTAGGGCAACGAGCTCGCCCACGGCAGCCCTCTCCCGCTGGGCGGAAGGCGCGGAGACATCCCCTTCCCCCGGACGTCACTTCGCCGACCCGGGCACCGTCGTGGTGGACGGGCTCGTCGGGGCAACCCTCTCGGACACCCGCACCCCGTCGGCGACGAGTGGTGGTGCACAGCGGCGGAGCACCCCTCGGCCGCTCTTCCTGACGGCGGAACACGACGCAGGAACCCTGCTCCACGGCCGTGCGGGCAGGACTCGAACGTACCGCTCGACGTGGACCCAGCCGGACTCGAACCGGCGACCTCCTCAGCGCCAGCGAGGCGCGCTACCAGCTGCGCCATGGGCCCGTCGAACGGGGGCCCGCCCCACCCCCGTTCGAACTGCCGGACCGACGTCCCAACCCCGCGCGGAAGGGTCACCGGACCGGTCGTTGTGGTCGTGCCCGCCCGGGACCCGCACAGCGGGTCCCGGGCCCCGTCCCGCTTGCCTCGGACGGGTGCACGTCCGCGGTGATCGGCGGGAGTGCCCGCCAGAACCTCCGGCCGAGCACCGCGAACACTCCGGCTCCGCTACGAAGCCTCGGTGACCACCTGCCGAGGTCGGAACGCCTCGGCAACGTGATGACGGGACATCACACGAATCCACACCCGACGGTGACGCGCCCACACCGGATCGGCCCCCGATCCGATCCGGTGTCCCCCCGGTCGCGTCGGTGAGTGAACTATCGCAGCAACCCCGTCCTTGGGCAAAGACTTTTCCGAAACCCCTGCCGACCTGGGACGACAAGCTCGACGCGGCCGCCTCGCGCAGCAGGTGCCCGGATTCCGGCGACGTCCTCGTCGCGGATCCCCGGGACGTGGGGCATGCTCTCCACCGGATGTGGGAGGACAACGTGCGGGATGTACGGAGAGCGCTGCACGCGGTGGTGCGCGGCGAGGTCCAGGACGGCGCGTCATGGCGAGCTGCGTACGCCACCGACGCCTCCAACTACCGGCACGTGCCGACCTGCGTGGTGTTCCCCCGAGACGCCGAGGACGTGGCCGCGGTGCTACGGGTGTGCCGGGAGACCGGGGTTCCGGTGACGCACCGCGGAGCCGGCACCTCCGTGGGCGGTCAGGCCTGCGGTGACGGTGTCGTGCTGGACTTCTCCCGCCACATGAACCGGATCCTGGACATCGATCCCCAGGCGCGGACCGCTCGCGTACAACCGGGGGTGGTGCTGGACGCCCTGCGCGCCGCCGCGGCGCCCCACGGGTTGACCTTCGGACCGGACCCCTCCACCCACGCCCGCTGCACGCTCGGCGGCATGATCGGCAACAACGCGTGCGGCGCACACTCGGTGGCCTGGGGCACCACCGCGGACAACGTGGTGGCACTGGAGGTGCTGCTGACCGACGGTACCCGCCTGGAGGTCACCGACACCGCCGACGCCGGGCCGCTGACCGAGCGGCTGCACGACTTCACCCGACGCCACCTGGCCACCCTGCGCACCGGGTTCCCGCAGTTCGGGCGTCGAGTGTCCGGGTACGCGTTGGACGCCCTGCTCCCGGAACGGGGTCGACAACTGGCCCGTGCCCTGGTAGGCACCGAGGGCACCTGCGTCACCCTGCTGTCGGCCACGGTGCGCCTGGTCGAGGCGCCCGCAGCCCGGGTGCTGGTGGTGCTCGGCTACCCCGACGCGTTCGTGGCCGCGGACGCCGCACCCACGTTGCTGCCCCACGGTCCGCTCACCGTGGAGAGCGTGGACGTCACCCTGGTCGCTGCGCACCGGGCGGCCAAGGGGCCGTCCCCGGTGACGGACCGGCTCCCCGAGGGAGGAGCCTGGCTGTACTGCGAGGTCGGTGGCAGCAACGCGGAGGAGGCCCGGGAGCGGGCGCACGAGCTGGTCCGTGCCGCCGCGGTTCCGGCACTGGTGCTCACCGAGCCCGCCGAGCAGCGGGCGTTCTGGCGGTTGCGCGAGGAGGGGGCAGGGCTGGCCACCCGGCTGCCCGACGGTTCGGAGGCCTATCCCGGCTGGGAGGACGCCGCCGTACCTCCCGAGCGTCTGGGGGCCTACCTGCGCGATTTCGACGCCCTGCTGCGCAGGCACGGTCGTCGCGGTGTCTACTTCGGACACTTCGGTGAGGGCTGCATCCACGTCCGCCTGGACTTCGACCTGCTCGGTTCCGCCG
>DATCJU010000174.1:0-46558 GCA_036562635.1 Pseudonocardiaceae bacterium
CCGCCGACCTGCGGGAGGCCGGTGTGCAGCTGGACGAACGGGCACCGGTGGGTACGGGGGTGGCCGACAGGTGAGGCCCACCACCCCGCCGGCAGGCCCGGTTCCCACCACGCCCCCGCCGCCGCTGCCGGAGGGCGCCCTGCGCGTCGTCGCGCTCGGCGGCATCGGCGAGGTGGGCCGCAACATGACCGTCTTCGAGTACGACGGCCGGTTGCTGATCGTCGACTGCGGTGTGCTGTTCCCCGAGGACGACGCACCCGGGGTCGACCTGATCCTGCCCGACTTCGGCGCCATCGAGAACCGCCTCGACGACATCGAGGCCCTGGTGCTCACACACGGCCACGAGGACCACATCGGGGCGGTGCCGTTCCTGCTCAAGCTGCGTCCGGACCTGCCGGTGGTGGGTTCCCGGTTCACCCTGGCGCTGCTGGCCGCCAAGTGCCGGGAGCACCGGCAGAACCCGGTCCTGGTCGAGGTGCAGGAGGGGCAGCGCACCCAGCACGGCCCCTTCGAGTGCCAGTACTTCGCCGTCAACCACTCCATTCCGGACGCGTTGGCGGTGGCGCTGCGCACCCCGGCGGGCCTGGTGCTGCACACCGGGGACATCAAGCTCGACCAGCTCCCCCTGGACGGTCGGCTCACCGACCTGGCGGGGTTCTCCCAGCTCGGTGACGAGGGCGTGGACCTGTTCCTGGTCGACTCCACCAATGCCGAGGTGCCCGGTTTCGTGCCGCTGGAGCGGGAGATCGGGCCGGTCCTGGACTCGGTGATCGGCAAGGCCACCCAGCGGGTGATCGTGGCGTGCTTCGCCAGTCATGTGCACCGCGTGCAGCAGGTCATGGACGTGGCGGCCGCGCACGGACGCAAGGTGGCCTTCGTGGGGCGGTCCATGGTGCGCAACATGGGAATCGCCGCCGACCTGGGACTGCTGCGGGTCCCCGAAGGGCTGCTGGTGGACATCGACGAGGCGCTGACCCTGCCCGACGACGGGGTGGTGTTCATCTCCACCGGCTCCCAGGGCGAGCCGTTGTCCGCACTGTCCCGTATGGCCCGGGGCGAGCACAAGCAGATCCGGATCCGCCCCGGTGACCTGGTGGTGCTGGCCAGCTCCCTGATCCCCGGCAACGAGACCGCGGTGTTCGGCGTGGTCAACGGGCTGGCCCGACTCGGTGCGCAGGTGGTCCACCAGGGCAACGCCCGGGTGCACGTGTCCGGGCACGCCTCGGCGGGCGAGCTGCTGTTCCTGTACAACGCGGTGCGGCCCAGCAACGTGATGCCGGTGCACGGGGAGTGGCGGCACCTGCGGGCCAACGCCGAACTGGCGGTGCTCACCGGCGTGCCCCGGGAGCGGGTGGTGCTCGCCGAGGACGGCGTGGTGGTGGACCTGGTCGACGGCATCGCGCAGATCACCGGCCGGGTCGAGGTGGGCCAGGTCTACGTGGACGGCCTGTCCGTGGGCGACGTGGGCGAGTCGACGCTCTCCGACCGGTTGATCCTCGGCGAGGGCGGTTTCATCGCGATCACCGTGATGGTGGAGTCGAGCACCGGTCGTGCGGTGGCCCCGCCCACCGTGTCCGGGCGTGGGTTCTCCGACGACCCCAAGGCCCTGGACGACGTGGTGCCCCTGATCGAGATGGAGCTGTCACGCACCGAGGCCGAGGGCATCACCGACACGCACCGCATCGCCCAGGCGGTGCGCCGGGTGGTCGGTCGTTGGGTGGCGGAGACCTACCGGCGCCGGCCGATGATCGTGCCCACCGTGTTGCCCGTCGACCGTCCCTGATCCCCGGCCCCACCGGCCTTCGTGGTCGGGGTGCCGCCCGGTCCGTCCGGGGGGAGGTCCGTCCCCGCCGGAGCGGGTGTCACCCCGACCGTCGGTGTTTCCTCGGTGGTTCCGCCACGTGGTGGAGTGGTGAGCTGGGCGAGCACCGCACCCAGCAGGAGCAGCCCGGCCCCGGCGAGCTGCGGGACCGACAGGGCCTCGTCGAGCAGCACCCAGGCCACCGCGGCGGCCACGACCGGCTCCAACACTCCGAGCACGCTCGCCGCCGGGGCGGACAGGGCGCGCACCGCGGCCACCCCGAGCAGGTAGGCCAGGGCCGAGCTGACGAGCCCCAGGACCAGCAGCAGCGTCCACGTCGGCACCTGCGCGGAGCCGAACGGCACGGAGTGGGTCAGCGCGTCGAACGGGAAACGCCAGGGTGGGTTCACCACGGCCAGGGTCACCGCGCCGAACACCGCTCCCCAGCCGATCAGGCCGAGCGGGTTCTGCGGTTCCTCGCCCCGGTCGGCGGGCAGATAGTCGCTGAGCAGGAAGTAACCGGAGAAGCACACCGCGGCGGCCAGGGCGGCCAGCACCCCGAGCGGGTCCAGGCGCAGTCCGTGCCACACCTCGCCGATCAGCGCCAGACCCAGCACGGCCAGACCGGCCCCGAGCCAGGTGCCCGCCGGCAGCCGCACCCGGCGGACCAGGCGCACCCACAGCACGATCAGGGTGGGGGCCAGGTACTCCAGCAGCAGCGCCACCCCCACCGGGATGCGGGAGACGGCCAGGAAGTAGCAGGCCTGCACCCCGGCGAAGCCCAGCAACCCGTAGCTGATCAGCAGCCGCCACCGTCCCGGACGGACCCGCAGCGCGGACGGCCGCAGCAGACCCACCACGGCGAACATCACCAGCGCGGTGAGCGAGATCCGGGCCGCGGTGACGTCCAACGGGCTCAACCCGGCGGACATGGCGGCTTTCGCCAGTGGCCCGGAGACACCGAAACACACCGCGGACAGGACGCCGAAGACGATGCCGAGCAGTCGGCCCCGGGAAGGTGAGGTGGCACGCGGGGTCACCGGGCCAGTGTCCCACCCGTCCCGGCACGGCCGGACCGGAACGTCGTGGCCGCGCCGAGACGGTGCTCCCGGTCAGCTTGCTGCGGCCTCCGGGCCGTCCTCGGTGACGGCCGGTGCGGGCGACCCCTCCACCAGGTGCAGCTGGGGCGGGTGTTCCGGCTTCCACGGGCTGCGCGCCACCGTCGGTCGGGTCGGGTCGTGGTGGCGGGGTGCGTCGAACTCGTCCGCGCGCAGCCCGGCCAGTCCGTTCGCGATGGCCCGCATGATCCGGTCCCGGGCACGGACCGCGTCACCGGGGCGGTCCGTCGACAGGTCGCTCAGGTCCACCGGCGGACCGAAGTGCACCCGGAACACCGGCCGCCGTCGCACCGCACGCAGCCAGGAGACCAGCAGGATCTTCAGATCCGCCCACTTCTCCACGGTCAGGGTGCCCCAGTCCATGGCCTCGTGCGCACCCCACTGGCTCACCGGGATCACGGCGGCACCGGAGGCCAGCGCGATCCGGGCCGCGCCCGTCTTGCCGCGCTCCGGCCACAGCCCCGGGTCCTGGCTGATCCGTCCCTCGGGGTAGACCAGGACGGGATCCCCCTCGGCGAGGGCGTCGACGCCGTGGCGCAGGGCGTCCACGGCGGTCGTCTTCCCGCGGTCCACCCGCACGTGGTTGCACTTGCGCAGCACCCAGCCGACGACCGGCGCGTCGAACAACCCGCCGGTGGCCATGAACCGCGGTGCGATCCCGATCTTGTGGCACGCCGCCACCAGGACCAGCACATCGAAGTTGCCGATGTGGTTGGCCGTCAGCAGCAGCGGCCGACCGTGCAGCTCCTCGGGGATCTCGCCGGTGACCACCAGTTTTCCGGTGAGCCCGACCACCGCTCGGTCCAGGCGCATCAACACACGCCACAGGCGCGGCGTGCGACGGTGCCCGACGCGCCGCCGCAACCGTGTGCGTCGGCGTGTCGGTTCGTTCGGAACAGAAGGCAGGGAAACCATTGCGGTGCAGCATGTCATGCCGACGTGTCGTCGGACACGTCCGGTGGGGCGATGCTGTGGAACGGATGGGTAACGGATCGTCGGCTCCCGGTGAACCGATGGGGCATCGGCCGCGCAGGACGAGGAACCGTCCTGGACCGGTCGGGCCCGGGCCGGGACACCGGGCGGACACGGGTTCGTTCGTCCACACCTGCGTGAGTGGTGATCGGTACGGTGAGGGGCATGGCGAGCGGGACGACCTCGGGTGGAAGCGCATCACGCGGTCGCGGGAAGACGCGGTCGGGCGGGCGGTCCGCCGGCAGGTCCGGTACCCGCTCCGGCTCGTCACGAAGCACCGGGACGAGGCGCACCGGGACGCGGAGCAGGTCCACCCGGTCGACCGGCTCCGTCCGGCGTACCGGTTCCCGTAGGGTCCTCCGGCTGGTGGGCCGGTCCGTCGGCCTGGTGACCCGGACGCTCGGGCGTACGAAGGAGATCGACCCGGCACACCGTAGGGACGGCCTCGGGGTGCTGCTGATCTCGCTGGCCGTGGTGGTCGCGGCCGGGGTGTGGTGGCAGGCCGGTGGCCCGGTGGGCCGGTGGCTGGAGCAGGCCCTGCGCAGTGGGGCCGGGTCGGGCGTGATGGCCGTGCCGGTGCTGCTGCTGGTGGCCGGGGTGGTGCTCATGCGCACCGAGCCGAACCCCGCGACCCGGCCACGCCTCGCGGTGGGCTCCTCGCTCATGGGTCTTGCCTCGCTCGGCCTGTTGCACGTGGCCGCCGGCAGCCCCGACACCCACGCCGAGCGCATGTCCGCCGGTGGGGCGCTCGGTTTCCTGGTCGGTGATCCGCTGTACTACGGCCTGTCCGGCTGGGTGGCCGTTCCGCTGCTGCTGTTGGTGATCGGCTACGGCTTCCTGGTGTTCACCGGCACCCCGGTGCGGGAGGTGCCGGACCGGCTGCGTGCACTGACCGGACAGGAGGGGCTCCTCGCCCGGCGGGAGACCGTGGAGGAGGAGGCGGCCGACGAGGAGGAACCGCCGGAGCAGTCGGAGGAGCAGCCGGAGCAGCGGACCGCTCGCAGCGTGACCCGGCCCCTGCGGTCCGCCGGTCGGAGGGCGGTGGGAACCGGCCAGGAGAGCGGGCAGCTCACGGTGGACGAGCCGTCGGGGCCGGCGGAGCCGGCGGCCCGGCCGCGGAGGACCGGAGCCAGGGCGACCGCGCAGGCCGGACCGGTCGAACCGGCCAGGGCGGCGGGTCGTGGTCAGCTCACCGTCACCCGGACGGTGGAGGGTGACTACCGGTTGCCGCCGCTCACCCTGCTGCGGGAGGGGGACCCGCCGAAGACCCGCAGCCGGGCCAACGACGCCATGATCGAGGCGATCGGCGGGGTGCTGGAGCAGTTCAACGTGGACGCCCAGGTCACCGGTTTCACCAGGGGGCCGACCGTCACCCGGTACGAGGTGGAGCTGGGACCCGGGGTGAAGGTGGAGAAGATCACCGCCCTGACGAAGAACATCGCCTACGCGGTGGCTACCGACAACGTCCGGCTGCTCGCTCCGATCCCCGGCAAGTCCGCCGTCGGCATCGAGGTGCCCAACACGGACCGGGAACTGGTGCGTCTCGGCGACGTGCTCAGGTCCGACCAGGCGGTCCGGGACGCCCACCCGCTGGTCATCGGCCTGGGCAAGGACATCGAGGGGCACTTCGTCACCGCGAACCTGGCCCGGATGCCGCACCTGCTGGTGGCCGGCTCCACCGGTTCGGGCAAGTCGAGCTTCGTCAACTCGATGCTGGTGTCGCTGCTGACCCGGGCCACCCCGGACGAGGTGCGGCTGATCCTGATCGACCCGAAGATGGTCGAGCTCACCCCGTACGAGGGCATCCCGCACCTGATCACGCCCATCATCACCCAGCCGAAGAAGGCCGCCGCGGCACTGGCCTGGCTGGTGGAGGAGATGGAACAGCGGTACCAGGACATGCAGGCCAGCCGGGTGCGACACATCGACGACTTCAACCGGAAGGTGCGGTCGGGTGAGATCACCACCCCGCCCGGCAGCGAGCGGGTCTACCGGCCCTACCCGTACATCCTGGCCATCGTCGACGAGCTGGCCGACCTGATGATGACCGCGCCGCGCGACGTCGAGGACGCGATCGTGCGGATCACGCAGAAGGCCAGGGCGGCGGGCATCCACCTGGTGCTGGCCACCCAACGGCCGTCGGTGGACGTGGTCACCGGGCTGATCAAGACCAACGTGCCCTCCCGGCTGGCCTTCGCCACCTCCTCGCTGACCGACTCACGGGTCATCCTCGACCAGCCGGGGGCCGAGAAGCTGATCGGCATGGGCGACGGGCTATACCTGCCGATGGGGGCGAGCCGACCGATCCGGGTGCAGGGCGCCTACGTCACCGACGAGGAGATCGCCGAGGTCGTCGCGTTCACCAAGTCCCAGGCCCAGCCCGAGTACACCGAGGGCGTCACCACCGCCAAGCAGGGGGAGGCCCGGGAGGTCGACCCGGACATCGGGGACGACCTGGAACTGTTGCTCCAGGCGGCGGAACTGGTGGTGAGCAGCCAGTTCGGCTCCACCTCGATGCTGCAGCGCAAGCTGCGGGTGGGGTTCGCCAAGGCGGGCCGGTTGATGGACCTGTTGGAGTCCCGGGGTGTGGTCGGCCCGTCGGAGGGCTCCAAGGCCCGCGAGGTGCTGGTGAAACCGGAGGAGTTGGACGAGGTGTTGCGGAGCATCCGCGGCGGCCCGGCGGACGGGGAGGACTGAGCCGCGGTGCCTCCGGTGTCCCGGTGGGACGTTCGCCCGGGTGAACGTCCCACCGGGACGGGGTCGAAGGCTCAGCGTCCCGTGGCGACCGCCCGCGCCTCCTGGACCACCTGCTGCTTGCTCAGGACCTCGGCGGTGCTGGCGCTGCTCCCGCCGAAGCCACGCACGGCGTAGTAGTAGACGTCCGCGGTGCGCTTGCAGGTCCAGTTGTCACCGCAGATGCCGTACATGTCGGCCCGGAAGTTGTCGTCGATCCTCTTCCGGTTGGCCTCGGTGAACCGGCCCTGCTTCTTGTAGTTGCGGTAGCCGAAGTCGTGCCGCTGGCAGGCCGGCAGGAACTCGTAGCCGAACGGCTCGTCCGGCGACCACGAGCAGCCGTCGGAGGACCAGTCGAGCTGGTCGGCGTACGGGCGGCTGTTCCGGAGCTGGATGAACTGGGACAGCGACTTGCTGAACAGGTAGTCGTCGGTCACGGCCTGCAGCTGCGCGGGGGTAAGCGCAGCGTGGGCGGTACCGGTGCCGAGTGCGATACCGGCCGCGGCGATCAGCGCGGTGAGCCCGGAACGAACAGTTCGACGCAGGGTGTTCGTAGCCACGGGGATCTCCCTTCGATCATGGGCAGGGAGATTCCTAACCGGACGGTAGGGGTCCGTGCTAGCGCCGTTCGGCGCAGTGTCGACAAATGTCGAGTGACACTCGAGTAGGTCACGGAGCTGCGAGAACGGTGATCGGAGTCGTCCCCACTGGACTGATCAGGGGAAACGACTGGACCGGTCGGGTCAGGGTTCCGTGGTGTCGGTCGGCGTGTTTCCCAACTCCAGCAACATCCGACTGTTGCCCAGGGTGTTGGGTTTGACGTACGGCAGATCCAGGAACTCGGCCACACCCTCGTCGGCCGACCGTCGCATTTCCTCGTACACCTCGGGACTCACCGGGGTCCCCGTGATCTCCACGAATCCGTGCCGGGCGAAGAACCGCGTTTCGAAGGTGAGGACGAAGATGCGCGCCAGCCCCAGTTCCCGGGCCACCTCGATCAGTTTTCGCACCACGGCGTGACCGATGCCGTGCCCCCGCAGGGCCGGGTCGACCGCCACGGTACGGATCTCGGCCAGATCCTCCCAGAGCACGTGGAGGGCACCGCAGCCCACGATCGCCCCGTCGGCCTCGGCGACCCAGAACTCCTGGACGTCCTCGTAGAGGGTGACCAGCTCCTTGGCGAGCAGGACCTTCCCCGCGTACTTGTCGACCAGTGCTTTGATCGCCCGGACGTCGCGGGTCCGGGCTCTGCGGACGACGAACGCCGGCTCGGCTGGCACGTGCGAGAGCCTATCCGGACGTTCGGGTGTCCCTCGTCCTGTCCCTCGTCCGCGGTGGGTGGAGGAGACGGAGGAGCCCGGTGACGCCGCTGCGTGTCGGCCGGTTGCAGGGCGCCAGATACCCTGAGCGTTGTGCCAAGCCCTTCCCCCTCCCGTCGTATCGCCCTGGTCACCCTCGGATGTGCCCGTAACGAGGTGGACTCCGAGGAGCTGGCCGGCCGACTGACCGCGGACGGCTGGGAGCTGGTCGATGCGGACGCCGAGGACGGCATCGACGTCGTGCTGGTCAACACCTGCGGCTTCGTGGAGTCGGCGAAGAAGGACTCGGTGGACACGCTCCTGGCCGCGGCCGACACCGGTGCCAAGGTGGTGGCCGTGGGCTGCCTCGCCGAGCGGTACGGCGCCGAACTGGCCGAACACCTGCCCGAGGCGGACGCGGTGCTCGGCTTCGACCACTACCCGCAGCTGAGCGCGCGGCTCGAGGACGTGCTGGCCGGTCGGAGGATCGAGGCGCACACGCCGGTGGACCGGCGCACCCTGCTGCCCATCACCCCGGTGCAGCGCCCCGCAGTCGCCGAGCAGGTCTCCGTGCCCGGCCACGGCTGGGTGCCGACCCAGGGGGCGTCCCGGCCGCTGCGTCGACGGCTGGACGACTCCCCGGTGGCTCCGCTCAAGATCGCCTCGGGGTGCGACCGTCGGTGCGCGTTCTGCGCCATCCCCTCCTTCCGGGGTGCCTTCGTCTCCCGTCCGGCGGAGGAGATCCTCGGCGAGGCGGCGTGGCTGGCCGAGCAGGGCGTCCGCGAGGTGTTCCTGGTCAGCGAGAACTCCACCTCCTACGGCAAGGACCTGGGGAACGGGCGTGCCCTGGAGGCGTTGCTGCCGCAGCTGGCCGCGATCCCCGGCCTGGACCGGGTGCGCGTGTCCTACCTCCAGCCCGCCGAGACCCGGCCCGGTCTGGTGCGGGCCATCGCCACCACTCCCGGTGTGGCGGCCTACTTCGACATGTCCTTCCAGCACGCCAGCGAGTCGGTGCTGCGTCGGATGCGCCGTTTCGGGTCCACCGAGTCGTTCCTGGCCCTGGTGGAGCAGATCCGTGCCCTGGCGCCCCGGGCGGGCATCCGCAGCAACGTCATCGTCGGTTTCCCCGGGGAGACCGAGGAGGACCTGGCCGAGCTGGAGCGTTTCCTGACCGAGGCCCGCCTCGACGCGGTGGGTGTTTTCGGGTACTCCGACGAAGAGGGCACCGAGGCGGCCGGACTCGACGGCAAACTGGACGCCGACACCATCACCGAACGGGTGGCCCGGATCTCCTCCCTGGTGGAGGAGCTGACCGCCCAGCGCGCCGAGGAACGCGTGGGTGAGGAGGTCGTGGTCCTCGTCGAGCAGGCCGAGGACGAGGAGTCCGACTGTGTGGGACGGGCCGAGCACCAGGCGCCCGAGGTGGACGGCGAGTGCGTGCTGACCGACGGTTCCGGTGTCGCCGTCGGTGACATGGTGCGGTGCCGGGTCGTCGCCGCCGAGGGCGTCGACCTGGTGGTGGAGCCCCTCGAGGTACTGCCCAGGAGTGTCAGGTGACCGGCGCTGACGGGGCGGCAGGGCTGCCGGAGGGCGAGGTCGCGGGACGTGTCGTCCCGCTGTGGAACATCGCCAACGTGCTGACGGTGCTCCGGCTGCTGCTGGTGCCGCTGTTCCTCGTGGCGCTGTTCGCCGCGGACGGTCAGGACCCGGGATGGCGGTGGGTCGCGACCGGTGTGTTCGCCGTGGCGTCGCTGACCGACCACCTCGACGGTGGTCTGGCCCGGCGGCACGGCCTGGTGACCGACTTCGGCAAGATCGCCGATCCGATCGCGGACAAGGCACTCACCGGCTCGGCCCTGGTCGGCCTGAGCCTGCTCGGCGAGCTGTCGTGGTGGGTGACCGCCGTGATCGCGGTGCGCGAGATCGGGGTGACGCTGCTGCGGTTCTGGGTGATCCGGTACGGCGTGATCCCGGCCAGCTGGGGTGGGAAGGCCAAGACGTTGACCCAGGTGCTGGCGATCGGGTTCTACCTGCTGCCGCTGCCCGGCACGTGGGACTGGCTGGTGCACACGGTCATGGGGGCGGCGGTTCTGCTCACCGTGGTGACCGGGCTGGACTACCTGGTGCGTGCGCTGCGTCTGCGGGCCCGGGGCCGGCGCGCGGTGGCGGAGGCCTCGTGATCCTGGCGCGGACGGTCGGGCTGTCCGAGCACGAGCTGACCGGCCTGGTGCACACCCTGCGCGCCCGTGGTGAGACGGTGGCCACCGCGGAGTCCCTCACCGCGGGCCTGGTGTGTGCGGTGCTCACCGCGGTCCCCGGAGCCAGTGCGGTGGTGCGCGGTGGACTCGTCGTCTACGCCACGGAACTGAAGGTGGGACTGGCCGGGGTGGACCGTGCCCTGGTCGGGGCCCACGGGGCGGTGCACCCGGAGGTGGCGGCACAGCTCGCCCTGGGGGCACGACAGCGGTGCGGTTCCACCTGGGGACTGGGGCTGACCGGGGTGGCCGGCCCCGATCCGCAGGACGGGGTCGCACCGGGCACGGTGCACCTGGGTCTGAGTGGGCCGCACGGGGCGCGACGGGTACGCACCGTGCGGTTGTCCGGAGACCGCCACGAGATCCGGTGCGGTGCGGTACGGGAGGCGCTGCGTCTGCTCGCGGGGATGCTCACCGACTGAGACCGTGTGGGTGATTCCTCCGGACACTGCACCGGAGCGGGTGCTGTCGAGTAACCTGGAAGTGCTGGGGCCGTCCGTGCACCTTCCGGGGCCCGACCGGCCTGGACACCACGGTCCGCCAGCGGCTTGCACCACGTCCTCTCACCTGTTCCGGGAGGAGCCGGTGGATCCCGGTCACGGAGGGTGGGAAGGCCGGGCGGGGTGTACGCGTTGGCCGGGATGTGGTTGCCTGGCATCCGTCGACCGCGGAAGATCGTTCGCCGTGGGCGGACTCGCTGCAAATCCCACTGTGCGACGAGGGGCAGGTCGGTAACGTGGGCGATGCGAGTGCTGGCTGGGACGGCACTTGGCCGAAAGGAGGCGCGCGATGACCGTGCTGCTGCGGGAGGCGATCGGCGAGCGGTTGCGCCGCACCCGCACCGCCCAACACCGCACCTTGCGCGAGGTCTCGCGCGCTGCTCGCGTGAGCCTCGGCTACCTCTCGGAGGTCGAACGGGGTCGTAAGGAGCCGTCCAGCGAGCTGCTGGCGGCGATCTGCGACGCCCTGGAGCTGGAGCTGTCGGACCTGCTGACGGACGTGGCGTCCGACATCCGCGGCGCTGTGGCGCCGGTTCCGGCCGCCACGGCTCCTCGGGAGCCGGTGGAGAAGGTGCCCGTTCCCGCCGGTGGGGCCCGCGCTGCCGAGGAGAAGACCGAGCTGGTGCCCTCGGTACTGGGTGAGGAGCTGTCCGACCTACGGCCGGTGCTCACCCACCGCCTGCCTGCTCCGATCCGGGAGCCCCGGAATCGGGTGGTCGTCGCGGCCTGAGATCCCTGCCCGTCCGTGCCGGCCGCACGTGCAGGTCCGGCACGATGGGTGCGTACCCGCACGGCGTACCCGCACGGCAGCGAGACGGGTGCGCGGCTCGTGTGTTCGGTGTGGTTCGCCCCTGCCCCTCCGATGCCGTCCTGGTGCCGTGGGTGGTTGCGCGGCGTCGACTCCGCCGGTCGGTCCTGTGAGTGGTCTCACCTATGCTGCGGGGCGCCTCCGCTCCGAGGGGCGGATCCGAAACGATCTCCGGGGTGGATGGCGCGGGCCGTTCCGGGGTAACCGTTCCGGGGTAACCCTGAGATCTCCCCGGGTCGGTGGAAGCGGGCCGGTCCACCTGACACGATGGAACTCAGCACCGACACCGGGTCGTTGTCCGGTCAGAAGTGTCGTGCGGCCGGGCGGTAGAGAAGGCAGGCGGAGGAGATGGCCAACCCGTTCGTGAAGTTCTGGAAGTACCTCATGGCGGCGTTCTCGTCCAAGATCGACGAGCATGCCGACCCGAAGGTGCAGATCCAGCAGGCCATCGAGGAGGCGCAGCGGCAACACCAGGCGCTGTCCCAGCAGGCGGCAGCGGTGATCGGCAACCAGCGGCAGCTGGAGATGAAGCTCAACCGCCAGCTCGGCGAGGTGGAGAAGCTGCAGGCCTCGGCGCGGCAGGCCCTGGTGATGGCGGAGGAGGCCCGGGCCAAGGGTGATCTGCAGAAGGCCCAGCAGTACGAGGCCAGCGCCCAGGCGTTCGCCACCCAGCTCGTCGCCGTCGAGCAGAGCATCGAGGACCTCAAGGTCCTGCACGACCAGGCGCTGCAGGCGGCTCAGCAGGCCAAGCAGGCCGTGGAGCGCAACGCGATGGTCCTGCAGCAGAAGCTCGCCGAGCGGACCAAGCTGCTCAGTCAGCTCGAGCAGGCCAAGATGCAGGAGCAGGTGTCGGCCTCGCTGCGTCAGATGACCGAGCTCGCCGCGCCGAGCAACACCCCCTCGTTGGAGGAGGTCCGCGAGAAGATCGAGCGGCGCTACACCACGGCGATGGGACAGGCCGAGCTGGCGCAGAACTCGGTTCAGGGCCGGATGCTGGAGGTTCAGCAGGCCACCGTGGACATGGCCGGTGCGGCTCGGTTGGAGCAGATCCGGGCCTCGCTGCACGGTGGGTCCCTCACCTCGGGCGGTGCCCGCGAGGTGACCTCGGGTGAGCAGGCGGCCCCGCAGCCGGCGAGCAACCCGGTGCAGCAGCCCACCCAGCAGAACCCGCAGGCCGGGCAGGCCTGATCCCGGCCATGCGTGCGCGGCGCGACGAGCTCGGTGAGCTCGGAGAGGAGATCGTCCAGCGGGTGCGTCGTGCCGCAGTGGACGGTGCCCGCCGCCTGCTGTCCACCTGGCAGGACCCTCGGGCCAGGGCCCTGCGGCAGCGCCGCAGGGCCCTGCGTGCTCTCCGGTTGCGTGGCTGGGCCGCCGGTCTCGGTGGCGGGGCGACCGCGGTGATGGCGGTCTCCTCGGCACCGGTGGAGCTGGTGGCCAGTGGGGGAGTGGCCACGACCATGCTTGCCGCCCTCGCGGTGAGCGCGGGGCTCCGGTTCCGTCGGCTGAACCGGGAGCCGCTGCCCGAACCCACGGTCCGACCGCAGCTGCCCCCGTCCGGATCGGCTGCGTACGAGCCGTTGCGGCGGCTGTCCGCCGCGGAGGACAGCCTGGCCCAGGTGCTGCGTCAGCTCAGTGCCCCGCTGAACGGGGTGCCACCGGTGCCGCCGGAGTCGGTGGCCGAGATCCGCACCTCGGCGACCCAGGCGGCCACCGCCCTGCGAGCCGTGGGAGAGCGACTGCGGGCCGTGGAACTGGCCAGGGACGCCGCGCCGCCGCTGGAGCGGGGGCCGCTCGTCGAGGACATCCGTCGTCTCCGCGCTCAACTGGACGCCGGGGTCGAGGACTTCGGTCGGCTGGTGGCCGCGGCGGGCCGGGTGGTGGCCGCGACGTCCGGCGCCACTCCTCGTGCGGCCCTGCAGGACTCCATCGACCGGCTGGCCGGTCTGGCGCTCGCGCTGCGGGAGCTGGAGCGCGGTACCACCGAAACCGCCTGATCCGTGCCCGGCCGTCCGCTACCCCCCGGTTGGCGTGACACGCCGTAGTTGCGATTGCGCTCTGTGTTGAAGTGTGCGAGATCCATTCTGCTCTGAGGGTGGTCACCCGGTACTTTTTCCCTCCCAAGGCTGGCGCTTCTGACTACGAGGCGTGTCTGATATCCCCGGACAGTGGGTGATTCGGGAGGGCGTAGTGGCAGTCTGGACCGTGCACGGCAACGGGCGTGGGGTGGCTGACGGTGCCGTGGTAGCGCCCGAGGAGCGGCTGAGCTGGCCGCTGACCATCGGGATGGGCGTCCAGCACGTGGTGGCCATGTTCGGCGCGACCCTCCTGGTCCCGCTGACCACCGGCTTCCCCGTGACCACCACGCTGCTCTTCTCCGGCGTGGGCACCCTGTTGTTCCTGCTGATCACCCGGAACCAGGTGCCCAGCTACCTCGGGTCGTCGTTCGCGTTCATCGCCCCGCTGACCGCCGCCGCCCAGGCCGGGGCCGGTCAGGCGGCCCAGCTCGGTGCCGTCGTGGTCGTCGGTCTGGTGCTCGTCTGTGTCGGGGTCGCGGTCAAGGCGCTCGGGGTGCGCCTGCTGGACTCGATCATGCCGCCCGTGGTGACCGGGGCCATCGTCGCGCTCATCGGTCTGAACCTGGCTCCCGTCGCCGTGCAGTCCTTCACCGGTCAGCCCCTGATCGCGGTGATCACCCTGGCGACCATCCTGCTCACCTCGGTGCTCAGCCACGGCCTGCTCTCCCGGACCTCGGTGCTGGCCGGTGTGGTGGTCGGTTGGGCCGCCGCGGCCGTCACCGGGGGACTCGACCCGCAGCGTCTCGACCAACTGCGCGAGGCGGACTGGTTCGGTCTGCCCCCGCTGACCACGCCCCAGCTGCAGCCCTCGGTGGTGCTCGGTGTGCTGCCCGTGGTGATCGTCCTGGTCGCGGAGAACGTGGGACACGTCAAGGCGGTCGCCGCGATCACCGCGCGCAACCTCGACCACCGGGCGGGGGATGCACTCATCGGTGACGGTGTGGCCACCGCGCTGGCCGGGCTGGGTGGTGGTTCCGGTACCACCACCTACGCGGAGAACATCGGCGTGATGGCGGCGACCAGGGTGTTCTCCACCGCGGCCTACTTCGTCGCCGCGGTCACCGCCATCGCCCTGTCCTTCTCGCCGAAGTTCAACGCCCTGATCAACACCGTGCCCTCCGGGGTGATCGGCGGGGCCACCCTGGTCCTGTACGGGCTGATCGGACTGGTCGGGGTGCGGATCTGGCTGGACCACAAGGTGGACTTCACCGACCCGGTGAACCTCATGGTCGCCGGGGCCGCGCTGGTCGCCGGGATCGGTGACCTCACCATGACCGTCGGTGGGGTCCAGCTCGGCGGTATCGCCTGGGGCTCGCTCGGCATCATCGTGGCCTACCCGTTGCTGCGCGGCCTGCAGAAGGCCCGCGCCCGACTCGCCGCCCGCGGCTGAGCCACACCAGACCCCGCTTCAGGGCCCGGTTCCGTCGAACGGGTGTTCCGGCGGCACCGGGCCGTGCTGGCACCGGGGGCAGAAGTAGGTGAGCCGCGCCAGGTGGCCGGGCCCCTGGGGAGCCACGCGCACCGGTCGGCCGCACCGCCGACAGGGCCGCCCGGCCCGCTCGAACACCCAGTGCCGGGTTCCCGGGGCCGACCTTCCGGTGGTGGGTTGATCAGGTCGGAAGAGGTTCCGCCGCAGCAGCTCACGCCCCCGGCGCACCGCCGCCCGCAGGTCGACCCCGCTGACCGGGGTCCACGGGGAGACCCCCAGCAGGAAGCACAGCTCGGTGCGGTACAGGTTGCCCAGCCCGGCCACCGCGCTCTGGTCCAGCAGCGCCAGCCCGATCGCGCGGTCCGGGTCGGCCGCCAGCCGGCGCACCGCTTCGTCCTCGTGCCGCGGCCCCCACTCGGGGTCGAGCAGGTCCGGGCCGAGATGCCCGATCACCCGGTGCTCCTCGGCGGTGGGCAGCAGCGCCAAGTCGTGCAGCCGGAAACCCACGACGACACGGTCCCCGGTGTCCAGCACCGCCCGTACCTGGTGTGCGGGGCCGTGCCAGCGCTGGCCCGGCCGGTACAGGTGCCAGGACCCGTCCATCCGCAGGTGGCTGTGCAGGGTGGTGTCGTCGTCGAAGCGGAACAGCAGGTGCTTGCCGACCGGTCGCACCTCCAGCACGCGTACCCCGGCCAGGTCCACCGCGGCCAACCGGGGATGGCGCAGCTCGCCGCGCACCAGGCGGCGGCCCGCCAGAGCCCGGTGCAGCCGCCGACCGGCCCGGTGGACGGTGTCACCCTCGGGCATGACCCCAGTGTGCGGGAGAACGGGCCGGTCGGCGCGGCGGCGGACGTGTCGACCCGTTGGCTCGTCAGTGCCGGAGCGGCAGGACCGGCCCGGCGCTCGGCCCCGGAGGCGTCACGTCCAGGGCCGTGGCGCGGACAGGAGTGCCACGGTGGTCACTCGTCGTCCTCCATGCCACCGCTCGGGTCGTAGCCGGACGTGCCCACGAGCATCCCGTGCCGACCGTAGCCGTCCTCCTCGGGCTGGGCGTACCGGCGGCTCCGGCTGGAGCGGAGCACCCGGGCCAGCAGCAGGTTGAAGGCCAGGGCCACCTCCCGGGCCCCGGGGGTGCCCCACTGGTGGATCGGCATGCACGCACCCTGGGCCTGCTGCACGGCCAGCCGGTCGGGCAGCGCGACCGGCATCACCAGCGGACCGAAGATCTCCCGCAGCTCGTTGATCCGGAACTGGTGCTCGTGCGAGCGGGGACGCACCCGGTTGACCACCACACCCAGCGGCTGCAGCCGGGGGTTGTTCTGGTCCCGCTCCAGCTGTACCGCCTCGAAGGCGCGTTGCACGCCGGCGACGGCGAACATGGTCGGCTCGGTCACCAGCAGCGCCCGGTCCGCCGCCACCAGGGCCGAACGGGTCAGCTGCCCCAGCGAGGGCGGGCAGTCCAGCAGAACCAGTTGGTAGGGCAGGCCGTCCTCGACGACCAGGTCGTTGATCCGGGTCAGTGCGGACGCCAGTCGGTTCAACCGCTTCAACCCGGGGTCGGGATCGTTGTGCGCCTCGACGTCCTCCGAGCCGACCAGGACGTCCAGTCCTTCGCCCCAGCTACTGGGAGCCACCGCCGCCCGCAGCACGGACGGTGTGGGGTCCTCCAGCACGTCCGACAGCGTCGCTTCGGTCTCGTCGGGCTCCAGTGTCGCAGTGGCGTTGCACTGCGGGTCCAGGTCGACCACGAGCGTGCGCACCCCGCGGCGCAGGGCGGCCGAGGCCAGTCCCAGCACCACGGTCGTCTTACCCACGCCACCCTTCAGGCTCAGCACGGCCACCGTATGCACAGGCAGCAGCCTAAGGCGTGTTACCTCGAATGCGGTGCACACGGCCAGATGCGGTGACAATCGATACGTCGTGTGCCCCTCACCGGAGCCGCCGATCGCCGTAACCCGACCGGTGTATCCACCACCCTGGCGCGCCGGTGGTCGGGTACCGGCCACCGGACGTCCCGCGGCGTCGGCTCGCCTAGGCTGACCGCCATGCGAATCGACGCCGTGCACCAGGTGCTGGACACCGAGGTCACCGCCGCCCGACGGCGCCGGGGCGGGCAGGCGCCACAGGTGCTCGACGTGGGTGGCGGCAGCGGAGGGTGGGCGGTACCGCTGGCCAGGGCCGGCTGCCTGGTCACCGTCGTCGACTCCAGTCCCGATTCGCTGGCCACCCTGCAGCGCCGGGCCGAGGAGGCCGGTGTGGCCGCACGGATCACCGCGGTGCAGGGGGACGCCGACGCGTTGGCCGACCTGGTCCCGTCGGGTGGAGCCGACCTGGTGCTCGGGCACGGTGTGCTGGAGGTGGTCGACGACGTGACGACCGCCGTCACCGCGCTGGCCGAGGCCACGGCCCCGGGCGGGGCGATCTCGGTGTTGGTGGCCAACCGCTACGGGGCGGTGCTGGGCCGGGCGTTGGCCGGCCGGATCACCGAGGCGCGCCGGCTCCTGTCGGACACGGACGGCTGCCTCGGGGAGCAGGACTCGCTGCAGCGCCGGTTCGACAGCGAGTGCCTCACCGCGCTGCTCACCCGCGCCGGGTTGCAGGTGGAGGTGTTGCAGGGGCACGGGGTGCTCGGTGACCTGGTGCCGGGAGTGGTGCTGGAGCACGCCCCGGGCGGGGCCGAGGCGCTCGCCGAGTTGGAGCTCGCCGCGGCCACCCGACCGCCGCTGCGGGACATCGCCACTCGGCTGCACGCCCTGGCCCGCAAGCCCGGGCACACCGGCTGAGCCCGGTCCCGTGGTGTCCGACGTCCGCCTCCGGGGCCTCCCGGCTGCCCCGGTGTGCCCGGACGACGTCCGGAATCGCTCGTAGACTCCGTCTCGTCGAACGCGTGTTCGAGTCGGGAGGTGGGTGGTGGGGCGCAGCGGGGATCTGCCGCGGGGCGCGTGGACGCCGGCCACCGAGGGGCCGGTGGACGACGAGGGCTGCGGCATCCTGCACGTCGACATGGACGCGTTCTACGCGTCCGTGGAGATCCGGCGACGCCCCGAGCTGCGGAATCGTCCCGTGGTGGTGGGAGGAACCGGGCCGAGGGGTGTCGTGGCCTCGGCCAACTATCCGGCACGTCGGTTCGGCGTGCGTTCGGCGATGCCGGTCAGCCGTGCCCGGCGGCTCTGTCCGCACGCGGTGTTCCTCCCCGCCGACTTCGAGGCGTATCGGGAGGTGTCGCGCGGGGTCATGGCGATCTTCCGCGAGCTGACACCCCTGGTCGAGCCGTTGAGCCTGGACGAGGCGTTCCTGGACGTCTCGGGTGCGCTGCGTCGTCTTCGGGCCACTCCGGCCGAGGTGGGCCGGCGGATCCGCGAACGGGTGGCGGCCGAGCACGGCATCACCTGCTCGGTCGGGGTGGCTCCGACCAAGTTCGTCGCCAAGCTCGCCTCGGGCATGGCCAAGCCCGACGGGCTGCTCGTGGTGCCCGCCGCGCGGGTGTTGGACTTTCTGCACCCGCTCCCGGTGTCGGCGCTGTGGGGCGTCGGCGAGCGCACGGCCGAGCGGCTGCGGCAGATCGGGTTGGAGACGGTGGCGGACGTGGCGGCGGCCCCGTTGCCCCGGCTGCGGCGGGCCCTGGGCACCGCGCTGGCCGAGCACCTGCACGCCCTGGCCAACGGCCGGGACGACCGGCGGGTGGTGCCGGACGCACCGGAGAAGTCGATCGGCGCGGAGGAGACCTTCGACACCGACCTGTACGACCGGGGCGTGCTGCGTCGCGAGTTGCTCCGGCTCGCGGAGCGGACCGCCTCGGCGTTGCGGAGCCGGGGACTGCGGGGCCGGACGGTGTCGATCAAGGTGCGGTTCGCGGACTTCACCACCATCACCCGGTCCCGGACGCTCCCGCTGCCCACCGATGTCGCGCGGGAGATCTACACCACCGCCCGCGCCCTGTTCGACGAGCAGGTGCCGCACGAGGCGATCCGGCTGGTCGGTGTCCGGGTCGAACAGCTCGCCGACGCGGGCCGGGAACCCGAGCAGCTCGTGCTGGACGCTCCCGGGCACGGGTGGCGGGAGGCGGAACAGGCCGTGGACCGGGCGCGGTCCCGGTTCGGACTGGGGGCGGTGCGTCCCGCGTCGCTGTTGTCTCCGCGCACCGGGCGCCCCGGTGGGGCCGAGCGGTGAGCCGGTGACGGGCGTTCCGTGCCGGTGCGGTCGTACGGCGCGTGGGCTCGCCCTGAATGTGACGTATATACTGTTTGGTGGGGTATGTACTGTTCGGGTGCGCCCTCTACTCTTTTCGGGGTATTTACCGTCCCGAGGCGGTGCACATCACCGGATGGCACGGAAGTGGAGTGCAGGACCGGGTGGTAAGGGAGACGCGGCGATCGTATCCTCAAGGGTGACGCCCCAAGTGGGGTGCCCGCCGGGTCCGGCGGCAACCGTGATCACCCGGCGCCCGCGACCGCTGTGCCGGAGGAGGAGCCATGCCACTCTCCGAGCACGAGCAGCGACTGCTCGAGCAGATCGAGCGCGCGCTCTACGCCGAGGACCCGAAGTTCGCCTCCACCGTGCGCGGTGCACGGCTGCGCCGACCGTCCCGACGCCGTCGCCTTCAGGGCGTCGCGTTGTTCGTGCTCGGCCTGCTGTTGCTCGTGCTGGGCGTGGCGTTGCCGATCAAGCTCGCCGAGATTCCCGTGGTGAGCGTGATCGGCTTCCTGGTCATGTTCGGCGGCGCTGTGCTCACCCTTGCCACGCTCGGAAGCACCGAGCCGTCGGCCACCGAGGACAGGACGAAGGCGCGACGTAGTTCGTTCGCCCAGCGGATGGAGGAACGTTTCCGCAAGCGCTTCGAGGACCACGAGTAAGGCGGTACGGGCGCGCCGGCGGCGCTCCTACCGTCGGCTGTCGGGTTCCCTGACGTTACCCAGACGACCAGCGGGCCGGGTGTCCACCGATCCGTTCGGTGGACCCCCGGCCCGCTGGTTCAGCGTGCGGCCCGCTGGTTCGGCGTGTCCTTCGTCCGGTGCTCGCCCGGAGTCGGTCAGGGGCGCCGCTCACCGGAACCGACCGGGGAGGTACCGGAACGAACCGGGGAGCGGAACACCGAACGGGGCAGCAACCGGGCGCGCAGGGACAGCGGAGCCTGGCGGGCCAGGCTGTCACGCACCGCCGCCACCGCCCCGACCAGCTCCCGGCGCCGTGCCCGGTCCTCCTCACCGTCCTGCTCGGGGCCGTACCACTCCCGTTCGACCGCGGCCAGCAGCACCCGCAACCCGTTCCTGCCGTCCTCGTCCAGGTCGTACTCCCGAGCCAGCCGACGTGCCGTGGCCCGCACCGTCTCCGCGCGATCGGCCTCGATCCCGCGGTCCCAGGCCTCGGCCAGCAGCTCCTGCCAGGCGGCCGTGGCCGCGCCCGGTTGCCCGCTGCTGACCAGCCGGAGCCGACGCCGGCGTTGCGCCTCGCGCACGGCGGCAGGGGCCACCAGCACCACGGCGATCACCAACACGACTCCGCCCAGCCACCGCAGCCACACCGGGAACCCACCGCCGTGGCCCCCCTCCCCGGGGCTCTGGATCGCGGTGCCGCCGGTCGGGGAGCTGGTCCGCGACGCCGGGGACGGCGTGGGGCCGGAGCCGCCCGGGACGTCCTCCCGGTCGGAGCTGCTCGATCCCTCACCGACCGAGCCCGGGTTCTCGCTCACGTAGGTGGGCACGATGCCCCGCCCGTCGGCCAGGGGAGTGGGATCGAAGGTCAACCAGCCGATACCGGGGAAGAACGCCTCCACCCACGCGTGCGCGTCCTCGGTGGTGATCACCCGGTACTCGCCGCTGTCGAAGCCGCTGGTGTAGCCGATCGCCACCCGGGCGGGTACGCCCACCGCACGCAACATGACCGCCATCGCCGAGGCGTACTGCTGGCAGAAACCGGCCTTGCCGTGGAACAGGAAGTCCACCAGCGCGTCACCCGAGCCCGTCCCCTCGGTCTCCAGCGAGTAGCGGAAACCGTTCTCGGGTCGGGTGAAGTAGTGGTTGAGGGCTCGGGCCTTGTCGAAGTCGGTCGTGGCTTCGGCGGTCAGGTCCTGGGCCAGCTGCGCCACCCGCGGGTCCAGACCGTCGACGGCCAGGTAGGCCGGGTCGACGTAGGACGCCCCGGGAGGAGCCGCGCGGAGCTGCTCCACGGTCGGGGTGGGCAGCACCGCCTCCTCGACGTACCGCCCGGGGCGACGGGGCCCGCCCGGGGCGAAGACGGCGCCGACCTCGGCAGCGTAGCGCCACTCCGGCCCGGTCCCGGACAGTTCCAGCGGCACCCCGTACACCGGGAGCCAGTTGTCCTGGAACCCCACGGGCTCGATCTCCACGCGGATCCGCTCCCCCTCGGGCACCCCGCCGCCCGGTGGGGGCGGCAGCGGACCACTGGCGGGAACTCCGGCGGGCAGCTCGTCGAGCGTCCACCCCACCTGCGGGTCGAAGTGCCGCAGGGTCAACGCACGCAGGTAGACCGGACGCTCCAGGCCACGGACACGGAACAGCTCGACCACGCTCCCCCGGTGCAGCTGGCCGCGCAGCGAGGTGAACGGCTGGTTGCCGATCCCGGCTGCGCCTCCGGGGCCGAGGCCGTCGCCGGCCCCGGGCAGCCGGCCCGCGGTGCCGACGAAGGTCAGGCTGGAGCCGACCACCAGCGCCACCACCAGGGCCAGTCCGCCCATCGTCGCCGCGGCCGGAACGGTACTGGCCTGTCCCGCCCTGGCCCGGGCCCCCAACCAGCGGCGGTACCGGAAGTGGTTGTCCACCAGGAGCAGCAGCGTGAAACCCACGGCACCGAGGGCGAACGTCCACCACGGGAGCAGCTCGTCGGCCAGGGAGGCCGGCACCGCGAACACGCACAGCAGGATCAGTCCGGCCGCGGCGGGCGTGGCGGCCGTGACCGCCACGAGGTCCACCAGCACCGCGACCAGTCCGATCGTCAGGGCGACCAGGCACTGGATGGCCCTGCTGGCCTGCACCGGTGGTATCCCGACCCGGATCTCGGACACCGCGCGCCCGAGTTCCTGCCCCAGCGCCTCCAACGCCCCGGGACCGGGGAGCACGCCGAGCACACCGTGCTCGGTGAACAGGAGGGTCAACAGGCACAGCAGCGCGCCGATCTGGCCCACGACCCGCAGCGGTATCGGGAGCGGTGTCGCGCGCAGGCCCATTCCGGCGGCCACCACGACCAGGGCGGCCAGGGTGGCCGCGACGAGCCAGCGGGTGCCGCTGATCACCCCGGACAGCGCCGTACTGGCCAGCACCACCGCCAGACCGGCGATCAGCGGTTCCAGCGGCACCGTGGGGCGGACCGCCGGGGAGGGGGAGGTCGAGGAGGAGGTGGTGTCCTGCCGTGTGGTCACCAGGCACCTCCGGTGCTCGTGGCGATCGACGTACCGCACAGTTCGGCCCAGACCTCGGCCATCGACCGGTTCGGGCCGGCGACGGCCACCCGCCACCCGGCTCCACGCAGCAGCCGGGCCGCCTCGTGCGGGTCGGGCACCGACTCCTCCTCCGCGGTGGCCCAGGCGGCGACGTCCAGCAGCACGGCCAGGCTCCGGCCGGCACGGGAGCGGTGCCGGACGAGCTCGCCGACCGCGGTGGGAGAGGCCGCGCCGAGGATCGCGATGACGTCGTTGCCGGCGGCCGGGTCGGTCGCGTGGACCAGGTCACGTCGGTGGGAGGCCTGCAGGCCGGCGAGGGCGTCGAGCACGGCGGCGCTGGTGCCGCTCTCGGGGCCACCCCTGGCCAGCAGGCGGCCGTCCTCGGTGACCAGCCGCACCGAGTGACCGTGCCGGTGCAGGTGCAGACACACGCTGGCGGCCAGCGAGACCGCCCACTCCAGGCTGGAGGTGGGGCCGTCACCACGGTGAGCCGCACTGCGGTGGTCCAACAGCACGGTGGTGCCGCCCCGCCACGGCCGTTCCTCCACCCGCACCATCAGCTCGTCCCGGCGGGCCGTGGACCGCCAGTGCACCTTGCGGATGTCGTCGCCGTGCCGGTAGGGGCGGACCACCGCGTCGTCCTCGCCCTGCCCGGTACGCAGCCGGACCGAACCGTCGTCCCCGGCGCCGAGCCCGGACGTGGAGGGCAGGCCGTACAGCCGGACCACCTGGGGCACCACCACCAGGCGACTCGGCTCGGTCAGCTTCCCCTCGGCCTCGGCCAGGCCGAAGGGGTCGGTGATACGGGTGGTCAGCGGGCCGATCCGGTGTACGCCGCGCATCACCGGATGCAGGGGGTAGGTCAGGCGTACCGCCTGGTGGCGGGGCAGTCGCGCGACCACGAAACGGGGTCGGCTGCCCAGCGCGTACGGCAGGTCGTCCTCCAGCAGCAGACCCCCGGCGGGGATCCGTCCGTCGCTGCGCAGCACCAGTTCGACATCGCCGCGCGTGCCGACCGGAATGCGGTCCGGGACCAGGTTCCGCACCGCGGTCAGCCCCACACGGGAACCGGAGACCAGGGCGGTGGCCAGCAGGGGGAGGGCAGCGGCGAACAGCGCCACACGCAGCAGATCCCGTTCGTCGAGCACCAGCGCGCACAACGCCGCGGCGACACCGGCGGCCAGCAGGCACCTGCCGCGGGTGGTCAGTCCGCTGAGGGGACGCCGCATGCGCAGCTCCTAGGGGATGTCGACGGTCGGGGCCCGCCGTGGGGGGACGGCGGGCTGGGCGGCACGGGGCGGGTGCGGGGCGGGCTCGGCGGAGTGCCGGTCCGCACCCGCGAGGGGGCGGGGAGCACCGGGAGGGCCTGGTGGACGCGAGGCACCGGAACGCTCCGTGGTCAGCGGTCCCGCGTCGCCGGCTCGGATCTCTGCGGTACCGGGATCCGCTGCAGCAGACCGCGCACCAGGTCGGCGGGGGAGCGCCGAGCGGCGTGCGCCTCCGCGGTGAGCACCAGGCGGTGTGCCAGGACGGGAACGGCGACCGCCTGTACGTCGTCGGGGACCACGAAGTCCCGGCCGGCCAGGGCGGCCTGGGCCTTGGCCGCCCGCACCAGGTGCAGCGTGGCCCGCGGGGACGCCCCCAGCCGCAGATCGGGCAACCGGCGGGTGGCCGCCACCAGCTCCACGGCGTACCGGCGCACCTCGACGGCCAGGTGGATCGAGCGGACGGTCGCGATCAGGTCGCGGACCTGGCCGGCGTCCGACACCGGTTGCAGTGTGGACAGCGGGTCCCGCCCGGCGTGCTCGTCCACCATCGCCAGCTCCGCCTGCGGGTCGGGGTAGCCGACGGAGACCCGCGCGGTGAAGCGGTCGCGCTGCGCCTCGGGGAGGGGGTAGGTGCCCTCCATCTCGGCCGGGTTCTGGGTGGCGATGACCATGAACGGCGAGTCGAGGGGGTAGCTCCGACCGTCCACCGTGACCTGGCGCTCCTCCATGCACTCCAGCAGCGCCGACTGGGTCTTGGGGGAGGCACGGTTGATCTCGTCGCCCACGACGATGTTGGCGAAGACCGGGCCGGGGCGGAACTCGAACGTCCCGTCGTGCCGGTTGTAGATCGACACTCCGGTGATGTCGCTGGGCAGCAGGTCCGGGGTGAACTGGATACGGCTGACCGAGCAGTCGATGGACCGGGCCAGTGCCTTGGCCAGGGAGGTCTTGCCGACCCCGGGGACGTCCTCGACCAGCAGGTGTCCCTCGGACAACAGGGTCACCAGCGCGACCCGCACCACGTCGGGTTTGCCGACGAGCACCCGCTCGATGTTGGCGGCGATCCGCTGTACCACACCGTGCAGTTCGGACAGACTCACCGCCGGGCGGTCTCCTCCGGGGACCAGGCCGTTGCCCGACGCTCCGGGCCCGCCCTGGGGATGAGCGGACCAGGCCGCTGGGTGAGTGCTTGGCGTCACGCGACCTCCTGTGTCATTGCGCCCGCGCCGGTCCACCGTGCGCCTCGCGGAGGAATGGGCGAGCCGGGCGGCGTTGGGGCCGCCGGCCAGGGTGCCACGGGCGATGTCAAACCCTGGCGAAATCCCCCATCCGGGTGGAGTGGGGCGACTCCGGGCTCCGCGGGGCCTCGTCGGGCCGGTGCAGAGGGCCTCTCCCCCCACCGTCCCCCACCACGGGCGTCGGCGCCAGGCCTGCGTCGTACCTGTGGTGCACCGGCAGGCCCGGTGTTCCTCCTTCCGGAGTAAGGAAAAGGGAGGGGCGGCGGGGAGATGGAGGAACGGGGTGGGCGAACGGGGGTGCACCCCCACCCCGGCCGGGCGTTCCCCCACGACGCCCCACATGATCATCAACTCTTCTACCAGGGAAAACGTTGCAGAAACCGCTCGAAGGCGGCCGTCGTTCCCGTTGACTGTGGGGAAAAGTGGGGTACTGTGGCAGCCGGTGGGGCGCCGGGGGTCTCACCAGCCGGGCGGTCCGGGAGGGGGCCGGGCCGGATCGGGGAGGTGGGAGCCGTGTTCCTCGGGACCCATACCCCGAAACTGGACGACAAGGGCCGGTTGACCTTGCCGGCCAAGTTCCGGGACGCGCTCGCGGGGGGGCTGATGGTCACCAAGGGTCAGGACCACTGCCTCTACGTGTTCCCGCGCGCGGAGTTCGAGCAGATGGCGCGCAAGGTCGCGGAGGCTCCCTTCACCAACGAGGCGGTCCGTGCCTACCAGCGCTACCTGTTCTCCGGCACCGACGAACAGCGCCCCGACGGGCAGGGGCGGATCACCATCGCCCCGGAGTTGCGACGTTACGCCGGCCTGACCAAGGAGTGCGTGGTCATCGGCGCGATCAACCGGTTGGAGATCTGGGACGCCAAGGCCTGGGAGCGGTACCTCGCCGAACACGAGGAGAGCTACGCCAAGGCCCGGGAGGAGGTGTTGCCCGGGCTCTTCTGACCGTGGTCGGGCGGGAGTTGCGGTCCCGCACGTCTCGGGAGCTGCCGGACTGGCCACCCGAGAGTCCGACCCGGGTGTCGTGAGGCCTCGGTCCGCTCGAGCCGTCTCCTGCGGAAACACGTCGCGCTCCGACTGCAGGCGGGCGCGGTGCCGCAGCCGATCCGGGCCGCCGGCTCGGTGGGACGGAGATGGTGCGGCCCTGGCGCAACTTCCCCGGCGCCAGGTCCGACGGGCGGGCGGGGGCCTGGCGGCATCCGGGATCCACAATGATCCGCAAGCAGGTGTGCACGCGGCACCGGGTCGTGGTGCCTCGTGTCCGTTCGGCTGCCGGTCGACGGCGCCTGCCGCGCGGTGGTGGGTCCGACGGTCCCGTTCGGACACACAGGTGTGCCGCGTTCCTGTACCGGACAGGTGCGGCAGATGCGGTGGGGCACGCGCTCCACGGGCCTGCTCCGGGCCGGTGACCGACGGGACACGCCCTGAACGCGTAGGAGGGAGGCCGTCATGGCGGGGCGAGCACCGCGGCCGGTGAGCCGGGACGGCGGACACGAAGGGCCACGGCACGTCCCCGTCCTGCTCGACCGGGTGCTCACCACGCTGGAGCCCGCGCTGCGCGACCGGCCCGCCGTCGTGGTGGACGCCACCCTGGGGCTGGGCGGCCACACCGAGGCCCTGCTGGAGACGCACCCCCGTCTCGTCGTCGTGGGGCTGGACCGGGACCCGCAGGCGTTGCAACTGGCCGGGGAGCGGCTGTCCCGTCACCGTGACCGGGTCCACCTGGTGCACGCGGTCTACGACGAGCTGCCCCGCGTGCTGGTCGAGCTCGGCATGTCCGAGCGTCACTCGGTGGCCGGGGTGCTGTTCGACCTGGGCGTCTCCTCCCTCCAGCTCGACGAGGCCGGACGTGGGTTCGCCTACGCGCAGGACGCGCCCCTGGACATGCGGATGGATCCCACCGGCGGCATCACCGCCGCCGAGGTGCTCAACACCTACTCCGCAGGTGAACTGGCCCGCATCCTGCGCGAGTACGGCGAGGAGCGCTTCGCCACCAGGATCGCCGAGGCGGTGGTCCGGGAACGCCGGCGGGAGCCGTTCCGCACCAGCGCCCGGCTGGTGCAGCTCCTCTACGACACCATTCCGGCGGCGGCCCGGCGCACGGGTGGGCACCCGGCCAAGCGCACCTTCCAGGCGCTCCGCATCGAGGTCAACGGTGAGCTGGAGGTCCTGCGCCGGGCGCTGCCGGCCGCCGTGGACGCGCTCGCGGTCGGTGGACGGATCGTGGTGCTGTCCTACCACTCCCTGGAGGACCGGCTGGTCAAGCAGGTGCTGACCGAACGGGCACGCTCACGCACCCCCGAGGGGTTGCCGGTGGAGCTGCCCGGCCACGAACCGGAGCTGCGGTTGCTCACCCGGGGGGCGGAGAAGGCCGGTGACGAGGAGGTGGCGGCCAACCCGCGAGCCGCCTCGGTGCGGATGCGGGCCGCCGAGCGGGTTCGGGAGGCGGTGTGACAGCAGCAGCGGAGACCCCGGCCTCGGCACCCCGAGGTCGGAGCGGGAGCGTCCGGGAGCGTCCGGTTCGCGGACGGCGTGCGGCCGAAGCGGCCCCGGCCCGGGGACCGAGTGCCGTGCGTCGCCGGTCGGCGGTGGCGGAGCGGGCCTACGCCCGGCGCCGCGAGCGCTGGTTGCGGGTGATCGGCGACCCGGGGCCGGGAGGTGCCTCCCGCACCCCGTTCGTGCTGCTGGTGATGGGGCTGCTCGGCATCGGCCTGGTGTCCTCCCTGTGGCTGACCACCGCCGCCACCGCGGACTCCTACCAGCTGCAGAGGACCCGGGACGAGACCCGGGAACTGGCCGAGCGCGTCGAGCAGCTCAGGCGCGAGGTGGCGGCGAAGGAGGCCGCGCCCGCACTGGCCAGGGCGGCCGAGGAACTGGGCATGGTCCCGGTGCAGAACCCGGCCTACCTGGTGGTGCGCCCGGACGGGAGCGTGCAGGTCGTCGGCACACCTCGGCCGGCTGCACCTCGGACCACCTCCCCCGCGCCGCAGGCACCCGCGGTGGAGCAGCCGCCCCCGGCGGATGCCGGTCAACCGGCCCAGGACCAGGTCCAGATCATGCAGGACGGGGCCGAGGGACCGGAGCAGAGCGTGGACACCGGCCAGCCGCCCGAGCAGCCGGCAGGAGGTGAGTGATGCAGCGGTCGCGGAGCGGGCCGGAGCCCCGCCGGCGCCCCCGCTCGGTCCGTGGTGTCCGGACCGCCCGGTCCGCGGCGGCCCGGACGAGTGACCATCCCGCCCGGATCAAGGTGGCCCGGATCGGGCTGACCCTCCTGCTCGTCCTGGCCGGCATGAAGTTGGTCCAGGTGCAGGCGGTGGACGCGGACGAGCTGGCCCGGACGGCCCAGCGACAGCGGCTCACGGTGGAGGACGTACCGGCCGAGCGCGGCTCCATCCTGGACCGCAACGGCCGGCCGCTGGCGTTCAGCGTGGAGGCACGCGCCCTGTTCATCCTGCCCCGGAAGGTCCCCGAGTACGCCAGGGAACGCAAGAAGAGCGTCGAGGAGTACATCGCGGAGCTGGCCGGCTACCTGTCCCAGGAGATCGGTGACCAGGCTTCCGAGCAGGAGATCCGCGCCAAGCTGGGCGGCGGTGAGCGGTTCGTCTACCTGGCACACCAGGTGGACCCGGCCACCGCCCGGCGGATCACCAAGAGGTACCCGGAGGTCGGTCAGGAGCGGCGGGAGATCCGGCAGTACCCGGCGGGGGAGGTCGGCGCCAACATCGTCGGCGTGGCCAACTGGCGCGCGGACGAACAGAAGGTCCGCGGCCTGGTCGGGCTGGAGAACTTCCAGGACGACCTGCTGGCCGGGCGGGACGGCAAGCGGCTGGCGGAGACCAACATCAACAACACCGTGGTGCTCCCGGGAAGCGAACGGGTGCTGGAGGAGGCCACCCCGGGCACCGACCTGGAGCTGACCATCGACACCGACGTGCAGTTCGCCGTGCAGCGGATGCTCGTCGACTACGTCGAGAAGTCCGGGGCCAAGGGTGGGAGCGCGGTGGTGCTCGACGCGCACACCGGTGAGGTCTACGCCCTGGCCAACGACAAGACGTTCGATCCCAACGACCTCGCCTCGGCCGACCCGGAGCACCTGGGCAACCCCGCGGTGTCCGCCCCGTTCGAACCCGGCTCGGTGAACAAGGTGATCACCGCGGCCGCCGCCATCGAGTACGGCGTGGCGGGCCCCGACACCGTGCTGCAGGTGCCGGGAAGCATCCGGGTGGCCGACCGGGTGGTGCACGACGCCTGGCCGCACGACACCCTGGCCATGACCTTCACCGGGGTGCTCGCCCGTTCGTCCAACGTGGGCACGTTGCTGGTCGCCCGCCAGGTGGGCCAGGAACGTTGGGCCGCGATGTTGCAGGCCTTCGGGCTGGGCCAGGCCACCGGTGTCGGCCTGCCCGGGGAGAGCCGTGGGCAGGTCCCGCCCGTCAACCAGTGGTCCCAGGTGACCTTCGGCAACCTGCCCATCGGTCAGGGGCTGTCCGTGACCCTGCTGCAGATGGCCGGGATGTACCAGGCGATCGCCAACGACGGCGTCCGGGTGCCCCCGCGGATCGTCCGGGCCGAGATCGGCCCCGACGGGGTCCGGCGCGAACTGCCCCGCCCCGACCCGGTCAAGGTGGTTAGCCCGGAGACCGCCCGGACCGTGCGGGACATGCTGCGGGCGGTGGTGCAGGACGCACCGGGACAGCGTGGCACCGGTGCCCCCGCGGCACTGCCCGGCTACCAGATCTCCGGCAAGACCGGCACCGCCCAACAGGTCGACCGGGCCTGCGGTTGCTACAGCGACTCCAAGTACTGGATCACCTTCGCCGGCATCCTGCCCGCGGACAAACCGAGGTTCGTGATCGGCCTGGTGCTGGACGCCCCCCAGGGCAACGGGGAGTTCAGCCGCTCGGCGGCACCGCTGTTCCACGACATCGCCGCCTATCTGGCGCAGCGCTACCAGATCCCCCTGTCCAAGGAGCCTGCGCCGGTGATGACGCTGACCGTGCGTTGAGCGTGCCCGGCGGAGCCGGCTCCGGCTCCGCCGGGCACGCTACACACGGTGAACAGGCGAGGGTGGGGACAGCCATGGGAGATCGGGATCGGCCGCCGTCCAGTGGTGATCCACGCCGGGTACGCGGTGGTGCACCCCGGCGGGCCGACCTCTGCGGGATTACCGCCCGTACGCCGGTAGCCTTTCGCGACGTGCCTCCAGTCGCTGCAACCGCGGGAGCGGCTGCCCCGCCTCGTCCCTCGCACGTCGAGCCGGTCGATGTCGCCGAGATCGCCCGACTGATCGATGCGGGCCTGCTCGAGCTCCCGGGAGGTTCCGGCGGACGACTGCGCGTGACCGGTGTGACTCTCCGGGCCCAGCAGGTCCGTCCCGGTGACCTGTTCGCGGCACTACCCGGGGCGCGGGCGCACGGCGCCGACTTCGTGGCCCAGGCGTTGGCGGCCGGTGCGGTCGCCGTGCTCACCGACCCGGCCGGGGCCGAGCGTCCGGCGCTGCGGGACGCTCCGGAGGTGACCGGGGGACGGGTGGCGGTGCTGGTGCACCCCGACCCACGTGCGGTCCTGGGCGCCGTGGCGGCCCGGATCTACCGTGACCCCTCCAGCCGGCTGTCCCTGATCGGGGTGACCGGTACCGCCGGCAAGACCACGGTGACCACCCTGGTCGAGGCCGGTCTGCGCTCGGCGGGCCTGACCACCGGGTTGATCGGCACCGTGCGCACGCTCGTCGCCGACGAGGAGCTGGCCAGCGCGTTCACCACCCCCGAGGCTCCCGACCTGCAGGCGCTGCTGGCGGTGATGGTCGAGCGCGGAGTCACCCACGTGCCGATGGAGGTCTCCAGCCACGCCCTGGCGCTCGGGCGGGTCGCCGCGGCCCGGTTCGCGGTCGGTGCGTTCACCAATCTCTCGCAGGACCACCTGGACTTCCACACCGACATGGAGGACTACTTCGCCGCCAAGGCCAGGCTGTTCGACGGCCGGGCCGCGGCCGAGGTGGTGTGTGTGGACGACGAGTGGGGACGGCGACTGGTCGGACCGGACACGATCACCGTCTCCGCCCCGGCCGGGGGTGCCGCGCCGGCCGCGGACGCCACCTGGCGGGCGGTCGACGTGCACGTCGACCCCACCGGTGGACAGACCTTCCGCGCGCTCGGCCCGGACGGGCTCGACCTGCCGGTGACCCTCCGGCTGCCCGGAGCGTTCAACGTCGGCAACGCGCTGCTCGCGTTGGCGTGCGTGCACGCGGCGGGCATCGACCCCGCCCTGGCGGTGCCGGGGATCAGCGCCACAGGGGTGCCGGGCCGGATGGAGCGGGTGGACCGCGGTCAGGACTTCGTCGCGGTCGTCGACTACTCGCACAAACCGGCTGCCGTGGCCGCGGTGCTGGACACGGTGCGTGAACAGCTGCGCCGTGCCGGTGGTGACGGACGGGTCGCGGTGGTGCTGGGCTGCGGAGGTGACCGGGACACCGCCAAACGCCCGATCATGGGTGCCGAGGCGGCCCGGCGTGCCGACCTGTTGGTGATCACCGACGACAACCCGCGCAGCGAGGATCCTGCGACGATCCGTGCCGCGATGCGGACTGGCGCGCTGGCCGTGCCCGCTGCCGAGCGCGGTGAGGTGCGGGAGGTCGGGGACCGTCGGCAGGCGATCGCGGAAGCGGTGCGGTGGGCACGGCCTGGTGATGTGGTCGTCGTCGCCGGAAAGGGACACGAGACCGGCCAGGAGATCGCGGGTGTGGTGCACCCGTTCGACGATCGGCAGGTGCTGGCCGAGGCGATCGACGACCTGCTGGGAAACCGGAAGGAACAGGTGTGATACCGCTCAGCCTGGCTGAGATCGCCGAGGTCGTCGGCGGCCGGCTGCACAACACCGACGGGACACCGGTGGTCACCGGCACCGTCGAGTTCGACTCGCGCAAGGTGGGGGCCGGCGGACTGTTCGTCGCCGTCCCCGGTGAGCGGGTGGACGGGCACGACTTCGCCGCTGCCGCGGTCGCCGCAGGTGCGGTCGGCGTGCTGGCCGCTCGTGAGGTCGACGCGCCCGCGGTGGTCGTGCCGCGGGTCGCCGCCGCCCAGGGACGGTCGTACGTCCTGGCCGGCGACACCGACGGGTCGGGTGCCGCGGTGCTGGCCGCGCTGGCCCGCCTGGCCCGGCACGTCGTGGACCGGCTCACCCCGGCCGGCCTGTCCGTGGTCGGGGTGACCGGGTCGTCCGGCAAGACCTCCACCAAGGACCTGATCGCCCAGCTACTGTCGCCGCTGGGCCCCACCGTGGCGCCGCCCGGGTCGTTCAACAACGAGCTGGGCCACCCGTGGACCGTGCTGCGGGCCGACGAGCGGACCCGGCACCTGGTGCTGGAACTGTCCGCCCGCGACACCGGACACATCGCCCAGCTCTGTCGGGTGGCGCCGCCGCGGATCGGTGTGGTGCTCAACGTCGGCTCCGCGCACCTGGGCGAGTTCGGCTCCCGGGAGGCGATCGCGCAGGCCAAGGGTGAACTGGTCGAGGCGCTGCCCGCCGCGGCCGACGGCGGGGTCGCGGTGCTCAACGCCGACGATCCACTGGTGTCGGCCATGGCGGACCGGACGACGGCCCGGGCGGTGCGGTTCGGACAGTCGCCCCACGCCGACGTCCGTGCCGAGGATGTCGCGGTCGACGAGCGGGGCCGGCCGACCTTCCACCTGGTCACCGCCTCGGGCTCGGCCCTGGTGCGCCTGGCGGTGCACGGCGAGCACCAGGTCGGCAACGCGTTGGCCGCCGCGGCGGTGGCGCTGGAGCTGGGTGCCGACCTGGACCGGGTGGTGCAGGGACTGGAACAGGCCCGGCCCGTCTCGCGGTGGCGGATGGAGGTCACCGAGCGTCCGGACGGCGTGATCGTGGTGAACGACGCCTACAACGCCAACCCCGAGTCGATGCGGGCCGCGCTGAAGACGTTGGTGGCGATGGCCCGTGGCCGCCGCAGTTGGGCGGTGCTCGGGGAGATGGCCGAGCTCGGGGCGAACAGTGCCGCCGCGCACGACGAGATCGGACGACTGGCGGTCCGGCTGGACGTCAGCCGGTTGGTGGTGGTTGGTGAGCGGGCGCGCCCGATGCACCAGGGCGCGCACCTGGAAGGCTCGTGGGGAGAGGAGTCGGTTCTGGTGCCCGACGTCGATGCGGCCGTCGCGTTGTTGCGTGCCGAGCTGCGACCGGGTGACGTGGTCCTGGTGAAGGCGTCCCGCGCGGCCGGCCTGGAGCGGGTGGCTCAGGCCCTGCTCGACGGGATCGGCGCGGAGGGCGCCGGGAATGCGGGTGGTGCTCGGTGAAGAGCATCCTGGTCGCTGCCGCGGTCGCCCTCGCGGTGTCCATTCTGCTCACCCCGTACCTGATCAAGGTCTTCTCCCAGCAAGGCTTCGGGCAGGAGATCCGGGAGGAGGGGCCCAAGCACCACAAGAGCAAGCGCGGTACCCCCACCATGGGTGGTGTCGCGATCCTGCTGGCGATGTGGGCGGGCTACATCGTCGCGCACCTGACCGTGGCCGACGAGGCGCCCACCGCCTCGGGCCTGTTGGTGCTGATGCTCACCACGAGCCTGGGTCTCGTCGGTTTCGTCGACGACTTCATCAAGATCCGCAAGCAGCGCAACCTGGGGCTGAACAAGACGGCGAAGCTGATCGGCCAGTTCCTGGCCGCGGTCGCGTTCGCCGTCCTGGCCGTCCAGTTCCCGGACGAGAACGGTCTGCGCCCGGCGTCGGTGAACCTGTCCTTCGTCCGGGACATCGCCACGGTCTCCTTCGGTGTCGTCGGGTTCGTGGTCTTCTGCTACCTGGCGGTGAGCGCCTGGTCCAACGCGGTCAACCTCACCGACGGTCTGGACGGTCTGGCCGGTGGTACGGCGGCGATGGTGCTGGCCAGCTACGTGCTGGTCGCCTTCTGGCAGTTCCGCTACGACTGCGGCACCGCCTTCGAGCCGGGCTGCTACAACGTGCGTGACCCGCTGGACCTGGCCATCGTCGCGGCGGCGGCCATGGCGGGCTGCCTCGGCTTCCTGTGGTGGAACGCCGCTCCGGCCAAGATCTTCATGGGGGACACCGGGTCACTGGCCCTGGGTGGCCTGGTGGCCGGGTTGTCCATGACCACCCGCACCGAGCTGCTCATGGTGGTGGTGGGTGGCGTCTTCGTCGTCGAGGCGCTGTCGGTGAGCCTGCAGGTCGCGGTGTTCCGCACCACGCGCCGTCGTCTGTTCCGGATGGCGCCCTTCCACCACCACTTCGAGCTGTCCGGATGGGCCGAGACCACGGTGATCATCCGGTTCTGGCTGATGGCCGGCGTCTGCTGCATGATCGGCCTGGGCCTGTTCTACAGCGAGTGGCTCGGCGCCACCGGAGGGTTGGGCCAGTGACCGCGCCGACGTCGGCGTTCACCGGGCTCCCGGTCCTGGTGGCCGGGGCCGGGGTGTCCGGTCGTTCCGCCGCACAGGCCCTGCTCGCCGCGGGTGCCGCGGTGACCGTGACCGACGCCGACGCCGGGCGGCTGGCGGAGCTGGAGTCGCTGCGGGCCGCCGGCGCGGTGCTCACCCCCGGTCTGGACCGGCCTCCGGCCGGTACCCGTCTGGTGGTGACCAGCCCGGGCTGGCGGCCCACCACCCCGCTGCTGGCCGCGGCCGCCGCGAGCGGGATCGAGGTGATCGGCGAGGTGGAGCTGGCCTGGCGGCTGGACCAGGCCGCACCGGAGGGCCCGGCCCGTTGGCTGGTGGTCACCGGCACCAACGGGAAGACCACCACGGTCGGCATGCTGGAGGCCGTCCTACGGGCCGCGGGGTGCGACGCGGTGGCCTGCGGGAACGTCGGGCTGCCCGTGGTGGACGCGGTGCGCGCCGGCCACCGGGTGCTCGCGGTGGAGCTGTCCAGCTTCCAGCTGCACTGGTCGCCGTCGGTACGCCCGTACGCCGGTGCGGTGCTCAACATCGCCGAGGACCACCTGGACTGGCACGGCTCGCTGGAGGCCTACGCCCAGGCCAAGGCCCGGGCGCTCACCGGTGAGGTCGCGGTGGCCGGGCTGGACGACGGACACGCGGCCCGACTGCTGGCCCGGGCCCCGGCGCCGCGTCGGGTCGGCTTCACCCTCGGTGAGCCCGCCCCGGGGCAGCTGGGGGTGCGGGACGGCGCCTTGGTCGACCGTGCCTTCAGCGCCGAACCCGAGGGTGAGGTGCTGGCCGCGGTGGCCGACGTCCGCCCGGCCGGTCCTCCGGGGCTGCTGGATGCCCTGGCGGCCGCCGCGTTGGCCCGGGCGCACGGGGTGCCGGCTGCCGCGGTGCGGGACGGACTGCGCGCGTACCGCCCCGGTGCGCACCGCGCGGCGGTGGTGGCCACCGTCGACGGGGTGACCTACGTGGACGACTCCAAGGCGACCAACCCCCATGCGGCGGCCGCGTCGTTGCGCGGTGCCCTTCCCGCCGGTCCCCGGCCGGACGGGGCGCGGGTGGTGTGGTTGGCCGGAGGCCTGCTGAAGGGCGCCTCGGTCGACGAGCTGGTGGCCGAGGTCGTGCCCCTGCTGCGCGGGGTCGTCCTGCTGGGGACGGACCGGGACCGGATCGCCGCGGCTCTGGCGCGACACGCCCCCGACATCCCCGTGCACGAGGTCGGCAGGGGTGACCATGAGGCCATGGTCGAGGCGGTGCGTGTGGCGCGGACGATGGCGCGGGAGGGCGATGTCGTGCTGCTCGCGCCCGCCGCGGCGTCGATGGACATGTTCCGGGACTACGGCCACCGGGGACGGGTGTTCGGCGAGGCGGTACGTGCGCTCGTCGCGGAAGGCGGCGACCGGGACGGTCCCGGCGAGTCGCCCCGGCCGGAACCGCCGGGGCCGCCGGGCGGAGAGGCACGGTGACCGGCGTGGCGAGCCGGGAGAAGGGTCTTCCGTCGAAGGCCGTTGTCCTGCGTACCGCGCTGACCGCGTGGCTGGCTCGCCCGCTGACGTCCTTCCACCTGGTCCTGGCGGTGTTCGGCCTGCTCACCGCCCTGGGCCTGGTGATGGTGCTGTCCGCGTCCAGCGTGGCGTCGTACTCCGCCGAGGGCTCCAGCTACCTGTTCTTCCAGAAGCAGCTGGCCTACTGCGCGGTGGGCCTGGTGCTGTTCTGGCTGGTGTTACGCATCCCCCCGCGGGTGATGCGCCAGCTCAGCCCGCTGGCCATGGTGGTCGGCCTGCTGCTGCTGATCCTGGTGCTCACCCCCCTGGGTGCCGACATCAACAACACCCGGAGCTGGTTCGTGATCGGCGGCTGGGTGTCGTTCCAGCCGATCGAGTTCTCCAAGCTGGCCCTGGTGCTGTGGGGGGCCCACGTCCTGGTGACCAAGCGGGCACTGCTGCACCAGTACCGGCACCTGCTGGTGCCGGTGGTGCCGGCGGCGCTGCTGATGTTCACCCTGGTGATGTTGCAGCCCGACCTGGGCGGGACCATCACCCTGGGTCTGGTGCTGCTGGCCCTGCTCTGGTTCGCCGGTGCGCCGATGCGGCTGTTCGCCGCGCTGCTGCTGGGTGCGGTGACCGGGGCGACGGTGCTGGCCGTGGTCGCGGAGTACCGCCTGGAACGGATCGTGGCGTTCCTGTCGAGCGAGTGCGACCCGTCCAACGAGTGCTTCCAGGCCCAGCAGGCGTTGTACGCCCTGGCCAACGGCGGGCTGTTTGGCAAGGGGCTGGGGCAGGCGACGTCCAAGTGGGACTACCTGCCCAACGCGCACAACGACTTCATCTTCGCCGTGATCGGTGAGGAGCTGGGGTTCGTCGGCTGCCTGGTGGTGCTGGCGCTCTACGCCACCCTGGCCTACGTCGGGCTGCGCATCGCGGCGCGGAACACCGATCCGTGGATCCGGTTGGTCGCGGCGACCCTGACCGTGTGGCTGGTCGGGCAGGCGGCGATCAACATCGGCTACGTGGTCGGTCTGCTGCCGGTAACCGGGCTGACCCTGCCGCTGATCTCCTCCGGGGGCACCTCGGTGGTGGTCACGATGATCGTCTTCGGCATGTTGGCCAACTTCGCGCGGCACGAGCCGGAGGCGGTCGCGGCGTTGCGTTCCCAGGGGCCCGGTCGGGTGGGCCGGTTCCTGCGGCTGCCGATGCCCGACCCCTACCGTCCGCCGGTCCGTCGGCGCCCGGCCCGCCCGTCCACCCCGCCACGGGGCGTGGGGCGGCCGGTGGGAGCCTCGGGGCGTGCCACGACGTCCGGGACGGCGGACCGCCGCCGCGGTCGGCGGACCGGGAGCAACGACCAACGCAGGCGCAGTGCCCGTTGACGACACCGCCGGGTGAGAGGGGTCGGAGGGTGCCGAGGTGGCTGCGGACCGGAGAAGGGGCAGCCATAAGGTTGTGAACCGGTGGTGGCGGGGGGTGACTGCCACACCGGAAGACCCCAAGATCCGGTGAACGGAGGTCGTGGACAGTGACTGGGCAGAACGGGGGCGGGCCGTGCGTGGTCGTGGCCGGGGGCGGGACCGCGGGCCACATCGAGCCGGCGATGGCCCTGGCCGACGCGGTGCGCCGGCTGCGGCCGGACGCTCGCGTGGTCGCCCTGGGTACCGAACGAGGACTGGAGACCCGGCTGGTTCCCGCCCGGGGCTACCCGCTGGAGCTGATCCCGCCGGTGCCGCTGCCCCGTAAGCCCACCGCGGACCTGCTGCGCCTGCCCACCAAGGTCCTCGGCGCGGTCCGGCAGACCCGTGAGGTGTTGGAGCGGGTCGGCGCCGACGTCGTCGTCGGTTTCGGCGGCTACGTCTCGCTGCCCGCCTACCTGGCCGCGCGTGGCCGGATCCCGATCGTGGTGCACGAGGCGAACGCCCGCGCCGGCCTGGCCAACAAGGTGGGTGCCCGGTTCGCCGAGCGGGTGCTGGCCGCGGTGCCCGGGTCCGGTCTTCCCGAAGCCCAGGTGCTGGGCATCCCGCTCCGCCGGTCCATCACCAGCCTGGACCGGGAGGGGCTGCGGGCCCAGGCCCGGTCGTACTTCGGGCTGGACCCGCAGGCGCCGACCCTGCTGGTGTTCGGCGGCTCCCAGGGCGCGCTGACGCTCAACAACGCGGTGAGCGGGGCGGCCGGGGAGCTGGCCCGGGCGGGGATCGGTGTGCTGCACGCCTACGGGCCCAAGAACACGCTGGCCGTGCAACAGGTTCCCGGGACCCCGCCGTACGTGGCCGTGCCCTACCTGGAGCGAATGGACCTCGCCCTGGCCGCGGCGGACGTGGTGCTCTGCCGGGCCGGGGCGATGACGGTGGCCGAGGTGTCGGCGGTGGGTCTGCCCGCGGTGTTCGTCCCGTTGCCGCACGGCAACGGGGAACAGGCGCTCAACGCGAAGCCGATCGTGGAGGCCGGGGGCGCCCTGATGGTCGCGGACGCCGACCTGACCCCGCAGAAGGTGATCGACCTGGTGATCCCGTTGCTGCGTGACCCGATCCGTCTGGCCCAGATGAGTGCCGCGGCCCGGCGCAGCGGGCACCGGGACGCCGACGAACAGCTGGCCAAGATCGTGCTCGAGGTGGCCGGGCGGTGAGCGCCGCGACCGGCGGGCGGCTGGAACAGGAGGGGACCGCCATGGACGGTGCGGTGGAGAACGGGGTGGACGACCTGCTGAGCCGGGTGCACCTGGTGGGTATCGGCGGTGCCGGCATGAGCGGGATCGCGCGGATCCTGCTGGCCCGCGGAGCACGGGTGTCCGGTTCGGACGCCAAGGAGTCGGCCACTGTGCTGGCCCTGCGGGCGCAGGGGGCCGCGGTGGCGATCGGGCACGAGGCGGCCAATCTCGACCAGCTCGGTGAGGAGCTGAGCGCGGTCGTGGTGTCCACCGCGATCAAGCCGGACAACCCCGAGCTGGTGGAGGCACGTCGCCGAGGGCTGCGGGTGCTGCGCCGGGCGGAGGCGCTGGCCGCGCTGATGGCCGGGCACCGGGTGGCCTGTGTGGCCGGGACCCACGGCAAGACCTCGACCACGTCCATGCTGACCGTGGCGCTGCAGCGCTGCCGGCTGGACCCCTCGTTCGCCATCGGGGGCGATCTCAACGAGTCGGGGGCCAACGCACACCACGGCACGGGCGGGCTGTTCGTCGCCGAGGCCGACGAGAGCGACGGGTCCTTCCTGACCTTCTCCCCGTCGGTGGCGGTGGTGACCAACGTGGAGCCCGACCACCTGGACCACCACGGCACCGTGGAGGCCTACACCGCGGTGTTCGACCGGTTCGTCGAGCGCATCACCCCCCAGGGGCTGCTCGTCGCCTGTGCCGACGACCCCGGGGCGGCCCGGTTGGCCGAGCACGCCGAGCAGCTCGGGATCCGGGTGCGGCGGTACGGGCGGGCGGCGAGCGGACCGGGGGCCGCCCGCACCCTGGACTACCGCCCGGACGGCATGCCGGAGGTGGGGGCGGACTCCCCACGGGCGGAGGGGCAGCCGGTCGGTGGTGGTACGGCGGTCGTCGAGCTGTGGCCGGAGTCTGCGGGCGAGCCACAGCGGATCGAGGTGCGGATCTCGGTGCCGGGCGAGCACATGGCCGCCAACGCGGTGGCCGCGCTGCTGGCCGGTCTGGAGCTGGGAGCTCCGCTCGACGGTCTGCTCGCGGGCCTGAGCACGTTCGGCGGGGTGCGCCGGCGCTTCGAGTTCAAGGGCCGGGCCGCCGGGGTGCGGGTCTACGACGACTACGCCCATCACCCCACCGAGGTGGCGGCACAGTTGCAGGCGGCCCGTCCGGTGGTCGGCGAAGGTCGACTGGTGGTGGTGTTCCAGCCGCACCTGTACTCGCGGACCAGGATGTTCGCCGCCGAGTTCGGCCAGGCGCTGGCCCTGGCCGACGAGGTCGTGGTGTTGGACGTCTACGGGGCGCGGGAGGAACCGCAGCCCGGGGTCGGCGGTCATCTGATCGCCGACGCCGTGCCGCTGCCGCCGGAGCGGGTGCGGTTCGAGTCGTCCTTCGAACGGGTTCCCTCGGTGGTCGCCGACATCACACGCCCCGGCGATCTGGTGATCACCATGGGTGCCGGGGACGTGACCATGCTCGGTCCGGAGGTGCTGGCCGAGCTGGAGCAGCGCGGGAACACCGCGCCCAACCCCCGGGACGAGGAGGCACAGCGGTGAGCACGGCGCCGCGCGGGAGCCGGCAGGGGGGAGGTGCCGGCGCCCGTCGCCCGCGCGGCGGACCCAGGCCGGCAGCGGCCCGGAGCGCGGCGCGCCTCCAGGCTCGGCGCCAGCGCCGAGCCCGGCGCACCGGGATCGTGCTGCTGGTGCTGTTGACCGTGTTCGGTGCCGGCTATCTGGTGTTGTTCAGCCCGCTGCTCGGTGTGCGCACGGTCGAGGTGGTGGGGGTGCGCTCGCTGAGCGCCGGGGACGTGCGCGCCGCCGCGGCCGTCCCGGAGCGGGAACCGATGCTGCGGGTGGATCTGGAGGAGATCCGGCGGCGGGTGAAACAGCTGAGCCTGGTGGCCGACGTCCGGGTGGACCGTTCGTGGCCCTCCACGCTGGTGGTGGAGGTCACCGAGCGGGTACCGGTGGCGGTGTTCAAGGCGGAGGACGGGCAGTGGCTGGTCGACGCCACCGGTCTGGCCTACACCCCGGCGACGTCGGAGGAGGCCACCGGGCTGCCCGAGCTGGTGGTGCCGCGGGCCGTGCCGGACGACCCGGCGACGGCGGTGGCGGTGCGGGTGCTGACCGTCCTGCCGGAGCGGGTGCGTCAGGAGCTGCTGGCGGTCACCGCACACAGCCCGCACGACGTGCGGCTCACCCTGTCGGCCGGACGTGAGGTGCGGTGGGGCGGTGCCCGGGACGCCGAGCGGAAGGCCGCCGTGTTGGACGTGCTGCTCAGCCGGCCCGGGAAGGTGTACGACGTGTCGGCCCCCGAGTTGCCGACGGTGGCCTGACCCGGGGTTCGTGTCGGCCCGGACGGTCCCGGCCCGGGCCGTTCGGCGCCCACCGACCACGGGTGAGACGGCCCACTCGCACCCGGTTTGGGATCGGACGCGGTCAGGCGTGACACTCTGCAGTGTGAAGATCGATCGGGTGGACCCGCCGATGACCGGCGACGAGCGGACCCTGCTCGGTGGCTTCGTGGACTTCCTGCGGGCGACGGTGCACGTCAAGTGCGAGGGTCTGCCGGAGTCCGCCGCCCGCAAGGCGGTGTTGCCCTCTCCGCTGACCACCGTGGCGGGCCTGGTGTCCCACCTGCGGTGGGTGGAGCACTTCTGGTTCGAGGCGGTGCTGGCCGGTCGGGAGAACCGTGCTCCCTGGGCGCTGTCCGGAGCCGATCGGGACGCCGACTGGCGGCCGCCGGCGGAGGCCTCCCTGGACCAGCTGTTGCGCGAGTACGCCGCCCAGTGCGAGATCAGCCGGGAGATCGTCGCGGGTCTGCCCCTCGATCACGAGGTGCCGTTCCGCGGCGGTACCGTTTCGGTGCGCTGGGTGCTGGTGCACATGGTCGAGGAGACCGCCCGGCATGCGGGGCACCTGGACGCGGTGCGGGAGCTGCTCGACGGGGTCACTGGCGAGTGAGAGAACGCACAGTCCCCACGAGCTGGGCCGACACGCGGCGTGCCTGCTGGACCAGGAGGCGCGGGATGCTTACCGTCCCGGACCGAGTCGAGGGGTGACATAGCCTTAACCCTCTCGTTGAGGTTCAGGGTTCGGTGAACGAGCACCACGTGCCCGAACCGGGCCCGGCCTCGCCACAAGCAGCACGACTGGAGCCACGATCAGGAAGGCGGATCCGATGACGCCCCCGCACAACTACCTCGCGGTGATCAAGGTCGTCGGCATCGGTGGCGGCGGCGTCAACGCCGTGAACCGCATGATCGAGGTCGGGCTCAAGGGCGTCGAGTTCATCGCGGTGAACACCGACGCCCAGGCGCTGCTGATGTCCGACGCGGACGTGAAGCTGGACATCGGCCGCGAGCTGACCCGGGGCCTCGGTGCCGGTGCCAACCCCGAGGTCGGCCGGAAGGCCGCCGAGGACCACAAGGAGGAGATCGAGGAGGTCCTCAAGGGCGCCGACATGGTGTTCGTCACCGCCGGTGAGGGCGGTGGGACCGGCACCGGTGGCGCGCCCGTGGTGGCCTCGGTCGCCCGCAAGCTGGGGGCGTTGACCATCGGCGTGGTCACCCGGCCGTTCTCCTTCGAGGGGCGTCGTCGGGCCAACCAGGCCGAGGAGGGGATCAAGGAGCTGCGCAACGAGTGCGACACGCTCATCGTGATCCCCAACGACCGGCTCCTGCAGCTCGGGGACGTCGGGGTGAGTCTCATGGACGCCTTCCGGTCCGCCGACGAGGTACTGCTCTCCGGTGTCCAGGGCATCACGGACCTGATCACCACCCCGGGTCTGATCAACCTGGACTTCGCCGACGTCAAGAGCGTGATGTCCAACGCGGGCAGCGCCCTGATGGGCATCGGCTCGGCACGCGGTGAGGGACGCGCGGTGCAGGCGGCGCAGAAGGCGATCAACTCGCCGCTGCTGGAGGCCTCCATGGAGGGCGCACACGGGGTGCTGCTGTCCATCGCGGGTGGGTCCGACCTGGGCCTGTTCGAGATCAACGAGGCCGCCTCGCTGGTCCAGGAGGCGGCGCACCCCGAGGCGAACATCATCTTCGGTACGGTGATCGACGACTCGCTCGGCGACGAGGTGCGGGTCACCGTGATCGCCGCCGGGTTCGACGGCGGTGCGCCCACCCACAAGAAGCTGGAGGTGACTCCGGTGTCCGGCCGCGGGACGACCGCCTCGACCCAGGCCGGCCAGGGTGGAGGGAGCCAGGGCACGTCCGCACCGGGCCAGAGCGGCTCCGAGACCCAGCACGGCGGCACCACGGGCCAGACCTCGACCCAGTCCTCACCGACCGGGGCCGTCGGTGGGGGTGGCGGCCTGGGTACGGGTGTCCCGCCACGTCCGGTTCCCCGTTCCGGCCTGCACCAGAGCGGCCTGGGCACCGGCCTGGGCAGTCGCTCGGTTCCGGCACGGGACGAGGACGACGACGGGCTCGACGTCCCGCCCTTCATGCGGCGTTGATCCGTGCGCGGCCGCGGCCGCGTGGTGTCTTCCGTCCGTGGTCGGTCGAAACGGGATTTCCCGTGAGATCACGGAGCGGAGGCGACTAGGGTGCGACCGGAAGGCTCTCACACGGTCGGGAGATCTTTGCGGTGCGCATCCGTCGAGTGGTGACCACGCGTGCCGGCGGCCGCTCCAAGCCGCCGTACGACAGCTTCAACCTCGGCGACCACGTCGGTGACGACCCCGAGGCGGTCGCGGCCAACCGGCGTCGGTTGGCCGAGGGCGTAGGGCTGCCGCCCGAGCGTCTGGTCTGGATGGAACAGGTGCACGGTCGCACCGTGACCGTCGTGGACGGTCCGCTGGAGCGGCCGGCCGAGGCCACCGACGCGCTGGTGACGGCCACCCCGAACCTGGCGCTGGTGGCCCTGGTGGCCGACTGCGTCCCGGTGCTGCTCGCCGACCCCGAGGCGGGGGTGGTGGCGGCCGTGCACGCCGGCCGGGTCGGCGCCCGGGTCGGGGTGGTGCCGGCGGCCCTGGCGGCGATGCGCGATCTCGGCGCCCGGATCGACCGGGTGGAGGCGTTGCTGGGGCCGGCGGTGTGCGGGGAGTGCTACGAGGTGCCGGCCGCGATGCAGGCCGACGTGGAGCGGCACCTGCCGGGCAGCGCCTGTCGTACCCGCCGCGGTACGCCCGGGCTGGATCTGCGTGCCGGGCTGTGGGTCCAGCTGGCGGCGGCCGGGGTGGCGCGGATTGGTACCGATCCGCGGTGCACCGTGGAGGACCGCACGCTGTTCAGCCACCGCCGGGACGGCACCACCGGTCGACTGGCCGCGGTCACCTGGTTCGAGCCGGACGAGGAGGCCGTGGACGGGGCGGGAGGTGCCCGGTGAGCCTGCACGAACCGGTGGACGCGGCCGAGCGGCGGAACGAGCTGGCCGAGTCGCTGCGTCAGGTACGGGAACGTATCGCGGCCGCCTGCGCGGCCGCGGGACGTGATCCTGCCGAGGTGCGTCTGCTGCCGGTCACCAAGACCTTCCCGGGTACCGACGTGGCGCTGCTGACCGATCTGGGGCTCACGGAGTTCGGGGAGAGCCGGGACCAGGAGGCCCGTCCGAAGGTGGCGGAGGTGGCCGAGCTGCGCCCCGGGGTGTCCGCGCGGTGGCACATGATCGGTCGGCTGCAGCGGAACAAAGCCCGGTCGGTCGTTCGTTGGGCTGATGTGGTCGAGTCGGTGGACAGCGCGCGCCTGGTCGAGGCCCTGGAGCGAGCTGTCGCCACGGCCAGGGAGTCGGGGCAGCGTCGGGAGCCCCTGCAGGTGTTGGTGCAGGCCAGTATCGACGGTGACCCGGCTCGCGGTGGGTGCCCGTTGCCGGATCTTCCCGGATTGGCTGAAAAGATCGCTCGCTCGAGCGAGCTTGAGTTGCGGGGAGTGATGGCGGTGGCTCCGCTCGGCATGGAGCCGGAGGCGGCGTTCTCGGCCCTGGCCGAGGCGGCGTCCCGCCTACGGTCCGACCACCCGGATGCCACCGAGATCTCCGCGGGGATGAGTGGTGATCTCGAGGCGGCCATCAGGTACGGATCGACGTGTGTGCGTGTCGGAACTGCGCTGCTGGGCAGGCGGGCGCTAGCCTCGCCCTAGCGGTAGGGGAGTCGGTGGGTGGCCAGGCTGCTCCCGGCGCCAGGGGAGTCGCGGAGGAAGGGCGATGAGCGCGCTGCAGAAGCTGAAGGCCTACTTCGGGATGGTCCCTGCCGACGAGGTCGAGGGGTATGCGGACGACCGTGACGCGTACCGCGGGGACTACCACGACGAGTACGCCCCCGAAGCAGACGACTACTCTCCGTACTCGATGCGGGCGGGGGGACGCCGGCGCCTGCGTGGGGTGCGTGGCGGTTATCACGAGGACCTGGTAGCTGAGGAGGATTACGGCGTGGACGCCGAGCGTGGGCGGAGCCGGCGCGGGTGGGGGATGGACCCGGCGTCGGCTGCGGACGTCCAGCGGGAGCAGGTGTCGGCGCCGCGCCCCGCGGAGCAGACCGGTTCGCTGAGCCGGATCACCACCCTGCACCTGCGCAGCTACAACGAGGCCCGCACCATCGGTGAGCGGTACCGGGACGGCATCCCGGTGATCATGAACCTCACCGAGATGGAGGACGCGGACGCCAAGCGGTTGGTGGACTTCGCCGCCGGACTGGCTTTCGCGTTGCGTGGATCTTTCGAAAAGATCACGAACAAGGTGTTTTTGCTCTCACCTCCCAACGTCGACGTGACAGCGGAGGACAGGAGAAGGTTGGCTGAGGGAGCCCTCTTCAACCAGAACTGAGAGATGGCAGAGTGAAGGCGTGGAAGCAGTCCGGCTGGTCGTCTACTACGTGCTGTTCTTCTTCTGGTTGTTGCTCACGGCACGAGTAGTCGTGGAGCTCGTCAGGGCTTTTGCGCGGAGCTGGCGCCCGGTCGGTGGGGTTGCGGTCGCGTTGGAGACCATCTACACAGTGACCGACCCGCCGGTGCTGCTCGCCCGCCGGGTGATTCCGACGGTCCGGGTGGGGAACGTCGGACTGGACTTGTCAATTATGGTGCTGCTGCTGATCGTGTTCATACTGATGCGATTGGTGGATCCTAGGTGACGGGGAACCTGGGTGCCGCAGCCGAGGAGTGCGTGAGGTGATCCGATGCCGTTGACCCCCGCCGACGTCCACAACGTCGCGTTCAGCAAGCCTCCCATCGGCAAGCGGGGCTACAACGAGGACGAGGTCGATGCCTTCCTCGACCTGGTCGAGGCCGAGCTGGCCCGGCTGATCGAGGAGAACAACGACCTGCGGCAGCAGGTCGAGCAGCTGGAGCAGCAGTTGGATGGTGCTCGAGCTGAGCTCGACGACGTCAGGGCGAAGGCAGCTGCGGCCCCGGTGGCTCCCCGTGTCGACGAGCCGCGCCGGCTGGCGTCCGTGCCGTCTCCGATGGAGCAGCCCACCCCCAGCGCCGACCACCACGTGCAGGCCGCCAAGGTGCTCGGCCTGGCGCAGGAGATGGCGGACCGGCTGACGGGTGAGGCCAAGGCCGAGGCGGACGGGATGCTCGCCGAGGCGCGGGCGAAGTCCGAGCAGCTGCTCTCTGAGGCCCGGACCAAGGCCGATGCCATGGTCAACGAGGCCCGGACCCGTGCCGAGACCATGCTCAACGACGCCCGGACCCGTGCCGAGACGCTGGAGCGGCAGGCCCGGGAGAAGGCCACCGCGTTGGAGCGCGACGCCCAGCGCAAGCACGCCGAGGTGATGGGATCCATCACCCAGGAGAAGAACGCGCTCGAGAAGGAGATCGAGAAGCTGCGCACCTTCGAGCGCGAGTACCGTACCCGCCTGAAGACCTACTTCGAGTCCCAGCTGCGTGAGCTGGAGGGACGCGGTTCGGCCGCGCCGTCGGAGGGTCGGAGCCAGCAGACCGGCTACACCTTCGGGGCCCGCGCCGCAGAGGCAGGCTGATGCCGAGCCGTGGTCCTGAGCCCACGGTGGGTTCGGGACCGCGGCTCGTGCCATGTCGTTGACACCGGCGTCGGCGCGCAGGGAGTGGAACGGTGCTCGTCGTCGTGCTGCTGCTGGTCCTGGCGGCCTTCGGGCTGCTGGCCGCGGCGCTGGTCACCACCCAGACCAGTTGGGCCTGGTTCTCGGTGGCGGCCAGTACGGCTG
>DATCJU010000139.1:0-7653 GCA_036562635.1 Pseudonocardiaceae bacterium
GTGGTGCGCTCGTTTGAGTCGGTGGCGGTGCCTTACCTGCTGCGGACGGCCGGCTATGACCGGGCGGCCGGGACGGTCGTGCTGGGTGAGGGCGGGGTGGATCGGGCTGCGGTGCTTGGTGATCAGGGACGGCACTTCACGTTCGTGATCTGTGAAGGGGTGTTGCGGACGTGGCCGGGGTCGGGGGCGTGCATGCCGGAGCAGCTCGCTCACCTGGTGGAAGTCGCTGGACGGGCGAACGTGCGCCTAGGGGTGGTGCCTGCCGGGACCGTCGTGGGCTCGGAGCGGTGCGGGGTGCCGCTGCATGGGTTCACGATCTATGACGACTCGGCGGTGACGGTGGAGACGTTCACCCGTGAGCTGACACTGACCGCAGAGGCCGACGTTCGGGCGTATGTGGAGGTCTTCGAAGGGTTCGCCCGGTCGGCGGTGTTCGGGGATGAGGCGGTGGCGCTGGTGGAACGGGCCGCTCGGGATCTTGGAAAGATCCTAGGATCTATTCACTGAACGTATTGAATAGCCCCCTAGATCTGTCATACGCTGCGCTTCTCCAGGGGTGTGTAGCCCCCTAGACGCATGGGTGGTGATGCGTATGACGCGCTGGTGCCGGCTGTTCGACGGCACGCCTGAGGCCGTGGGGTTGGCGCGGAAGTTCGCCCGGCTGGTGCTGGCGGATCACGTGCTGGCCGATGCGGTCGAACTGGTGGTCAGTGAGTTGGCCACGAACGCCATCGAGCACACCGAAAGCGGGCAGCCGGGCGGGCTGTTCGTGGTGGAGCTGGAGGTCTTCGCCGATCACGTCGAGGTGGCCGTGATCGACATGGGCTCAGACAGTCGTCCCGTGCTGGTGGGGGACGATCCAGCGGATGAGGCGGCGCTCAGCGGGCGCGGGTTGCACATCGTGCGGGCGCTGTCGAAGGAGTGGGGCTGTGAGCCGGTACGAGTCGGGCTGCGGGTGTGGGCCGACGTCGTGGGTGAGGCGTGATGGGGCGGCACTCCCGGGGGCGCAGGCGGGCGCACCGCTGTTCCAGTGAGAAGCCGTGCGAGGTCTGCCGGGCCGCGGATGTGCGGGTGTGGACGGCGGAAGAGTTCGCGCGTAATCGGGCCGCGGTGCGGGCGATGGCTCGGCTGGCGCAGCTTCATGCGGGGCTGTTGCGGACGCTGTATCTGGAGGAGCTTCGCCGTGAGGGCCTCGGGGACGGGTCCGAGGGGGAAGGCGGCGGTCTGTGAGCGGTCCGCCGATTCCTCGGCGTCGGCGGCGGCTGCGGGCGGTGAGTGCGGCGACGGGCATGGAGGTTTCCCGCTTGATGTCTAGAGTCCTAGACTCGCTGCGGGAAGCGAGAGAAGGTGTCATGCCCGGCGAGGTTGAGCGCATCGCGCAGATAGAAGACCCGTACGAGCTGCTGCGGGCGGCCACGGAACGTCTGGCCGAGGCTCAGCAGGAGGTCACGGAGCTGGCGCGGTTGCGGCGGCGGGTGATTCAAGAACTGCACGCGCAAGGGTTGTCGTATGCGCAGATCGCCCAGGCGGCGGGGCTGAGCCGGGGGCGGATTCACCAGATCCGGCACACCGGCCCGGCACCCGAGGGGGCGTTCCTGGGATCGGGTGAGGTCACGGTGGTCACGCCGCTGCGGCCCGACCCGGCCAGTGACCGGACGTATGTGGCGCTGGATGACCTGACCACGGGCAAGCGGCTGGAAGAACTGGCGCGCACCTTTGATCTGTCGGTCGGCTATGACCATGTGCCGCTGTCGGGTGAGTTCGATCTGAACCGGCCCGGGCTGCTGGTGATCTGCGGGCCTCGGATGTCGGCGGCCATGCGGGAGGTCTACGCCAAAGATCCGGTCTTGGAGTGGGACCGGGACGAAGCCGGGTGGCTGCTGCGCGACAGGCGGACCGGGCGGGAGTTCCGCAGCGGGCAGGAAGAGGACCCGCCTCGGCCTTATGACGTGGGCTATCTGGGGCGGCTGCCCCGGCCGGACGGCAACGGGTCGCTGTTGGCCATCGCGGGCATCCATCCGGAAGGGTCGCTTGGGGTGGTGCACCTGCTGACCACCGACATCGGCTCCCTGTGGGGGCAGGTCGGCACCGAGTGCTTCTCGGTGGTGGTGGGGACCGAGTACGACCCGGCCACCCATGAACCGGTCCGGACCGAGCTGCTGACGCCCATCTACCGGCACGACGAAGCCTGAGGAGACGGGATGCGGGTGCTGATCGCCAGCGAACCGGCCACCCCCGGACGGGACAACGAAGACTTCGCGGCGGCGGCACCCGGCCTCGCCGTCCTCCTGGACGGGGCCGGCATCCCGGCCGGGCTGGAATCGGGGTGCTCGCACTCGGTGGCCTGGTACGCCCGGACCCTCGGCGGGCTGCTCCTGGCCGAAGCCCTCGACCCTCGCACCAGTCTTGCCGACGCCTTGGCCGCGAGCATTGAGCGGGTCAACGCGCTGCACTCCCACACGTGCGATCTCCAGCATCCGGGTTCGCCCTCGGCCACCGTGGTGGCCGTGCGGGTGGCCGGTGACCGGCTCGAACACTTGGTGCTGGCGGATTCGGTCCTCGTCCTGGATCGGACGGACGCCGACCCGCTGGTGATCAGTGACGACCGGTTGGCCGGAGTCCTCGCCCGGCTCGACGGCCCGGATGAGCGGCCGCCGCTGGGGAGCGCCGAGCATGCGGCCTTCCAGCTCGCCCGGGTGCGCAAGCTCAACGACCACCGCAACCGGCCCGGCGGGTTCTGGGTGGCCAGCACCCGTCCCGAAGCGGCCGAACAAGCGCTGACCGGCTCCACGCCACTGGACCGGGTGCGGGCCGTGGCACTGCTCAGCGACGGGGCAAGCCGGCCGGCCGACCGGTTCGGCCTGCTGACCTGGCCCGACCTGCTGGCTCTCCTCGACAAGAACGGTCCGGCCGAACTCCTCACCCAAACCCGAGACGCCGAGCACAGCGACCCGGACGGCACACGCTGGCCGCGCGGCAAAGCCAGCGATGACGCCACCGCCGTCTACTGGGCGCTCCACGACTGAGATTCTGCATACCCCCCTAGACAGTAGGCGGCTCCATCGCTTACCTTCATTGCATACCCCCCTAGACAGTCTCATCGTTGAACCGAAGGCGCTGTCTAGGGGACTCGACAAGTGGAGGTCTCATGCGCAGCATTCCTGTGGACACATCGGCGTTGACGTTCGTGTGCGTGGCGGCGCCGCGTCCCAAGCTGGTGGATCAGAACACCGGTGAGGTGAAGGTGGACCGCCACGGCCGCACCGTCTACACGGTCAAGCTCACCGCGGCCGACGAGAACGGGAACGTGGATTTGATCACCGTGGCGGTGGGCGGTGACCCGCAGATCTCGGTGGGGCAGGTGGTCACCGTCTCCGGCCTGGTGGCCTTCCCCTGGGAGCAGCACACCGGTGGGCGGACCCGCTGGGGCATCGCCTACCGCGCCGACCACATCACCCCCGCCCACCCGGCCGCACCGGCCGTTCCCTCCTCGCCGGTGGGTGTGCCGGGGGTGTCGGTTCCGGCGGAGATGGCCTAAGGCGGGGGCTGCGATGAACAACCTCGCCCTGCTGATCCCGGCTCTGGCCGCTCTCGTGGCGGTCGGGTCGTGGGTGTGGCGGCACTGGCATCCGGCCTCGTTCTGGTACGGGGCCGGCTACCCCTTCCGCCTCGCCCTGGTGTACCTGACCTGGGCACATGTGGCCGCAGGGTGTGGCCTGTCCCGCACACGCCGCCGCTGGCGGTGGACTCTCGATGCGGTTCCGGTCGCCGGTTCGGCGGCCCGATCCGTCACGGTGGCCACCTGTAAGCGGCGGTGGCGGCGTGTGGACGTCGAACGCGCCCCGCGGCTGGGCTGGTTGCGCCCCACCCGGTTGGGGTGGCGGGTGCGCGTCCGGTTGCACGACGGCCAGGTCCCCGCCGACTACGAACGCGCCGCGGAAGGCATCGCGCACGCCTGGCGGGTCCACTCGGTCCGCGTGGCCGACGTCCGCCCCGGTCAGATCACCTTGTGGGCGACCATGCGTGACCCGCTGACCGAGGTGCGGGTGAACCCGGACACCGGGCGGCTGCTGACCGTGCGGCCGGGCAAGCTGGACAACGGATCCGATTGGATCATCGACTTCCGCACCGTGCCGCACTGGCTGAACGCCGGTGCTACGCAGTCGGGCAAGTCCAACCTAGCGAACGCGATCATCAAGGGCCTGGCACCTCAGCCGGTCGCCCTGGTCGGCTTCGACCTCAAAGGCGGCGTGGAGTTCACCCCGTATGCCCCGCGCCTCTCCGCACTGGCCACTACCCGGCCTGAGTGTCTGGCCCTGCTCGGCGACCTGGTCGGCGAGGTGGAAGCCCGCATGGCGTTGTGCCGGGTGCACGGGGTGCGCAACGTCTGGCACCTGCCCGACCACCTGCGGCCGGTGCCGGTGGTTGTCTTGGTGGATGAGGTGGCCGAGCTGTTCCTCATGGCCGACCGGGCCGAGAAAGACCAGGTGGCCAAGACCGGCACAGCCCTGCTGCGCCTGGCCCAGCTCGGGCGGGCCTTCGCCGTCCACCTGGTGATCTGTGGTCAGCGCATCGGCTCCGACCTCGGCCCGGGAGTCACCGCGCTGCGCTCCCAGCTCTCCGGGCGCATCTGTCACCGGGTCAACGACCCGGAAACCGCCACCATGACCCTCGGCGACCTCGACCCCGCCGCCCTGGACGCCGCCCGGACCATCCCCGCCCAGATGCCGGGGGTGTGCATCGTCGCCGGCCAGGACGGCACCTGGCATCGCGCCCGATCGGTGTACGTGCCCGAGCACGAGGCCGAACACGCCGCCCACACCTACGCCCACCTCACCCCATCGTGGGCCGACCTGACCAGCAGCCTCCCAGCCGTCCGCCCGGCCGTCGCATAACCCCGGCCGCCTCCCCCTTCCTCCTCGCTCTTTTCTCCCCGCGGGTTGGCGTGAGCCCTCCCTCACGCCAGGTCCCTAGCCCACCCATGCCCGAAACCAACGTGTGGAGCCTGCCCATGTCTCCAACCGGTGAAGTGACCACCCTGCACCCCGGACATCCGGCCCGTCCGGCCGCTCGTCCCCGTCCCGCCCCCGTCTCTTCTCCCTCGTCCCGTCCGTCCTCGTCCTGCTCGTCCCGGCGGTCCGTCCTCGTCCTGGTGGGGCCGGTGGTGGAGTGGGACGGCATCCGCGGCCTGCACCTGGCCTCGTGCCGCCGGTGCGCCGAGACCTTCACCACCACCTCGGCCACACAGGCCTACGGCTGGGCCGACGCCCACGAGTGCGATCGGGAGCTGGCCGCGCTGCTGGCCAAGGTGTGCGGGGAGAGGGCGGCGTGATGCGGCGCCTCCTGCTCGCCCTGGCCGATACCGGCCCGGTGGTGATCCTCGCGGTGATCGCCGCGGCCGGGTCGTTCACTCACATCCACGACACCGCCCGCGAGCACGGCCAAGACGGGTGGATGGCCTGGGCCGTCGCCGTGTGCATCGATCTGACGTGTGTGATGGCGGCCCGGGAACGGCAGCGTGACAAACGCACCCAGCGGCCCACGGCACGGCTGTCGTGGCCAACCTGCGTGCTGGCCGGCGGCATCCTCCTGTCCCTCGCCGCCAACCTCGCCCAAGCAGAGCCGACCGTGTGGGGGTGGGTGACCGCCGGAACCCCCGCCGCCGCCTTCCTGGTCGCGGTCTCCATGCTCGAACGCCGCGCCACCACCCGGCCCGGCAGCGGTGAGGAATCCGGTTCGTCCTCGACGGAACCGGCCGTCCCGCCGTCCTTCGGCCGTCCCGACCTGGCCTCCTCGTCCCCGTCCCCGGTGGTCCGGTCGTCCTCTCCGTCCTCCTCACCCGCAAAGGTGGCGAGTGCGGGGGACGGGGCTCGTCCTGAGCTGCCCGCCCCTGACCCGTCCCCGTCCTCGGTGCAGGACGGGCAGACCACCATCCCGCTCCCGATCTCCGCATCGGCCTGCTCGTCCCAGGGCGGGGCCGGTCGTTCCGGCTCGGCCTCCCCGCCCCGGTCGGACGGGGATGGTCGGCCTGGTCTGGCAGAGCCGTTGGTGGAGTTCGCCCGCCAGGTGGCCGCCGAGCATCAGGCCAAGCACGGCCGCCCCATCACCCGTGATGCGCTGCGGGCCCGGCTGGGGGTGTCGAACCGGCTGGCCTCTGACCTGCTGCGCCACATCCGCAACCACCCCGCCTAACCCCACACTCCTGCCCTCCTTCTCCTCGTCTGAAGGGAGCCGTCCCGTGTTCGTCCGTCGCTGCCTCTTTTGGACCTTCTGGCTGGTGCTGGCCCTCTACGTGCTGCGTCACCCCTCCGCCGCTGTCGAGACCGTGACCGCGCTCGGCGGCGGCCTGGCCGCCCTGGCCGACGCGCTTGCGGCCTTCGCCTCCGCCCTCTAACCCCGCCCGTCGAACCGGCTGCTCCCGGCGCGGATGGCCGCGCCGGGGCCGTTCCCCTTCGCCTGCTGCAAACCGGACAAAGGAAAGGTCCCGCCTTCGTGCCTCGCCCTGCCTCGTCACTGGTGACTCCGCTGGCCGCCCGGGACATGGCGGCCAAGATGGCCCGCCCGGACTTCCACAGGTGGGCGGCTCGGACCCGTGCGCTGGGCGGGTGCCTGCAGCCGATTCATCTCAAGGGCCGGGTGGATTACCTCGACCCGGCAACCGGTGAACTGCTCCACCGCTACACCACCACCAGCGAACCCGGCGGAACCCTGCGGGTGGCCTGCAAGACCCGCCGGGCCTCCCGCTGCCCGGCCTGCGCCGAGGTCTATCGGGCCGACACCTACCACCTCGTCAAAGCCGGACTGGTCGGCGGCAAAGGCGTCCCTGCCACGGTGGCGGCGCACCCGGCCGCCTTCGTCACCCTCACCGCACCTTCCTTCGGCCCCGTCCATGCCCGCCGCACAACCCCCGGCGGCAACGTGCGGCCCTGCCGCCCTCGCCGCAACACCACGACGTGCCCGCACGGGCGGTCCTTGTCCTGCACCGCCCGGCACGCTCCCGACGATCCGCGCTTGGGGGAGCCGTTGTGCCCGGACTGCTACGACCACCACGGCACCGTCCTGTTCAACGCCCTCGCCCCTGAGCTGTGGCGGCGCTTCACCCTCGCTCTCCGGCGGCGCCTGGCCAAAACCGCAGGAACGACCGTCGCGGCGCTGGGCGAGGTGCTCACGGTGTCGTTCGCCAAGGTGGCCGAATACCAGCGGCGCGGCACGGTCCACTTCCACGCCATCATCCGCCTGGACGGACCCGGTGGCCCAGCCACCACCCCGCCCGGCTGGGCCACCTACGAAGCCCTCGCCGAAGCGGTGGAACAGGCGGTGCGGGCGGTCACCGTCACCACACCCGCAACCGAAAGCATCCCCGCGCGGGTGCTGGCCTGGGGTGATCAGCTCGATATCCGCCCCATCACCACCACGGGTGAGCTGACCGATACCGCGGTGGCCGGCTACATCGCCAAATACGCCACCAAAGCCGCCGAATGCACCGGCACCCTCGACCGGCGCATCCGCCCCACCGACGACCTAGACGCCCTGCCGGTCAGCGACCACGCCCGGCGTCTTATCGCCGCCTGCCTGCACCTAGGCGCTCTGCCCGAGATGGCCGGGCTGCGGCTGGCGGAGTGGGCGCACATGCTCGGCTTCCGCGGCCACTTC
>DATCJU010000142.1:0-33939 GCA_036562635.1 Pseudonocardiaceae bacterium
ATGTCATTGGTGGCCAGCGCGACGTGCTGGACGCCCGGACCGCCGTAGTACTCGAGGAACTCGTCGATCTGCGACTTGCGTTTGCCGACGGCGGGCTCGTTGAGCGGGAACTTCACCCGGTGGTTGCCGTTGGCCACCCCCTTGCTCATCAGGGCCGAGTACTCGGTGGCGATGTCGTCGCCGATGAACTCCGCCATGTTCACGAAGCCCATCACGCGGTTGTAGAACTGGACCCAGTAGTCCATCTTGCCGAGCTCGACGTTGCCCACGCAGTGGTCGATGGCCTGGAACAGGCGCTTCGGCGCACCGGCCGGCTTGGTGTAGGAGCCCTTCTGCGGCACGTAGCCGGGCAGGTACGGACCGTTGTAGCGGGAACGGTCGATCAGGGTGTGCCGGGTCTCGCCGTAGGCCGCGATGGCGGCCAGGCGCACGGTGCCGTACTCGTCGGAGACGTCGTGCGGCTCCTCCAGGACGGTGGCGCCCTGGGCGCGGGCGTGCTCGATGCACTTGTCGACGTCGCGGACCTCCAGCGCCAGGTCGACGACGCCGTCACCGTGCCGGCGGTGGTGGTCCAGCAGCGGGCTCTTCGGGTCCACGCCGCCCTTGATCACGAACCGGGCCGAGCCGGACTTGAGCACGTAGGCCTTGTGGTCGCGGTTGCCGTTCTCCGGGCCGGAGTAGGCAATCTGCTCCATACCGAAGGCCCACTGGTAGAACAGGGCCGTCTGGGTGGCGTTGCCGACGACGAACACCACCGCGTCCATCGCCTTGACCGGGAACGGGTCCTTCGACTCGTCGTAGTCGACCAGACCGACCAGCTGCTTGAGCTGCTCGAAACTGACGTCGTCGATGCCAGCCTCGGTGTCGGTGCGGTTCACGGTCTCAGTCATGGTGTGCCCTCCCACCAAGGTTTCGCGGCCGTCGTGCTGTTGCAGTTGGCCGTGTCGGTTCCTCCGCAGCATGTGGTGACAGGGCAGTCTGGGCAAGAGCTGCTTGTTTTTCTGGTCAGAATGTCCAGTGAGACAGCGTTACGTCCGGACAAGTTGGTCAGACTGACCAGGAGGTGTGGCGTGGGACTCAGTGGTGCGACCGACAGGGGTGACGGTGGTGGGAACTCCTCGGGTGGATCGAGCCGGGGGGAGGGACGGGGCACCGAGCCACTGGACGAGCTGGACGCCCGGCTGTTGCTGTTGCTGACCGACGAACCGCGGTTGGGCATCCTGGAGTGCTCGCGCCGTCTCGGCGTGGCCAGGGGGACCGTGCAGGCCCGGATGGACCGGCTGGTGCGACGGGGGGTGCTGCGCGGCTTCCCACCCGAACTGGACCTGGCCGCCATGGGCTACGGGCTGACCGCCTTCGCCGTGCTGGAGATCGCGCAGGGGCGTCGGGCCGAGGTGGCGGAACGACTGGCGGCCATCGACGAGGTGTGCGAGGTGCACGCCACCACCGGGCAGGGCGACCTGTTGGTCCGCATGGTGGCCCGTTCGAACGCGGACCTGCAACGGGTGATCGACGAGGTGGTGGACGTGGAGGGGGTGGTCCGCACCTCCACCGCGATCGCGTTGTCCACGCCGATCCCGCCGCGGGTGCGGCCGCTGCTGGAGCGACTCACCACGTGATCGGGTCCGGACAGGAGAACGGCGCTCCCCTCGTCCTCCGCGGGGAGCGCCGTTCACCAGGCTGGTTCAGCCGCGGTAGGGCTCGGCCTTGAGCAGGGTGACCTTCATACGCGCGCCACTGGGGGTCTCGTACTCGCGGGTCTCCCCCTCCTTGGCGCCGAGCAGGGCCCGGCCCAGGGGGGAGTTCGGCGAGTAGACCTCCATGTCGCCGTACGCTCCTTCCTCGCGAGTGGCCAGGAGGAAGGTCTCGGTCTCGTCGTCATCGAAGCGAATCGTGACCACGGTGCCGGGCTGGGCGACGCCGGACTCGGTGGGAGCCTCGCCCACCTTGGCCGTGCGCAGCAGCTCCTGGAGCTGGCGGATCCGGGCTTCCTGCCTGCCCTGCTCCTCCCGGGCCGCGTGGTAACCGCCGTTCTCCCGGAGGTCACCCTCCTCGCGGCGGGCGTTGATCTCCGCGGCGATGACCGGGCGGTTGGCGATCAGCTCGTCCAGCTCTGCCTTGAGCCGGTCGTAAGCCTCCTGGGTCAGCCAGGTCACCTGGGTCTCGCTCACGGTCACCACTCCTTGTCTGTTCCAAGTCCGCAAGCACGGACAAGGGATCTCCCGGGCCGTGGCCCGGAACGGAAAAACACGGCCTCGAGCGAGGCCGTGCTGGGGCCGAGGGTAACACGTTTACAACGGGCTGTCGTCGAAAAAATCAAGGACAGTCCGCTCGCCCACTATGGTTCACCTGTCTGGCCGCAACTGGCTCGACAAGTATGCCGGAACCTGGTAGGAGCAGCCGAACACCTCCCCCGTCACCGGTCGTTTCGAGGTGCGCAGCACGGTGGTCACCACCACCGTGCGCTCCTGGCCCGGCGGCACCAGGACCTCCCGTCGCCCCGTCTCGTCGCCGTCCCGGGAACGGCTGCGCACGATGCACACCCCCGGACGTTCCGGCTGGTCCCGCGCCACCTCGAAGGAGATCCGCACCGAACTGTCGTCCAGCACGTCGAACGCCACCTGGCGTCCCTCGATCGGCGGGTTGCCCAGGTTGGTGAAACTGACCACGGCGAGGGCCGTGCAGGCCACGACGACCACGGCGAGGAGGGCGGCGTACACCCAGCGCGGCGCCGGACGTCGGGCACGGGAGCCGTAGCGGTCCGACGGGGGGACCGGAGGGGTACTGCTCACGAGTGGCGAGGACCTCCCGGCGGAAGCGTCACCCCAGCAGGGAGAATGGGGAGACGTCTGTCGAGTCGAGTACCTGACGAGTATCTCCCGTGCCGCTCCGCTGCGTGCTCCGGGGCGACCGCACGGGAGAGGAGGGACACCGGTCGCCGATGGCCGAGAAGCTGCGTCTGATGACGGTGCACGCCCACCCCGACGACGAGTCCAGCAAGGGTGCGGCCACCACTGCCCGCTATGTCGCCGAAGGCCACGAGGTGATGGTGGTCACCTGTACGGGAGGGGAGCGCGGCAGCATCCTCAACCCGAAGATGGAGAGTCCCGAGGTGGCGGCGAACCTGCCCGCCATCCGGCGTGAGGAGATGGCACGGGCGGCCGAGATCCTCGGGGTGCAGCACCGCTGGCTCGGCTTCGTCGACTCCGGTCTGCCGGAGGGCGACCCGTTGCCGCCGCTGCCCGAGGGGTGCTTCGCCCTGGTGCCGCTGGAGGTGTCGACCGAGGCGCTGGTCCGCGTGGTGCGCGAGTTCCGCCCGCACGTGATGGTCACCTACGACGAGAACGGCGGTTATCCGCACCCGGACCACATCCGCTGCCACGAGGTGTCCGTGGCCGCGTTCGAGGCCGCCGGTGACCCGGAGCGTTTCCCGGACGCGGGGGAGCCGTGGCAGCCGCTCAAGCTGTACTACTCGCACGGCTTCTCCCGGGCCAAGATCACCGCCTTCCACGAGGCACTGCTGGCGCGTAACCTGGAGTCGCCCTACGAGGAGTGGCTGAAGCGCTGGGACTCGGACCGGCCCGACGTCATCGACCGGGTGACCACCCGCGTGGAGTGCGCGGACTACTTCGACGTCCGGGACAGGGCGCTCCTGGCGCACAAGACCCAGATCGACCCGGACAGCCGTTGGTTCGCCGTGCCCCGGGACCTGGAGCGCGAGGTCTGGCCCACCGAGGACTACGAGCTGGCGCGCACCCTCGTGGACACGACGTTGCCGGAGGACGACCTGTTCGCCGGCGTACGGGAGAAGGTGTACAGCGCATGAACGGCTACCTGCTCGGACCCGCGGTCGACCCCGGGCAGACCGTGGCACTGGTGATCGTCCAGGCCCAGAACCCAGGGGAGCCGGGCGGCCGCGGCGAGGACTTCGGCAAGTCCTCGCCGATGGGTCTGCTGCTGCTGGTGCTGTTCTTCGTCGCGGTGGGCTTCCTGGTCCGCTCGATGAACAAGCACCTGCGGCGGGTGCCGGCGAGTTTCGACACCCCGGCCGAGAAGGCCCGTCCGGGGGAGGACCCCGAGGAGAAGGGGAAGTAACCGGGGCCACGCCCGGTCCGCCTGCGCTCAGGGCGCGGCGGACCGGAACCGGGGATGTTCGTGCCACACGGCGTGTGCCGGGACCGAGACCATCTCCCGTTCGGGATAGCGCAGTGCGGTGAGCCGACCGCCGAACACACATCCGGTGTCCAGACACAGCGTTCGGTTCACCCACTGCGGCTCGGGCGTGGGGGTGTGCCCGTAGAGGACCGTGGCCTGTCCCCGGTAGTCGTTCTCCCAGTGCAGGCGGACCGGGAACCCGTACTCGTCCACCTCACCGGTCGTCGCCCCGTACAGGGCGAAGCTGCGCACCCGGCGGGAGTCCCGGCCGTGCAGGTCCTCGGGCAGGCCGGCGTGCGCCACCACCAGGCGGCCCCGGTCGAGCACGTAGTGCGACACCAGGCCGGAGCAGAAGCGTTCCACCCGGGCCCGGAACTCCGGCGGCTCCTGTGCGAGCTGCTCCAGGGAGGCGGCCAGGCCGTGGGCCCGTTTCACGTTCCGCCCACGCAGCGCCCGGGCCAGCCGGTCGTCGTGGTTGCCGCACACCGCCAGCGCGGTGCCGGCCTCCACCATGCCCATCACCAGTCGCAGCACCCCGGGGGTGTCGGGTCCGCGGTCCACCAGGTCGCCCACGAACACCGCGGTGCGCCCCTGCGGGTGCCGGGCGCAGACCGGGCGGCCGTCCGGGTCCGGTTCCACCTGCCAGCCCAGCAGCTGCAGCAGCTCCACCAGCTCGGCGCGGCAGCCGTGCACGTCCCCGATCACGTCGAACGGCCCGGTGTCCCACCGGCGATCGACGGGCAGCGGTTCCGGGCGGACCACCGCGGCGTCGATCTCCTCGGGGGTGCGGAGCACGTACACCTGCCGGAAGCCCTCCCGTTCCAGGCCGGCCAGGCCGGCGTGCAGGTGGGCCCGCTGCTGGCGGACCACCTGCACCGCGTCGTCGCCGAACCTGCGGTCGGTCCGTTCGTGGGCGCGGCGCACCAGCAGCTCCTCGGGCAGGTCGAGCACGACGGCGACCGCGGGCAGGTTGTGCGTCTTGGCCAGCCGCAGCAGCGGCTCGCGTGCCCGGCGCAGCACGTTGGTCGCATCCACCACGGTCAGCCGGGCCCGGGCCAGCCTGCGGTCCGCGATCAGGTGCAGCACCTCGAAGGCGTCGGCGGTGGCCGCCTGGTTGTTCTCGTCGTCGGAGACCGCCGCCCGGAGCTGATCGCTGGAGAGCACCTGGGACGGCCGGAAGTGGGTGCGGGCGAAGGTGGTCTTGCCGGAGCCGGTGGCCCCGACCAGCACGATCAGCGAACGATCCGGTACACGCAGCTCGATCTCCGGCACGGCACGTCAGTCTGACCCCTCCGCGGTCGTGGTGCACCGCCGGGGCGCCGGATCACTCGAGGCGGATGCACGAGGTGTCCGCTGCTGGAAGGCTGGGGGCATGGCCAACCGACTCGCCCACTCCACCAGCCCCTACCTGCTGCAGCACGCCGACAACCCGGTTGACTGGTGGCCGTGGGGCCCGGAGGCGTTCGAGGAGGCGCGCCGGCGGAACGTTCCGGTGCTGCTGTCGGTCGGTTACGCCGCCTGCCACTGGTGCCACGTCATGGCGCACGAGTCCTTCGAGGACCCCGACATCGCCCGGTTCATGAACACGTACTTCGTCAACGTCAAGGTCGACCGGGAGGAGCGACCGGACGTGGACGCGGTCTACATGGAGGCCACGCAGGCCATGACGGGCCAGGGTGGCTGGCCGATGACCTGTTTCCTCACCCCCGACGGGGAGCCGTTCCACTGCGGGACCTACTACCCGCGGCAGGCCCGACACGGCCTGCCCTCGTTCCTGCAGGTGCTGCTCGCGGTGCGGGACGCGTGGCAGGAGCGGGGAACGGAGGTGCGTCAGGCGGCACGTCGGGTGGTGGAGCAGCTGGCCGGGCAGAGCCGCCCGTTGCCCGAGGCCACGGTGGACGCCGAGGTGTTGCACTCCGCGGTGTCCCGGCTGGGCGTGGAGTTCGACACCACCCACGGTGGGTTCGGGTCGGCGCCGAAGTTCCCGCCGTCGATGGTGCTGGAGTTCCTGCTGCGCCACCATGAGCGCACCGGGTCGGAGCAGGCGCTGTCGATGGTGGAGGCCACCTGCGCGGCGATGGCCCGGGGCGGCATGTACGACCAGCTCGCCGGCGGTTTCGCCCGGTACAGCGTGGACGCCGCCTGGGTGGTGCCGCACTTCGAGAAGATGCTCTACGACAACGCGCTGCTGCTCCGGGTGTACGCCCACCTGGCGCGGCGCACCGGTTCGCCGCTGGCCCGCCGGATCGCCGAGGAGACCGCGGAGTTCCTGGTGCGGGACCTGCGCACCCCGGAGGGCGGGTTCGCGGCCTCGCTGGACGCCGACACCGACGGCGTGGAGGGGCTCACCTACGTGTGGACCCCGGCCGAGTTGACGGAGGTGTTGGGGCCCGAGGACGGGCGGTGGGCGGCCGCTCTCCTCGGCGTCACCGCGGAGGGGACGTTCGAGGACGGCAGGTCCACGCTGCAGCTGCGTTCCGACCCCGACGACCCGGAGCGGTGGGCCCGGGTGCGTGGTGCGCTGCTGGAGGCGCGGCTGCGGCGTCCCCAGCCACCCCGGGACGACAAGGTGGTGACCGCCTGGAACGGGCTGGCGATCACCGCGTTGGCCGAGGCCGGTGTGGCGTTCGACCGGCCGGAGTGGGTCCGGGTCGCGGTGGAGGCGGCCGAGCTGCTGGTGCGGGTGCACCTGGTGGACGGTCGGCTGCGCCGCAGCTCGCGGGACGGTGTGGTGGGCACCGCGGCCGGCGTGCTGGAGGACCACGGTTGCCTGGCCGAGGGTCTGCTGACGGTGCACCAGGTGACGGCGGACGGACGGTGGCTGGAGGTGGCCTGCCAGGTGTTGGACACCGCGCTGGACCACTTCGCCGATCCGCAGGCTCCCGGGGCCTTCTTCGACACCGCCGATGACGCGGAGGCGTTGGTGCGGCGGCCGTCCGACCCGTCGGACAACGCGAGTCCGTGTGGCTCCTCCGCCGTCACCGGGGCGTTGCTCACCGCCGCGGCGCTGGCCGGCCCGGAGCGGGCGGTCCGCTACCGCGAGGTGGCGGAGCGCGCGTTGGCGCGAGCCGGGCTGCTCGCGGTGCGCGTGCCCCGGTTCGCCGGGCACTGGCTGACCGTGGCCGAGGCGGTGCAGCACGGACCGGTCCAGGCGGCCGTGGTCGGGCCGGCCGGTGACCCCCGACGGGTCGAGCTGGCGGCGGTGGCCCGGCGCCACGCGCCCGGGGGCGCGGTCGTGGTGGCGGGGGAGCCGGACGCGGTCGGGTTGCCGCTGTTGGCCGGTCGTCCGCTGGTGGACGGCTCGTCGGCGGTGTACGTGTGCCGCGGTTACGTGTGCCGTCGACCGGTGGTGACGGTGGAGGAGCTGGTCCGGGAGCTGGCCGGGTAGCGCCGGGTCTCGTTTCCGTGTCGGGCCGGATGGTTTCGTGCCGTCCGGCCCGTGTTCCTGTCGGGCCGGCACGTTCTCCGAGCCGTACGACCGCCCCGGTGCTCACCGGTGGCGAGCAACCTCGCTCCATCTCTGTAGCGGTGTAATTATGTAATCAGTACTGCGGAGGAGGCGGAGATGGACGAGGAGTTCTTCGGTTCCCGGCGGACCTTCCCCCACCGTGGCTGGGGGCGACGGGGCCGCGGCGGGGGCCAGGGTTTCGGTGGACCGGGCAGGCGGCAGCCCGACCTGCCTCCGGCGGAGGACGCGGCGGCGTGGTTCGCCGGTCGGCTGCCGGACGACTGGTTCGTCGGGGCTCCCGAGGTGACGGTGGACCGCGAGGAGATCGTGGTGGTCGGCGAGCTGCCCCCGCTGGAGGAGGAGTTCGGCGACGACGAGGCGGGTCGAGCCCGACGCGCGGCGGCGGAGGCGGGCCGGATCGCCCGGTTCCGGGAGCAGACCCGTGAGGAGCGGATCGAGATCGCCCAGGAGGCGGAGTACCGCTACGGGCGGAAGGTGGCCTGGGGTGCTCGGCTGGGCGAGACCCGCCAGTTGTTCACCACGTTGTCGGTGCCGGTGATGACCAGGCTGCGCCAGCCGGAGCGCATGGTGTTGGACACCCTGGTCGACGCCGGTGTGGCCCGTTCCCGGTCCGAGGCGCTCGCCTGGACCGTGCGTCTGGTGGGGCAGCACGCCGAGGAGTGGCTGACCGAGTTGCGGGAGGCCATGGCCAAGGTGGACGAGCTCCGGGCCAAGGGGCCCGGTCTGTGACGGATCGAACGGGGTCGGGTGCCCACGCCCGGGGACACCCGGCCCACCGGGTCAGGCGGCGGAGCTGTCCGGATCAGCGGTAGAGCACGAGCCAGACGGCGACGTGGTGGCACAGCGCGGCGAGCACGGTGGCCGTGTGGAAGAACTCGTGGAACCCGAACACCCGGGGCCAGGGGTTGGGCCACCGGAGCGCGTAGAACACCCCGCCGAGCGTGTACAGGATTCCGCCGGCCAGCAGCAGCCCGAGGACGACCGGGCCGGCGTTGTGCAGGAGCTCGGGAAGGACGAACACCGCGACCCAGCCCAGGGCCACGTAGATGGGCACGCCGAGCCAGCGGGGCGCGCTCGGCCAGGCCATCTTGAGTGTCACTCCGGCCAGCGCACCACCCCAGACCACGGCCAGCACCCTCGTGCCGGTCTCCGGTTCCATCGCCAGCAGGGCGAACGGGGTGTACGTGCCGGCGATGAACAGGAAGATCATCGAGTGGTCCAGCCGCCGCATCCAGGTGTAGGCGGCCATGTTGGCCCAGTTCCGCCGGTGGTAGAGGGCGCTCACGCCGAACAGGGCGCACACCGTCACCGAGTAGACCGCGGTTGCGGCGGCGACCCTGCCGGACGCGGTGATCCAGGACAGGGAGATCAGGACGGCGCCGGCCACGACGGCCACCGGGAACGACCAGAAGTGAATCCATCCACGCAGGCGCGGCTTCGGGGGGAGCCCGGGGAGGGGGGAAGCCGGCTGCCCTGCGGAAGGAGCGGACACGATCACGACGTCGAGGTTACGGTCCCGTAGGTTGTGATCGCCCGACGTGTGGGGGTGATCGCAGGTGTTTTCCCTCGAGCGGAGGAGGCCGGGGCAGGCGTGGCACGGCGCCGGGCGGTCAGCGGGCCAGTAGCAGGTGCTCCACCTTCAGACAGCGGTCCTCGACCACCTCCAGTCCGCCCTCGACGGCGATCCGGCGGCCTTCGGCGCTGGTCACGCCCAGCTGCAACCACAGCACCTTGCAGCGCAGTGCCACCGCCTGCCGGGCCACGTCGGGAACCGCCTCGGGTCGGCGGAACACGTCGACGACGTCGACCGGACCGGGCAGCTCGGCCAGCGAGGGGTGGACGGGGCGCCCCAGCCAGTACCCCAGCCGGGGATTGACCGGAAACACCTCCACCCCGTGATCCAGCAGGTAGCGCGCCACCTGGTGGCTGGGGCGTTCCGGGCGGTCGCTCACCCCGACCACCGCGACGCTACGCATAGTGGTCACGATCCGACGGAGTAACTCGTCGGAGTGATCGATGAGCTCGGAAGTGCAGGAAATGTCGGTCGAGTGGTCACGCTGGTGCACGGAGTGAGTGTCCCCGATGTCACCGAATGCGTTCGGCGTACTCTCCCCCCGTGGGTGTCCGTGCACGTATCCGCGAGCTTGTCTACGGCTTCTATGAGCGGCGGTTGCGTCGTCAGCTGGAGGGTGCGCAGCGACCGAGGCACGTCGGTGTGATCCTCGACGGGAATCGCAGGTGGGCCCGGGAGGCGGGTTTCACCGACGTCAGTCAGGGCCACCGGGTTGGTGCGCAACGGATTGCGCATCTGCTGGAGTGGTGCCGCGAGACGAACGTGGAGGTCGTGACGCTCTGGTTGCTCAGCACGGACAATCTCAAGCGGCCGCCGGAGGAACTGGAGCCGTTGCTGGAGATCATCACCGATGTGGTCGACCAGCTGGCCGAGCCGAGCAACCCGTGGCAGTTGCGGGTGGTGGGCACACTCGACCTGCTGCCTCCCGAGGTCAAGGAAAGGTTGTCCGCCGCCGCGGAGCGCACCAGGGGCCGTGACGGCATGCAGGTCAACGTCGCGGTGGGATACGGCGGACGGCAGGAAATCGCCGACGCGGTGCGCAAGTTGCTGCAGAAGCACGCCGAGGCGGGTACCTCGATCGAGGAACTGGCCGAGGTGATCGACGTCGACCACATTGCCGAGCATCTGTACACCTCCGGCCAGCCGGACCCGGACCTGGTGATCCGGACATCGGGGGAGCAGCGGCTCGGCGGCTTCCTGCTGTGGCAGTCCGCCCATTCGGAGTTCTGGTTCTGCGAGGCCTACTGGCCTGCCTTCCGCAAGATCGACTTTCTGCGGGCGTTGCGGGACTACTCCGCCCGGCACCGTCGGTTCGGTTCCTGAGCACACCGAAGGGCGCCGGGCCAGGCCCGGCGCCCCGGAAGGTGACGTGCGGAGATGTCGTCAGTCGTTCTCGATGGCGGTGCCGCTGGAGCAGTTGCCCACCACGTTCGGGGACAGGAGCGGCACGTTGACGCCGATCAGGGCGTTGATGTCGTTACCGCAGACGCCGACCGGGATCTGGATGTTGTTGTCGTTCACGAGGTTCACCGAGCCGTTCCACTCGTTGTCCTCGGTGTTGCTGAAGTGGTTGATCTCGTTGTGGTCGGTGGCGTAGGCGGTCCCGCCCATCATCATGATGGTGCCGGCAGCAGCGGCGAGGAGGCCGGCGGCGCGCGCCTTCTTCAGCACGTTAGTCTCCTTTGATTCCTGCTCGAACCCACGGGGTTCGTGGATTTCCAACCCGAATGCCGAACGGAATGGTTGCTCTCGTGTCCGTTTCGGATACGGAGTTGTTCGGCACCGGCCATATTTCACATTACTGACGGGGTGTGGTGTACGAGAAGCCGTACTGACCACACCATCGTGCGATCTTCCGTCGTGCAGAACGGAAAGGGCGAGGGATCCGTCGCCGTGATGCTGTCGCACACGGCGAACATCGCACGGAGTGATGGCTCAGTCGTTCTCGATGGCGGTGGCGTTGGAGCAGTTGCCCACCACGGTCGGCGACAGGATCGGCAGGTTGATACCGATCAGGGCGTTGATGGTGTTGCCACAGACACCGACCGGAACCTGGATGTTGTTGTCGTTGGCAACGTTGACGGAGCCGTTCCACTCATTGTCTTCCTGAGTGGTCCACGAGTTGACCTCGTTCCTGTCCCCGTGGTGCCCGTCGTCGTGCCCGCAGGTGGCGTAGGCGGTCCCGCCCATCAGCACGAGGGCGCTGGCGGTCGCGGCAAGGAAGCCGGCACTACGTGCCTTCTTCAGCACGTTCTTCTCCTTCGACTGTTGCTCGAGCCCAAGGGTTCGTGCATTGACCCGTCTGAGGCCGAACGGAATCCCCTCATCCTCTCCGGAGTAGGGGCCTGGGCTGTTCGGCAGGAGCAAGATTACTTACCGAACGGCTCCGGTGAGAACTTGTCATGATCACACTATCGTGCGATCTTTCCGGGAGTGGAAAAAATTCCGAGCATGCCGAGAAGCCGGATCTTTGATCCGGCTTCTCGGCGCCCGGCTCCCGGGCGATACCACTGCCTGCGTTCAGTCGTTCTCGATGGCGGTGGCGCTGGAGCAGTTGCCCACGACGTCGGGCGAGGCGATCGGCAGGTTGATGCCCAGGATGTTGATGTCGTTACCGCAGATGCCGATCGGGATCTGGATGTTGTTGTCGTTCAGGATGTTGATGGCGCCGTTCCAGTCGTTGTCTTCCTCGTTGGTCCACGAGTTGACCTCGTTGTGGTCCCCGTGCCCGCTGGTGGCGTAGGCGGTCCCGCCCATCAGCATGATGGTGCCGGCAGCAGCGGCGAGGAGGCCGGCGGCGCGCGCCTTCTTCAGCACGTTCGTCTCCTTCGACTGTTACTCGAACCCACAGAACTCGTGGATTCCCGTCCAAGGCCGAACGGAAGTCCCGGTCGGATGTCGCACCCGGTTCGGGGTCGAGGTCGTTCGGCAGTCGTCACATTACTTGTCGGACGGGAGAAGAGAGAACTTCTGTCGATCACACTATCGTGCGATATTTCTCGGCCGGGAGGGTGACCGCAGGCATGCCAAAAAGCCGGATCGGCGATCCGGCTTTTCGGCGTCGTTCTGCCTAGGCGCGCGTCACGTGGGCCGTGCTCAGTCATCCACGACGACGCTGGCGCTGGAGCAGTTGCCCACGACGTCGGGCGAGGCGATCGGCAGGTTGATGCCGAGCACGGCGTTGATGTCGTTGCCGCAGACGCCGATCGGCACCTGGATGTTGTTGCTGTTCAGGAGGTTGATGGCGCCGTTCCAGTCGTTGTCTTCCTCGTTGGACCAGATGTTGACCTCGTCCGGGTGGCTGCCCGCGTAGGCCAGCGGACCGCCCGCCATCATCATCGCCCCGGCAGCGGCGGCGATCAGGCCGGCCGCGCGAACCTTCTTGAGCACGTCGAACTCCCTCCGTCGGCAAAGGGACCACGATGGGTCCCTGCTGCTTCGGATCCCTCTCGTCCTTGCCTTCAGGACTTCTGTGCGAGGCCAAAGTTACTGGGTGGCGCGCGCTCTCGGAATTCGGGCCACCCCATGGCGTGATAACCCACATGGATACCTACGCTCAGTTGTTGATTGAGCAATCCAATTCTCACTGGCGTGTTATGGATGCAGGGGTGAAAATACGAAGGGTGATTAACAGGCTTTCGCCGTTCGGGTGATGGCCACCTTTTCGGGTGGTATTTGGTTCGGCGGCGGGGTTCGGCCTGGAGTCAGGCCGACTCCTTGTGCTATGGCCACTGCGTCGACCGACGGTTCGCCGCCGCGTCGTAGGCTCTCCTGCCCATGGAGGTCCACCAGGGCACCGGCCACGCGGCCGACACACTCGTTCGGGAGTACCTGCTGCTCGGGCTGCGGTTCGACCGGCTCATCGAGGGCTTCGTCGACGCCTACACCGGCGACCCCGCCCTGCGGCGTCAGGTCGGCGACGAGCCACCACCCGACCCCCGGGCACTCGCCGCGCGAGCCCGGACACTGCGCGCCGAGATCGCCGGCTCCGACCTGTCGGCGCCACGGCGACGGTTCCTGGAGGCGCACCTCGTCGCACTCGAGTGCTCCGGACGCAAGCTCGCCGGCGAACAGGTGCCCTTCGTCGAGGAGGTCGAGGCCTACTTCCAGGTGCACATCGCGCCGGGGGACACCGACCTGTACCGACAGGCGCACGCCGAGCTGGAGCAGCTGTTGCCGGGTGGAGGTCCGCTCGCCGAGCGCCTGGCGGCCTTCCGGAAGCGGGACCAGGTGCCACCGGAACGGTTGGAGGCGGCGGTGCACGCGCTGAGCAGCGCGTTGCGTGACCGGGTCCGTCAGCAGTACCCGCTGCCTCCCGAGGAGACCGTCGAGTACCAGGTCGTCTCGGACAAGCCGTGGAGCGGGTTCAACTACTACCTGGGCGGTTTCCGGTCGCGGGTGGCGATCAACGCGGACCTGGGTCACCGCATGTCCAACCTGCCGCACCTGGTGGCGCACGAGTCCTACCCGGGCCACCACACCGAGCACTGCCGCAAGGAGGCCGGACTGGTCACGGTGCAGGCCCAGGAGGAGCAGACCATCTTCCTGGTCAACACCCCGCAGTGCCTGATGGCCGAGGGCCTGGCCGACCTCGGGCTGCACGCGGTGGTCGGTGCCGGTTGGGGCCCGTGGACGGCGGAGATCATGGCCGACCTCGGCCTGCGTATGGAGGGCGAGCTCGCCGAACGCCTGGAACAGGCGCTGGTCAAGTTGCTGACCGTACGGCAGGACGCGGCACTGCTGCTGCACGACCGCGGTGCGGACCCGGACGAGGTGGCGGCCTACCTGCAGCGCTGGCTGCTGGTCGACGAGCGTCGGGCACGGCAGATGCTGCGCTTCCTGTCCGATCCGCTCTGGCGGGCCTACACCACCACCTACGTCGAGGGGTACCGGCTGCTGTCGGCCTGGTTGGCGGCGCGCCCCGCGGGGGTCTCGTTGGCCGAGCGGTACCAGCGGTTGCTGGACGAGCCACTGGTGCCGGAGGTGGTGCGTGAGGAGCTGGCCGCGGACACCGCTGCTCCATCGTCCCTGGAGCCCGGGTCGAGGAACGCTCCAACCCGAGGGTGAAAGATCACGTCGCCGCCGAAGCGGCGCCGGCAGGGTCATCCAGTCGGGTGAGGATGTAGCGCCGATCGGATTTGCCCAGGCCAGCGCTTGCCGGAGCAAGGTGTGACGCAGGACACATCAAAAAGCTCCAGGGAAGTCAAGCGGCCGTCCGGGCGACCAAGAGCACGCAGCGTCGCCACCTCGGCGCCGGGAATCACCTGGCTGGCTGCCTGCCGCTGTCAGGGCGCACAGGTAGCTTCCGAAGTGGCGGGCCGTGTCGGAGGCGGCCCGCCACGGGAGGCCCTGATCGTGTCTGTCGCGGGTCCGGTGACCGACGCACCGGAGACGAGCACGAGGGGGCCGGCGCCCGGCCCCCGGGGTCGCCCGGCCTGACCCGCTCCGCGGGAACGGTCGAGCGAACCAGCAGGGCAGTGCCCGGCCCACCGAGATGCGGGCGTGGGCGTCGCGCCCGCGAGGGAGTTGCCGTGACAGCACAGCGCTCTTCCAGGCGGACCTCCACCCGCTCGTCCAGCTCCTCCTGCGGCACGGCAGGACAGACCGCCGAGACCGCCGGTGGCGCAGCCCGAACCCGCTGCTTCGTACTCGACACCTCGGTCCTGCTGTCCGATCCGTGGGCGATCACTCGCTTCGCCGACCACGAGGTCGTGTTGCCGCTGGTGGTGATCAGCGAGCTGGAGGGCAAGCGTCACCACCCCGAGCTCGGCTGGTTCGCCCGTGAGGCGTTGCGCATCCTGGACGACCTGCGGATGCGCCACGGCCGGCTCGACGCGCCGGTTCCCGTCGGGGAGAACGGGGGCACGCTGCACGTCGAGCTCAACCACAGCGATCCGGAGGTGCTGCCCCCGGGGTTCCGCACCGAGGGCAACGACACCCGGATCCTGGCCTGCGCGCTCAACCTGGCGGCCGAGGGCCAGCAGGTCACACTGGTCACCAAGGACATGCCGTTGCGGGTGAAGGCCGCTGCGGTGGGGCTGGACGCCGACGAGTACCACGCACAGGACGTCACCCCCTCCGGCTGGACCGGGATGGCCGACGTCCAGGTGGTCTCCACCGTGGTGGACTCCCTGTACCGCAACGGCACGGTCGACCCGACCGCCTTCGACCTGGACGAGGTGCTGGAACTGCCCTGTCACACCGGGTTGCGTCTGCTCGCGGGCAGCAGCAGCGCGCTGGGACGGGTCACCCCGGACAAGCAGATCCGCCTGGTACGCGGGGACCGCGAGGCGTTCGGACTGCACGGGCGTTCCGCCGAGCAGCGTGTCGCGCTCGACCTGCTGCTGGACCCCGAGGTCGGCATCGTCTCGCTCGGCGGCCGGGCGGGCACCGGGAAGTCGGCACTGGCGTTGTGCGCCGGGTTGGAGGCGGTGCTGGAACGGGGGCAGCACCGCAAGGTCGTGGTGTTCCGGCCGGTCTACGCGGTCGGCGGCCAGGAACTCGGCTACCTGCCGGGCACCGAGCACGAGAAGATGCAGCCCTGGGCCCAGGCGGTCTTCGACACCCTCGGCGCGCTCGTCGGGCAGAACGTCATCGACGAGGTCCTGGACCGGGGCATGCTGGAGGTGCTCCCGCTGACCCACATCCGGGGGCGGTCGCTGCACGACACGTTCGTCATCGTCGACGAGGCGCAGTCGCTGGAGCGGAACGTGCTGCTGACCGTGTTGTCCCGGCTCGGCACCGGGTCCCGGGTGGTGCTCACCCACGACGTGGCGCAGCGGGACAACCTGCGCGTGGGGCGGCACGACGGGGTCGCGGCGGTGATCGAGAAGCTCAAGGGGCATCCGCTGTTCGCCCACATCACCCTGACCCGCTCCGAGCGCTCGCCGATCGCGGCGTTGGTCACCGAGGTGCTGGAGGGTGACTTCCTGCCCTAGTGCCCTCCGGGAGCGGAACCGGTGTCCCGTGGGGCCGTACCGGACGATCCGGTACGGCCCCACGGTCTCACGCCGCCACGCCCTCCTCGGTGTGGATCACCAGCCCGCGGGCAGCGGGGCGCCCTCGGCGAAACCGGCCGAGGACTGGATGCCGAGCACCGCGTTGCGGTGGAACTCCTCCAGATTCCGCGCCCCGGCGTAGGTGCAGGCCGAGCGCACGCCCGAGCAGATCTTGTCGAGCAGGTCCTCCACCCCGGGGGCGGTCGGGTCCAGACGCATCCGGGAGGTGGAGATGCCCTCCTCGAACAGGGCCTTGCGCGCCCGGTCGAAGGCGTTGTCGCTGCGGGTCCGTGCGGTCACCGCCCGCTTGGAGGCCATGCCGAAGGACTCCTTGTACGGGCGCCCGGCCTCGTCCCGCAGCAGGTCACCGGGGGACTCGTAGGTGCCGGCGAACCAGGAACCGATCATCACCGCCGAAGCACCGGCGGCCAGCGCCAGTGCCACGTCACGCGGATGCCGCACCCCGCCGTCGGCCCACACGTGCCGACCCAGTTCCCGGGCCGCCGCGGCGCACTCTAGCACCGCGGAGAACTGCGGCCGACCCACCCCGGTCATCATCCGGGTGGTGCACATCGCGCCAGGGCCCACACCCACCTTGACCACGTCGGCGCCGGCCTCGACCAGGTCGCGCACCCCCTCGGCGGTGACCACGTTGCCGGCCACCACGGGGACGTCCGAGCCCTCGGGGTGCACCGAGCGCACCGCCTTCAGCGCGTTGATCATCTTCTCCTGGTGGCCGTGTGCGGTGTCCACCACCAGGGTGTCCACCCCGGCCTCCAGCAGCGCCGCCGCCTTGGCGGCCACGTCGCCGTTGATGCCGATCGCCCCGGCCACCCGGAGCCGGCCCTGCCGGTCCAGGGCGGGGGTGTAGATCTCGGCGCGCAGCGCCCCGCGCTCGGTGAGGATCCCGACCAGGCGGCCCTCGGCGTCCACGGCGAGGGCGGCGCGGCTGGTCCGACCCTGCAGTGCGTCGAACACCTTGCGCGGTTCGGTGTCCAGGGGCAACGTCAGGACGTCCGTGTTCATCACGTCGCCGAGCCGGGTGAAACGGTCCACCCCGGTGCACGCCGCCTCGTCCACCGTGCCGATCGGGCGGCCCTCCGAGTCGATCACGACGACCACGCCGTGGGCACGCTTGGGCAGCAGGTTGACCGCGTCGGCCACCGCGTCCCCCGCGTGCAGCACGAGCGGGGTGTCCCACACTGGGTGCCGGCTCTTCACCCAGGACACGATCTCGGCCACCGCCTCGGGGGCGACGTCCTGGGGCAGCACCACCAGGCCACCCCGTCGGGCCACCGTCTCGGCCATACGCCGGCCGGCCACCGCGGTCATGTTCGCCACCACGATCGGGATGGTCGCGCCGGTCCCGTCGCTGGTGGCCAGGTCGACGTCGAACCGCGACTCCATCGCCGAGCGGCGCGGAACCAGGAAGACGTCGTTGTAGGTCAGGTCGTAGCGGGGCTCGTGCCCGTCCAGGAATCGCACGATTCCCCAACAGTACCCGCGCGGACGGCATCGTGGACCACCCCGACCTGCGGGGCGCCCGTCCGGGTCACGGCAGGGTGGCGTACACCCGGGGAACCGCCTCGGCGACCCCGTCGGGAAAGACGTCGAACGGAGTTGCGACCACCTCCCGTCGTGCACCCCGGCCGGTGCGCCGCCACGTCCCGACCACCTGCCCGTCGCTGACGACCGTGGGGCGGAACACCCCGTTGCCGCCCGGCACGACGTGCCGGGCGAACTCGGCGGGCAGGGCGGCACTGCGGTCCTGGTAGCCCAGGACGAACTCGTCGAACCCGGGGAGCAGGAAGACCCCGCGCACCCGCTCCCGGCAGGCGTCCAGCAGCTCGGGGGTGCGGGGGTCCAGGAAGTACTCGACCCCGTCGAGCTCCAGACGGGCCAGGTGCGGACGGGCGAGGGCCAGCGCGGTGCGGACGTCGGCCGCGAGGAGGTTCGTCCACCGGGCGAAGTCCCTGGCGGTGGCGGGTCCGTGGCTGCGGAAGTAGCGCGTGGCCAGCTCGCCCAGCGCCTCCGTGCGCTCCGGGCGCCGCGGGTGCCGGATCCACTCGTCGACCAACACGATCAGCTGTTCGCCGTCCCGCACCGGTCCGAGGCACACGGTGCCGGTCTGGGCCAGGTACCACAGCAGGTGGTAGCCGCGCTGTTCCGTCGTGTCGATCCCGCCCTCGCGCCACGCGGTCATCAGGTCGTTCCGCCGTGCCCGGCCGCCGCCCGTCAGCAGGTCCACGGTGATGCGGCGGGCACGGTCGATCACCGACCCGTCGATGCCGAGCTGGGCACGGCGGGCCGCGGCCCGGGTCAGCACGCGTGGGGTGAGCAGGTCCAGCATCCAGGGCAGGTCCTCGGCGGCCACCAGGTGCAGGGTGCCGCGCATCGGCCAGGACCTGACGATCCGGCCGTCCTCCAGGGCGGCCTCGACCGCCTCGCGGGTGCCCGCCGTGGTGCGCAGGGCGACCGAGGTGAGCACGCCGTCGTGGTCCTGGGCCTGCAGGGCGGTCATCCACCGGACCACCTCGGCGGGATCGTTCGAGGTGGGGTGGGCGAGACGTTGTGCCACGAGCCGGAGCCGGGCCAGTTCGCGGGGTGTGGTCGGTGGGGTGGTCACAGCTCGCTCCCGTGTCCGGGTCGGCCGGAGGTGTCGGCGCGTGGGATGCTCCGGGGGCGCGTCGTCCACACCGTCGGCTCCGCCGGGGTGGCCGCCCGGTCCCCGGCAGGCCTCGAGATGGACCGGCAGCCGACCCCGAGGAGCTGCGTGCCGACCTCACCGGCGGGCCGTGTCGACTGCTGGCCGGGATCGTGCGGGTCCCCGCACCCACCCCGGGGCAGGCGGCCGGAGGGAACATCCACGGGAGTGGACCCTGCCACACGGGGGCGACGATTTCCGCGGGGTTGCCACCCACGGGGGCGGGACGTCCGTGTACTTGACCTTGACCCTGGGGCAGGCCGCAACGTCGGGATGCCGCCGGGCACAGGACCCGGGGTGAGGAGGGCGGACGTGACCTGGCTGACGATCGGCATGTTCTCCAGGGCGTCGCGGCTGTCGCCGAAAGCGCTCCGCCTCTACGACGAGCTCGGACTGTTGCGTCCGGCCAGGGTGGACCCGGTGTCGGGCTACCGGTTCTATCACCCGGACCAGCTCGAGCGGGCCCGGCTCGTGGCCTGGCTGCGCCGACTGGGCATGCCCCTGGCCCGGATCCGTCAGGTGTGCGAGCTCGAACCGTCGGCGGTGGGGCGCGCGGTGGCCGAGTACTGGAGCCAGGTGGAGGCCGACGTCGCGGCCAGGAGGAACCTGGCCACCTTCCTCATCGACCACTTCTCGGGGAGGAAGGACGACACCATGTCCGACGAGCCCGTCGCTCTCACCATCCGGTACGCGGTGCGTTCCGACCGCGGCCTGGTCCGCGAGTCCAACCAGGACTACGCCTACGCCGGTTCCCGCCTGCTCGCCGTGGCCGACGGTTTCGGGGCGGGTGCGGGGCAGGAACTGGCCAGTGCGGTCGCCATCCGGGCACTCCGGCCGCTCGACACCACCGTCCCGGCGGGTGACCTGCTCAACGCGCTGGAGGACGCCGCCCGGAACGCCGGTGCCGCGGTGCGCGACTTCGTCACCGCCGACCCGGCCCGGGAGGGCTCGGGCACCACGCTCACCGCACTGGTGTGGTCGGGGTCCCGCCTCGCCCTGGTGCACATCGGCGACTCCCGCGCCTACCTGCTGCGGGACGGCGAGCTGTTCCAGATCACCCACGACCACACCGTGGTGCAGGCCATGGTGGACGAGGGGAAGCTCTCCCCCGAGGAGGCGGCCTCGCACCCGCAGCGGTCCCTCTTGGTCCGGGCCCTGCACGCCGAGCCCGCCGAGCCGGACGTGCAGCTGCGTGACGCCCGGCCGGGGGACCGGTACCTGCTCTGCTCCGACGGACTGCACGCCGTCGTGCCCGCCGCGGCGCTGCGCGAGGTGCTGAGCACCGCCGGCGAACCCGAGGAGGCGGTGCGTCGGCTGGTCGACCTGGCCATCGAGGGGGGAGGCCCGGACAACGTCACCTGCGTGGTGGCCGACGTCGTGCCGGCGGTCGCCGCCTGACCCGGCGCCCGTGGGTGGTGCGCCCACCCGTCCCGACCGGGGCGGCCGTGGGCGCCCGCCCGGGACCCTCGGCGGTCAGCCGGCGAGTTCGGAGATCCGGCCGATGGCGGCGCGCAGCCGGTCCGGCGACAGCGCGGCGTAGCCGAGCACCAGACCGGGGAACGGGGTGCCGTTGTCCCCACGCGCGTACCCGGCCAGGCTGGGGGCGTGCACGCCGTGCTCGGCCAGGCGGGTCGACAGCGCGACGTCGTCGGTACCGGCCGGCAGTCGCACCACCACGTGCAGCCCGGCCGCGATACCGGTTGGCTCCCAGGCCGGGCGGTGCTCGGCCAGCGCGGCCAACAGGGCGTCCCGGCGCCGTCGGTTGCCGGCCCGGGTGCGGCGCAGGTGCCGGTCGTAGCCCCCGCCGCGCAGCCAGTGGACGAACGCGGCCTGCGGCAGCGGACTGCACCCCATGTCGTGCAACCGCTTGGCCTGCACCACCGCCTCCCGCCACGGTTCGGGCAGCACCGCCCAGCCCAGGCGCAGCGCCGGGGCCAGGGTCTTGGACACGCTGCCCAGGTAGGCCACGCGCTGCGGGTCCATGGCCTGCACCGCCCCCAGCGCCGGGCGGTCGTACCGGTGCTCGGCGTCGTAGTCGTCCTCGATGATCAGCCCGTCCCGTTCCCGGGCCCAGTCCACCAGTTCCCGGCGTCGCTGTGGGTCCAGCGGTACCCCGAGCGGGAACTGGTGGGCCGGGGTGACCAGGACGGCCCGGCACCCGGACCGGACCAGCTCGTCCACCCGCAGGCCGCGCTCGTCGACCGGGACGGGCCGGGGCCGCAGCCCGTGCGCCGCGAGCAGCTCGCCCTGCCCGGGGTGCCCCGGGTCCTCGACGGCGATCTCCTCGTGTCCCCGGGCGCGCAGCACGTCGGCGAGCAGGGCGAGGGCCTCGGCCACCCCGTAGGTGATCACCACGTCCTCCGCCTCGGCGAGCACCGCCCGCACCCGGCCGAGGTATCCGGCGATCTCGGCGCGCAGCTCGGGCAGGCCGGCCGGGTCCGGGTAGCCCAGCTCGGCGTCCGGGAGCTGCGCCAGGGCGGCCCGGCTGGCGGCGGTCCACTCCGTGCGGGGGAACGCGGCGAGGGCGGGCAGCCCCGGGCGCAGGTCGAACTGCCAGCACGGCCGGGCCACGGTGCTCCGGGTGCGGGAGGCGGGCTCCCCGACCGCCCGGGTGGCCACGTGCGTGCCCGAACCGCGCCGGCTCACCAGGTAGCCCTCGGCGACGAGCTGGTCGTAGACGGCGGTGACCGTGCCCCGGGCGAGGCCGAGTTGGGCGGCCAGGCTCCGCGTGGAGGGAAGTCGGGTGCCCGCGTGGAGTCTGCCGGACCGGACGGCCTCCCGAAGGGCGGCCTCCAGGGCCTGTCCCCGGCGGCCCCGGGCGACCCCGTCCACCGCGGGCAGCAGCAGTTCTCGGTAGGTGGACCAGCTCTCGCCCATCGCAGCTGAGCTTATCCCTGGTCCACTCGGCGGGGACGGCGTTCGGCTCAGTCCCGGCCGCGGGCCATCCGCAGCACGTCCAGGGCGTCGTCGAGCTGGTCGAGGGTGATCCGGCCGCTGTCGACGTGCCCGCGTTCGATCACCACGTCGCGCACGGCCCGCCGCTCCGCCAGCGCCTGCTTGGCCACCGCGGCCGCCTCCTCGTACCCCAGGTACCGGTTCAGCGGGGTGACGATCGACGGCGAGGACTCGGCGTACTCACGGCACCGCTCTACGTCCGGTTCCGCCCCGGTGAGCACCCGGTCCGCCAGCAGCCGGGCCACGGCGGCCAGCAGCCGACAGGACTCCAGCACGTTCCGGGCCATCACCGGCATCATCACGTTAAGCTCGAAGTTGCCCTGCGAGCCGGCGAACGCCACGCACGCGTCGTTCCCGATCACCTGCGCCGCCACCATCATGGTCGCCTCGCAGATCACCGGGTTCACCTTCCCCGGCATGATCGACGAGCCCGGCTGGAGATCGGGCAGCCGCAGCTCGGCCAGCCCGGTGCGCGGCCCCGAACCCAACCAGCGGAGATCGTTGGCGATCTTGAAGAGGGACACCGCGACCGTGCGGAGCTGGCCGGAACACTCCACCAGGCCGTCCCGCGCGCCCTGCGCCTCGAAGTGGTCACGGGCCTCGACCAGCGGCAGACCGGTGACCGAGGCCAGTTCCGCGACCACGTCGGCCCCGAACCCGGGCGGGGTGTTCAGGCCGCTGCCCACCGCGGTACCCCCGATCGGCAACTCGCCCAGCCGGGGCAGGCAGCTCTGCAGACGCTCCACCCCGTACCGGACCTGCGCCGCCCACCCCGCGGCCTCCTGCCCGAGGGTGACCGGCACCGCGTCCATCAGGTGCGTCCGCCCGGCCTTGACCACCTCCGCCCAGTCCGCGGCCCGACTCTCCAGCACCCCGGCCAGGTGTTCCAGCGCGGGCAGCACGTCACGCAGCACCGCCTCGGTCGCGGCGAGGTGGATGGTGGTGGGGAAGACGTCGTTCGACGACTGCGAGGCGTTGACGTGGTCGTTGGGATGCACGTCGCGGCCCAGCCGGCGGGACGCCAGGGTGGCGATCACCTCGTTGGCGTTCATGTTCGACGAGGTGCCCGATCCGGTCTGGAACACGTCGACCGGGAAGTGCTCGTCGTGCCGTCCGGCGGCCACCTCGTCGGCTGTGGCGGCGATCGCCTCGGCCAGGTCGGCCGGTAGCACGCCGCGCCTGGCGTTGACCCGGGCGCAGGCCGCCTTCACCAGGCCGAGCGCCCGGATCTGGGCGCGTTCCAGGCCACGTCCCGAGATCGGGAAGTTCTCCACCGCGCGCTGGGTCTGGGCGCGCCACAGCGCGTGCGCCGGGACCCGGACCTCACCCATCGTGTCGTGTTCGATCCGGTACTGCTGCTCGGTCATGACACGAGTCTGGCCCCAGCCGGGGCGTGGAGCACCTCTCGTCGGAGGTGATCTGACGCCCGGGGAACGCCCGGGGGCTGCTGGAGAACCGGTGGTGCCGACTCCTCCAGGCGGGTGAGATCGTCGGGTTCGGCCCTCGAAAGGAGCTCCGGTGCCGCCTACGCTCGGTGCCGGGACGGTGCCGCCGCGAAAGGGGCACCGGACGGGTCCCGGCGACGCGGCGAGAGGGCGGTGGCCATGGGTGCACCCGTGGACGCGGAGGTCGACCTGTTGATCGTGGGCGCGGGCCCGACCGGGCTGTACGCCGCCTACTACGCGGGGTTCCGGGGTCTGACCGTGGCGTTGGTGGACGCGCTGCCCGAGCCCGGGGGGCAGATCACCGCCATGTACCCGGAGAAGATGATCTTCGACGTGGCCGGGTTCCCCGCGGTGCGAGGACGGGACCTGGTCGCGGCGCTGGTCGAGCAGGCCGGGCAGTACAAGCCGGTGTACCTGTTGGGGCGGCAGGCCCGGGAGCTGACCACCCTCGACGACGGGTGGTTCCGCGTGGGGCTGGCCGACGGAGGGGTGGTACTCACCAGGGCGATGCTGATCACCGCCGGGATCGGGGAGTTCCGTCCGCGTCCCCTGCCGGCCGGCCGGGGCTGGCTCGGCCGGGGCCTGGTGCACTTCGTGCCGCGCCTGGACGAGCACGCCGGGCGGGACGTGGTCGTCGTCGGCGGCGGTGACTCCGCCTTCGACTGGGCACTCGCCCTGCATCCCGTCGCCCGTTCGGTGACCATCGTGCACCGCCGGTCGACCTTCCGCGCCCACCCGGGGACCGTGCGCAAGGTGCGTGAACTGGGCGTGCCGATCATCACCGACGCCGAGGTCACCGAACTGCGCGGGGACGGTGAGCTGCCGGACGGCGGTGCGCTGCGGAAGGTCGAGATCGCCCTGCGCGACGGGACCAGGCAGGTGTTGGCCGCGCAGACCGTGATCGCCGCGCTCGGCTTCATCGCCGATCTCGGCCCGATCGAGCACTGGGGACTGGAGCTCGACCGCCGGCACGTGGTCGTGGACAGCACCATGCGCACCTCGCGGGAACGGGTGTACGCGGCCGGGGACGTGGCCACCTATCCGGGCAAGGTCAAGCTGATCGCCACCGGGTTCGGCGAGGCGGCGACCGCGGTGAACAACATCGCGGTGGCCCTGGACCCCTCGGCCCACCTGTTCCCCGGTCACTCCAGCGACGCCGGCTGAGCGGCACCGGCGGCCCCGGTGCGGCGTCGGCGCCCCGCGGAGGCGGTGGCCCACCGGGCGTCCGGTCACTGCGGCGGGTGCGGGAAACACCAGGGGCCGCTCCCTCCGCATCGGGTGCGGTGAGAACGGCCCTCGGGGGTGGGTCGGCGCAAGGTCAGGGCACGACCTGGACGATGTCACCGACCTTCAGGTCCGCGAAGAACTTCGCCGCCGCGGCGCGGGACAGGTGGATGCAGCCGTGCGACTGCTCCTGCAGGCTGCCCTCGTGGAAGGCGATGCCGCCGTTGAAGAACACCGAGTAGGGCATCGGCGCGTTGTTGAAGGTCCGGCTGCGGTGGTGTCGGTTCTTCCACTGCACCCGGAACGTGCCGGGCGGGGTGCGCCAGCCCGGGCGGCCGTGCGTGATCGGCACCGGCCCGTAGACGACCCTGCCGTTGGCGATCAGCCACGCCTTGTTGGCGGACAGGTCCACGCAGGCGCGGGCGGTGGCCGAACACGGTGCCCCGACGGCTTGCTGCGGCGCGGGGCGCGCGGTGGTCGTCGGAGGTGTGGCGGGTGCGCTCGGGGCTGCGCTGGTCGTGGCAGGTGGTTCGGTGGTCGTGCTGGTCGGAGGTGTCGTGGTCGTCTGGTCGGCCGGTGCGGTGGTGCTCGACGGGACCGGGGAGGCACTGCTCGCGACGGTCGACGTCGCGGCGACGGGCTGACTGCCCGCCGCCAGGTCGAACGGGCCGACACCGAGCGCGGTGCTCAGCACGACGCCGGTGACTCCCAGGGCACCGGCGCCCAGGGCGATACGGGTCCAGCGCAGCATGGGCGCCCCCAAGACTCGGCCGCCGGACCGGCGGCTGTCGGGACTGTCACCAACACAGACGCCGTCGGGTGACGGAAGGTTGCCTGGAACGGTCGACGGGCCGGGAACCCGACCCGGCACGCACCGGAACGGCGGATGCCGGGTCGGGCTCGGGGTCGGTCAGCGTTCACCTGATCAGCCGGTGTACCGGCGGATCCAGGTTGCATGGGCCGGGACGTCGGTGTGGATCGACGGGCCGGTGCCGCACAGGGGGCTGCGGTTTCCGCTGCGACTGACGGCGCCGACGAGTTCCCAGCGTCCACGGACCTGCTTCACCTGGGGGCCACCGGAGTCGCCGTAGCAGACACCCACACCCGGCCCCGGGTTGTCCGTGCAGATCTCGGTCCGGCCGGTGATCCCGGCGCACCGGGAGTCCGCCAGGATCGGGGCGTCCAGTTCCCGCAGGAGGGTCGGCGGGGCGCAGGCGCCTTCCGCGGCACAGGCCTGCCCCCAGCCCATGATCCGGGTCCGGGTACCCGCCGGCCCGGACCGGTCCGCGACGGGGACCGGGGCGTGGGACACCGCCGAGGACAGCTGCACCAGGGCGAGGTCCCCGGACGGGTGCACCACCACCCGGGACGTGCCGGTGAAGGTGCCACCGTGGGTGCGGTTCGGGGAGCCCACCCGGGCGAACAGCACGGACGGCGGGTGTTCCAGCACACAGTGCGCCGCCGTCACCACCCATCGCGGCGCGACCAGTGAGCCGCCGCAGAGGTGCACGCCGGAGCGGTTCTGCAGGGAAACCACGAAGCTGTAGGGCTGCGTCGCGCTCCGGCCGCCCACGACGTGGCGGTCCCGCTTCCCGGCGACCCCCTCGGGGGACGTGTCGGACGCACCGGAGGAGTCGGACGTACCGGAGGGGCCGGACGCGGTGGACGCGGCGGACGTCGGGGCCGACACGAGTGCCACGGCCGCCGCGACGAGGCCCACGAGCAGGGAACGTGCCCTCGTCATCGATTCTTCCTCACCTTGTCGGGGGCATGGTCCACGTGGCCGACCCTCGGGGGAGGCCACCCTGCCGTGGTACCAACCTGGGGCGAGACCTACACACGACACGGCGACGGGCCCGTCACCGACAGCGGCGACGGGCCCGTCGTGGTCACGTCCGTCCGGTCACGGCATGGGCGGCGGCGCGTCCTCGTCGAACCCGGAGTGCACCGGGTCGAAGTCGATCGAGGCGTACTCGCGGAGCTTGGTCAGCCGGTGGAAGCCGTCGATCACCCGCACCGTGCCCGACTTGGACCGCATCACGATCGACTGGGTGGTGCAGCCACCGGACCGGTAGTGCACCCCGCGCAGCAGGTCGCCGTCGGTGATACCGGTGGCGCAGAAGAAGATGTTGTCCCCGCTGACCAGATCGTCGGTGGTCAGCACGCGGTCCAGGTCGTGCCCGGCGTCGATGGCCTTCTGCCGCTCGTCGTCGTCCTTGGGCCACAGCCGCCCCTGCATCGCCCCGCCCATGCACTTGAGCGCGCAGGCGGCGATGATCCCCTCCGGGGTGCCACCGATCCCCATCAGCAGGTCCACCCCGGTGTTGGGTCGGGCGGCGGAGATGGCGCCGGCCACGTCGCCGTCGCTGATGAACCGGATACGGGCGCCGGCCCGGCGCACCTGCTCCACCAGGTCGTGGTGCCGCGGCCGGTCCAGGATGCACACCGTGACATCGGAGACGTCGGTGTTCTTGGCCTTGGCCACGCGCCGGATGTTCTCCCTCACCGGGGCGGTGATGTCGATGACGTCCGCGGCCTCCGGCCCCACGGCCAGCTTCTCCATGTAGAAGACCGCCGAGGGGTCGAACATGGCGCCGCGCTCGGCCACCGCGAGCACGGCCAGCGCGTTCGGCATGCCCTTGCTCATCAGTGTGGTGCCGTCGATCGGGTCCACGGCCACGTCGCACTCCGGGCCGTCGCCGTTGCCGACCTGCTCCCCGTTGTAGAGCATCGGCGCCTCGTCCTTCTCACCCTCGCCGATGACCACGGTGCCCCGCATCGACACCGTGCCGATCAGCTTGCGCATCGCGTCGACCGCGGCCTGGTCACCCCCGTTCTTGTCACCCCGCCCGACCCAGCGGCCCGCGGCCATGGCCGCGGCTTCGGTGACCCGGACGAGTTCCAGTGCGAGGTTGCGGTCGGGAGCCTCGCGGCGACGCTCGGGTGTGGACGGGCTCGACGTGCTCATTCCGCCTCCTCGGTCAGCGCAAGCAGGGACCTGGCGGCCGACCGGCACCACCGACCCCGAGCCGAGGAAGGCAGCGGACGACGGCACAGACCCGCTGGGCTGTGCCGTCGGGCGGCGCCGGTGCCGCGTACCGCATCCTCCCAGACCAGAGGCCCTCCGGCGGCATGACGCAGACCACCACCACGAGATGTGTCGCCTGCCACTTGAGACGATGGTGTCGTGGCCCAGACCCCGGAGAAACCGGACAACCCGCCGCCCGCCCGCCCAGGACAGCCGAAGCCGCTGCCGCAGCGGAGCCGGGCCCAGCAGGGCGTCAAGGACATCCTGATGTCGATGCTGGTACTGGCGGTGATCGCCATGGGCTTCGCCGGGCTGTCCCGTTCCTGCTCGTTCAGTCCGGGCGGGCCGACCGTGGATCCCGAGGTCGTCCCCACCGTCGACCCGGAGGCCGAACTGTCCCGGGCGGCCAGGGACGTCGACTTCCCGGTGCGGCACCCTCGGTTGCCGCAGGGATGGCGGGCGAACTCGGTCACCACGGGACGCGTGGAGATGCGGCAGGACGCCCCCAGGATGGTGCGTGTCGGGTGGCTCACGGACCGCGGCCGGTTCATGAAGCTGGTCCAGTCCCCGGCCGAACCCGCCGTGCTGGTGCGTGCCGAGGTGGAGCGGGATGCGAACGTCCTCGGCGAGGTGACGGTGGACGGCGTCCGCTGGACCGCGTACCCGGGGCAACGCCAGGAGCAGTCCTGGGTCACCGAGCTGGACGGGGTCCGGATACTGATCACGGGCAGCGGCAGCGAGGAGGAGTTCCGCACGCTGGCGGCCGCGGCTCAGCAGGCCCCGGTGCTGCCGGGGCGCTGATCCGGGCGGTCCGGACGGTCCCGCTCACCGGCGGAGCCGTCGGCTCACCGGTTCAGGCGCCCTCGGTCCCCTCGGCCTTCGACCGGTCGTCGGTGTCCTCGGCCTCGCGGGTCGCGGCCAGGACGCGCTCGACCCGCTCCCGCGCCCCGGCCAGGTGCCGCTCGCACAGTCGGGCCAGCGCCTCACCGCGCTCCCACAGCGCCAGCGACTCCTCCAGGGACAGGCCGCCCGCCTCCAGGCGGCGCACCACGTCCGCCAGCTGGTCCCGGGCCTCCTCGTAGCCGAGCTGCTCCAGCTCGGCGGGGATCCGATCGGTCATGGATCCTTCCTGTGCTCGTGCGGGGCACTCGCCCGACTGCCGGTGGGTCGACCGGTGGCCCGGGGAGCAGGTACGCCCCCGGCGACCGGTCCGTCACGTCGTCACCGTGGTACCGCGCGAGCCCCGGGCGCACACCACCACGGTCGCCACCGCCTGGTCGTAGCCCACGAACGCCTCGGCGAACTCCGCGCCGTCGCCGTCCCGGACCGCCTCACCGATACGCATCTCGGCCTCGGTCACCCGCCGCCGGTGCACCGCCCCGGTCCCGGTCCACCACGTCTCGCCGGCGTACGCCGACGTGGCCTGGGACAGCGCACGCAGTCGCGACGGCAACGCCCTGCGTCCCGGAGAGTCGCAGCCGGCCAACAGGGCGGTCCAGCAGTCCGCCGCGGCTGCGTTGGCCTCCTCGGCCCGTCGCTGCACCACCTGCGCGCTGGCCCGGCTCGGCGAGTCACCCGACTGCCCGGCGGCCGATCTCGCCGCGGCCACGGTCAGCGGCAGGAACGTGGGTTCTTGCGCCATGTACGGCACCACTGCCTCCGCTACCGTTCACTTTCCGCTGCCGTCTTCTGCAACCACCGCGTGCACCACCCCGTCGGCGAGGCGAACACGCAGACGTGTCCCCGGTGGCGCCTCGGTGACGGAGCGCAGCACGTGTGCCTCGCCGTCCGGTCCGACCCACTGCACCACCGCGTATCCGCGCGCCAGCGTGGCCCCAGGACCCAGCGCAGTCAAGTGCGATCGGATCGCGGCCAGCTCCCCCTCCTCCGTGGTCAGACGGGACAGCACCGCCCGGCGTCCCCGCTCCCGGAGCAGGTCCACCTCCTCGCCGTGCCGGGTCAGCGGAGCGAGCGGGTCGGCCAGCACCGGCCGACTGCGCAGGGCCTCCAGCAGCCGGTGCTCGCGGTCCACCCACCCGTACAGCGCGCGGCGCGCCCGGTCCCGCAGTTGGCGGACCCGTTGTGTCTCCTCGGCCACGTCGGGCACCACCCGCTTGCCGGCGTCGGTGGGTGTGGAGCAGCGCAGGTCGGCCACGTGATCGACCAGGGGGCTGTCCGGTTCGTGTCCGATCGCGCTGACCACCGGTGTGCGGCAGGCGGCCACCGCCCGGCACAGGGTCTCGTCGGAGAACGGCAGCAGGTCCTCCACGCTGCCGCCCCCACGGGCCAGCACGATCACGTCGACCTCGGGATCGGCGTCCAGCACACCGAGGGCGTCCACGATCTGCGGTACCGCGGTCGGCCCCTGCACCGCAACGTTGATCACCCGGAAGTGCACCGCCGGCCAACGGGCACGGGCATTGGTCAGCACGTCCCGCTCGGCGGCGGAGGCCCGGCCGGTGATCAGGCCGACGCAGCGCGGCAGGAAGGGCAGGGGACGTTTGCGGGCCGGGTCGAACAACCCCTCGGCGGCCAGGAGGCGACGCAGCCGCTCGATCCGGGCCAGCAGCTCACCGATCCCGACCGCGCGGATCTCGTCCACCCGCAGGCTCAGGGTTCCCCGTCCCAGGTAGAACACCGGCCTGCCGTGCACCACCACGTGGCTGCCGTCGGCCAGCGGGGGCTCCAGGCTCCGCAGCACCCCCTGCGGGCAGGTCAGGGTGAGTGACACGTCCGCAGACGGATCGCGCAGGGTGAGGAACGCGGTCGTGGTGCCGGGCCGCGCACTGATCTGGGTGATCTGGCCCTCCACCCACACCGCGCCCAGCCGGTTGATCCAGTCGGCGATCTTGCGGGCCACGGTCCTCACCGGCCAGGGGCGTTCCGGCGAGGTGGGGCCGGCACCGGAGGTGGACCGTGCCCGGTCGTCCCGGCCACGGGTGGGGTCCGTCGACGCGTCGGAGCCGTTGTGGGAGTCGGGCACGACTCGGTTCTCGTTCACCGCGTACGCCGATCAGGACTCACCGCGCACCTTGGCGATCCGGTTGGTGAGCATGGAGACGATCCCGGAGCGGTTGCCGTGCGTCCGCTCGTAGTCCAACAGCTCCTCCAGCTGCTCCAGCGACAGCCGGCGCAGCCGCGCCCGCAGCTGGGGCAGGGTCATCCGGTCGTAGTCGGCCAGCCCGGCCGGGCCACCGGCCTCGGCCGCCTGTGCCACCCCGGCCTCGTGCACCTGTGCCATCCGGTGCACCGTGTCCCGCCGCCTGCCGGGAACCTGCTCGCTGTCGCGGGATTTCCTCCCCGAGCCACCGCTCGCGGGCGCCCAGGCACCCCAGGCCTCGTCCTCGGCGCCGGGGACGTGAGCGGACCCGACGGTCCTGGCGGGTGGCATGCCCCGCCCGGCGGGAGTGTCGGGGGGCAGGTCCTCGTCGAACACGGCCCACTCCGGCTCCTCCTCGGCGGGTGGGCGCAGCACGGCCAGCGCCTCGTCCCCCTTGATGGCCAGCTCGGTGATCTGCTGCTGGACACGCATCGTCAGCTGCAACACCTGGCTGACCACCGTCACGGGCAGCCCCACCAGCCGGCGTGGCAGCTCGCGGGTTTCCTCGACGGCGGTGGCCACCAGACCTGCGGCCACGCGAACGGGCAGCGGCAGCGACTTCATGCCACTAAGCCTGCCGCAACGGGTACCGCCGTGCCCAATGTTCTGCGGGGTGAACGGGTGTGGCGGTGAGACATGTCTCGGTGGCGGACCGTGTCCGGGACCCGTGGGGAGGGCCCCGTAGGCTGGAGTCCATGAGCGCCACCTCGCAGGTCACCCCGGACCAGGCTTCCGACCGTGCCGGCGGCTCGCGCAAGCGGGTGCTGCTGGCCAAGCCACGCGGCTACTGCGCCGGCGTGGATCGCGCCGTGGTGACGGTGGAGAAGGCACTGGAGACCTACGGAGCGCCCGTCTACGTGCGCAAGCAGATCGTGCACAACCGGCACGTGGTGGAGACGCTGGAGAAGCGGGGGGCGATCTTCGTCGACGAGCTCGACGAGGTGCCCGAGGGTGCGCTCGTGGTGTTCTCCGCGCACGGTGTGTCCCCGGAGGTGCACCGGAAGGCCCAGGAACGCAACCTGCGGACCATCGACGCCACCTGCCCGCTGGTGACCAAGGTGCACCAGGAGGCCAAGCGGTTCGCCCGGGAGGACTACGACATCCTGCTGATCGGGCACGAGGGGCACGAGGAGGTGGAGGGCACCGCCGGGGAGGCCCCCGAGCGCATCCAGCTCGTCGACCGGGCCGAGGACGTGGACCGGGTCGTGGTACGCGACCCCGCCAAGGTGGTGTGGCTGTCCCAGACCACGCTGAGCGTGGACGAGACCATGGAGCGGGTGGCCCAGCTGCGGAAGCGGTTCCCGCTGCTGCAGGACCCGCCCAGCGACGACATCTGCTACGCCACGCAGAACCGGCAGAGCGCGGTGAAGGCGATGGCCCCCGAGTGTGATCTGGTGCTCGTGGTGGGCTCGCAGAACTCCTCCAACTCCAAGCGCCTGGTGGAGGTGGCCCTGCAGGCCGGTGCCCGGGACGCCCACCTGATCGACTACGCGCACGAGGTCGACGAGGCCTGGCTGGAGGGTGTGGAGACCATCGGCGTGACCAGCGGCGCCTCCGTGCCGGACGTGCTGGTGATGGAGCTGCTGTCCTGGCTGGCCGAGCGAGGGTGGGGCGAGGTGGAGGAGATCACCACCGCCAACGAGAAGATCGCGTTCGCGCTGCCCCGTGAACTGCGCAAGGACCTGGTGCGCTGACACACCCCGAGTCGTGACGAGGGGCCTTCCGGCAGGTTGCCGGAAGGCCCCTCGTGCGTTTCGTGGATCGACGTCGCGCCCCTGTGGGCCGGTGCCGGACGGGCCGCACGGGTTCGCGGGTGCGTCGCGTTCCCGAGGACGTGCCGGCCACCGACCGGGAGCGGTGGTGGCACGGGACGTCAGAAGTCGTTGTCGCGGCGGCGCGGACGGGACGGGGGAACCTGTCGTCCGGGCGGGACCTGGCGGGGACCCGACCCGCGGCCGCTCCGCGGCTCGGGGCCACCCGCCCGACCCGCTCCACCCGTGGCGGGCCGACCGGGACGGGGCGGCCGCCCACCACCGGCGGGCGGAGCACCTCCCGCGCCCGTGGCACGCGTCGGCGGGACCCCCTGGCCACGCGGCGGCACCGGGTTGCCGGGCTGGCGCCGGTCCGGCCGCTCCCGGTGACGCTCCGGCGGCTCCGGGGCCGGGCCGCGGCCACCCGACCGGCGTCCGGGCGCCACAGGACGGTCCTCGGCGGCACGACCGGCCGGCTGCGGCCGACGTGGGCCGCCCCTGCGGCTCTCACGAGCCTCCTCGGCCGAGCCGTCGTCCACCGGAGCCCGGCGCGGTCCACGCTCGCGGCGCTCCTCCGCGGGTCGCGGCCGGCGCCGCTCACCCGGGTCGTCGGACCGCAGGTCGTCGAGGAAGCCCTCCTCCTCGTCCGGTTCGGCGGGAGCCGGGGCGGACATGCGCTGCCACACCATCCGCAGAATGCCCAGGACGACCGTCACCCCGGTGGTGATCGCCATCGCCGGGAAGCTGTTGATCATCGGGCCGGCGAGCGTGAGCGCCTTCTCGGTCATCCCACCGGTGGCTTCCTGCCCCGGCGGGGTCTTCGCCGACAGCAGCACCACCGTGGGGATCACGACCACCATCACCAGTGGGGGCTGCACCATCGGGCCGAACACGCCACGGCGCCGCACCCAGCACACGGCGAGCAGACAGCCCAGGAAGTAGCACGCCTGGCCGATCAGGCCCAGGCCCTTCCCCATCTTGGGCTGGGGGTCGACGAACACGCCGATGCCGGTCAGCAGCAGGGCCAGCAGTACCGCGGCCCACACGGGAATGCCGCGGACCCGGCCGAGCATCGATCGCTCGGCCACCGGTACCTCGGCCGGTGTATCGACAAGATCGCTTCGGCGGTCGCGCGTGGCGGTCACGGCATCACGGTAAACGGTGCTTGATCCCCCGAGCGGTGGAAGGGGCGAGAAACTCGGTCCGTGAAGGAGTCGGCACGGCCGACCACGGCGGGCCGCCGCGGCGTCCGGCCCAGGTCGGAGCCGACCGTGGGGTCCGTTCCACGGTCACGGTGCCCCTGCCGAATCCACGGTTACGGTTCCTCCACCGCGCGGACCGCCGGAACGCCGTTCGGGCTGCCCGCGGCCTCGGTCAACGGTTCCACCGCGCTCCGGAAGCTCTCCAGGGCCTCCAGCTCGCGTCGCCGGGCGGACAGGAAGTTCTGCAGGTGGGTGCTGGCCCGGTTCGCCGCCTCCACCGCCGCACCGGCCGCACGGTGCGCCCGTGCCGCCTGGGCCCGCACCCGTTCCACGTC
>DATCJU010000149.1:0-2158 GCA_036562635.1 Pseudonocardiaceae bacterium
CCGGGGTCGGACACGCCGGAAACGCGGAGAGGCCCGGGCCGAAGCCCAGGCCTCTCACTCCTAGTAGCGGGGGCAGGATTCGAACCTGCGACCTCTGGGTTATGAGCCCAGCGAGCTACCGAGCTGCTCCACCCCGCGTCGACATCATCAACCTTAGGAGTTGATGACGCCGATGTGCAAATCAGCTGCTCTCAGCCGACCGTGACACTCCTCTCACCCACCGGGGGTCGGCGCGGTGGTCGGGGACTGGGTGGACTGCTGCCCACCGGCCCGCTGCCGCGCCTCCTCGAACCGCCGGCTGGCGTCTTCCAGGTCCCGGTACGCCTGGCCGAGCTGGGCGAAGTCACCGGAACGCTGCGCCTCCTTGACCCGCTCCAACGCGTCGGCGATGTCCTCCACCGCCTTCGCCATGTCCTGGCTCGCGTCCCCGCCGCCGGGCTGCTGCTGCCCGGGCTGGCCCGGTTCGGTGGACGGCTGCTGGGGCTCCTGTCCCGGCGACTCCCCCGGATCGGTGGTCGACGCGCCGGCACCGGCTCCGAACACCTTGTCCAACGCCTCGGCCAGCGTGGGCGCGTACCCGACCTTGCCTCCGAAGCTCACCAGCACCCGGGCGAGCTGCGGGAAGGAGGAGGGGTTGCTGCGCTCGACGTAGACCGGCTCCACGTACAGCAGGCCTCCCGCCACCGGCAGGGTGAGCAGGTTGCCGTACTGGACGCGCGTCTGCTGCTGGCGCAGCAGGTTCAGCTCGCTGGACACCTCGGGCGAGGAGACGAACTGCGTCTGCACCTGCTGCGGACCCTTGGTCTGGGTGTCCGAGGGCAGCTGGAGAACCGTGATCTTCCCGTAGTTCTCCGGATCCGAGCTCGCGGTCACGTAGGCCGACATGAACTCCCGGCGCAGACTCACCAGGGCGCTGGTCAGCTGGAACTCCAGCTTCCCGCTGTCCGGGTTGGCCGCCAGCACGTAGTACGGCGGCTGCTCCGCGGCGACCTGCCCCTGGCCGGGATCCACCGTCGGGTCGGACGGCACGTCCCAGAAGGAGACGGTGGAGAAGAACTCACCGGGGTCGTCCACGTGGTAGCGGGACAGCAGCTCCCGCTGCACCTTGAACAGGTCCTCCGGGTACCGGAAGTGCGAGCGCAGCTCGTCGCTGATCTCGCTGGCCGGCTTCACCACACCCGGGAAGACCCCCATCCAGGCCTTGAGCACCGGGTCCTGCTCGTCGACCGCGTAGAGGGTCACCGTGCCGTTGTAGGCGTCGACGGTGGCCTTCACCGAGTTCCGGATGTAGCTGATCTCCCGGTCCGGCTGGCGGCGCACCCCGGTCAGGGTGTCGGCGGTGGCCTCACCCAGCGACGTGCGCTGGGCGTAGGGGTAACGGTCCAGCGTGGTGTAGCCGTCGACGATCCACAGGATCTTGCCGTCGATCACCGCGGGATAGGGGTCGCCGTCCACGGTCAGCCAGGGGGCGACCTCGCTCACCCGGTCCCGGGGGTCCCGGTTGAAGATGATCTTCGAGTTCTCGCCGATCGCACTGGAGAACAGGATGTTCCGCTCACCGTAGAGCGTGGCGAACACCAGCCGGTTGAACCAGTTGCCGATCGGGACCCCGCCGGCGCCGTCGTAGGTGAAGCGGGTGGTGTCCGTGTCGTACTCCCGCGGCGCCTCACCCGGGTCGGCCCCGACGATCGCGTAGTCCCGGACCAGCTCGCCGTAGTAGATCCGCGGCTGATCGACCTTGATCGCACCCTGGTTGATCGGGTTGTCCGGGTTGCCGGACAGCTCGCTCACCGTGAAGACCGGGTAGCCGCCCTCCTGGCTGGCGTCCTGCAGCGCCGAGTTCACGGTGTTCGCCGGTGCGGCGACGAACCCGTTGCCGTGCGTGTACACCAGGTGCCGGTTGATCCAGTCACGCTGGTTCTCCGCCAGGCCGTTGGTGTCGATCTCCCGCGCCGCGACGATGTAGTCCTGGGTCTTGCCGTCGATGGTGTAGCGGTCGACGTCCAGCTTGTCCGGGAAGCCGTAGAAGTTCCGGCGCTGCTGGAGCTGGGTGAACGTCTTGGACAGCACGTTCGGGTCCAGCAGCCGCACGTTCGGGATGGTCGTCTGGTCCGCCCGAATCTCGCTGGGCGAGGAGTCCGACTTGGCGTCGTACGGG
>DATCJU010000152.1:0-16946 GCA_036562635.1 Pseudonocardiaceae bacterium
GATCTGGACGTCGTCCCGCGCGAGATTGTCCGGTGACAGGATTTCGATACCGCCGCCGACCGCTTCCTTCTCGTCGGGACATGTCGTGGCCATGAGGGCAAGACCACCGGGTGCGACGGTGTGAATTCTTCCCGGAACGACCTGGTAGTCGGTGATCTCGTTGTCGGGGGGATTCGTGTCGTCGGCCGTTTCCTGGGTGCAGGGGGCGTTGACGTCGTTCGAGGGATGGGAGGGGAGGCAGATCAGTATGAAGCCCGGTGGCACGGTGAGGTCCTGACCTGTGACCACCTCGGGGAGGATGATGTCCGGAAGGGTGATCTCCGGAGGCAGGATCTCCTCCTGGGCATGGGCGCCGAAGGTACCGAGAACGCTCAACGTCATCGCGCCGAGGATCGCCACGGCCAACCTGATCATTCGCTGCATGCGAAAGACCCCCGTCAAGATCGGTATTGACGGGCGAATCCTACCGGTGTGGGGTGCCGGTCGCCGGTCGGGAATTGTGCTTTCATGCTTTCCGGTGGCAGGTGTCCGGCTTTCGAATTTCGCCGGAAAGGGTATTTCTTCTGTTTTCCCCGTGTCCCTGCGTCGACGGTTTCCGGCGGTCTGCTCCGGGTGTCCGGCGGACGGGCTGGCGTCCCGTCCCGGTCGGGGAGGGGTGCCGACCGTGCCGCATCGTCAACCTTGGGTTGACGATAGGGGCTGCGTCAACTTACGGTTGACGCATGCAGGGAGCGCCTCGACTCGACGACCTCATCCACGCGATCGAACAACGTCACCCCGACGGCGACCCGCTGCGGCAGCTGTCCGATGCGGTGCTGCTGGGCGAGCACCTCGGTGAGCTCGCCGACCACCTCATCGGCCACTTCGTTGACCGGGCCCGCCGGGCGGGAGCCTCGTGGACCCTCATCGGGCAGAGCATGGGCGTCACCAAGCAGGCCGCGCAGAAGCGGTTCGTGCCGCACGAGCCGACCAGCCCCGAGAGCGGCCTGCAGATCTTCGCCCGCTACAACGACGCCGCCCGCAGGGCCGTCGTCCAGGGGCAACAGGAGGCGCAGCGATCCGGTCGGGACAACATCCACCCCGGACACCTCCTCCTCGGCCTGGTACGCGAGCCGGACACCCCGGTCGCGGCCGTGCTCGACGCGGTCGGTGTCGCCCCCGAGCAGGTCCGGGACACCGTCACCGAGGTGCTCACCCCCGGTGGTGAGCCCACCGAGGGGCCAGTGCCGTTCACCACGTCGAGCAAGAAGGCCCTGGAACTCGCCCACCGGACGGCGCTGCGTCTGGGGCACGAGTACATCGGTGCCGAACACCTGCTGCTCGGGGTCCTGTCCGTGGACGGCGACCCCGAGATCGATGCGGTGCGCGAACTGGGGCTGACCGGTGCGCGGGCCGAGGCGGAGATCCGCAGGCTGACGGCGTGACAGCTCCTCCGGCCGGCGCCCCCTGGGCCACCGGCCGGAGGCCGTGCACCGAACGGACCCACGGGCCGGACGGAACGGCGGGCGATCCCGCGCCGACAGGCGAGACGGTGCCGCAGGCCCGATGCTGGGGTCATGAGCACGCCGATCGTGTTCAGCGAACACGTGTCCGCGGACGGGCGCGTGTTCGTGGTGCCGGACCAGCTGTTCCGGCTGCCGGTGTGGCAGGCGCTGGCCGTGGTGCGGCTGCCGCCCCACCTGTGGTCACCCGGTGTGCCGTCGGTGCTCGACCTGGCCGACCGGACGCAGCGGGCCCGGTACTACGAGATCCTGCTGCGGGAGGGGGGACCTGAGGACCTGCTTGCCCACGTGGACGGTGCCCTGCTGGTCGACCTGTGGCCCGAGCTGGCTCTGGAGGACGAGATCCGGCACGCGTGGGAGCCGGTGGTCCGGGCGGCCACGACGGCTCCGGACACCGTCGGGCACGGGCGGTCGGAGAGTCGCCCCCTCGGCACGGTGCCGGGTTGAGACGTGCGCCACTCCACCTCGTGATCCGAGTGGTGTCCTGCGTCACTGCCCCACTCGGACGAGCGACACGGGACGTCGGGTTCCCTCCAAACGGTGACGCTCAGGGAGTAGCGTGCCGGGAGCACGGTGCACGTATCGCCAGGAGACGGGATGCGGATCGATCTGCGAGCGGTGGAGCGTCGCCTCCTGACCGCCGCGCCGTGGCTGCTCGCCGGGATGCTGGTGTACGGGTTGACGCTGTTCCGCTACCCCGACCACCGAGCCATGATCGACCTGCGGGTCTACCACGACGCGGCCCCGCATCTGCTCACCGGAAAGCTCTACGACTTCACCTACTCCGAGCTGACCCCGGACTTCCCGCTCCCGTTCACCTACCCGCCGTTCGCGGCCCTCGCCCTGCTCCCGGTCGCCGCGTTGCCCTGGCTGCTCGCCCGTGCCGTCTGGTACCTCGTGCTGCTGGCCTGTCTGCTGTGGCTGGTGCACTCGGCACTGCGCCTGGTGGCCGGTCCCCGCTGGGAGCGGGAACCCTGGATCTGGCAGCGCCGGGTACTGCTGTGCACGGCAGTGGTGCTGTGGTTCGAGCCGATCCGGATGAACTTCTACTTCGGCCAGGTCAACCTGGTGCTGGCCGCCGTGCTGTTGGCCTGCCTGGTCCACGTCCGACCCGCGTTGGCCGGTCTCGGGGTGGGCCTGGCCGCGGGGGTGAAGCTCACTCCCGCGGTCTCCGGGTTGTACTTCCTGGTCACCCGGCGTTGGGCGGCGGCCGGGTGGTCCGTGGCCGCCTTCGCCGCGACCGTGCTGCTCGGCTGGCTCGTCACCCCCGGGGAGTCCCGGCGGTTCTGGCTGGAACTGCTGCCCGACGCCGGTCGGGTCGGGCCCATCGGTTCGGTGATGAACCAGTCCCTGCGGGGAGCGCTGTCCCGCACCCTCGGCTACGACACCGGGAACTCGACGCCGTGGCTGATCGCGGTGCTGGCGGCGCTGGTCCTCGCCGGTTTCGCACTGCGCACCGCCGTCCGGGCCAGTGACCCGCTGGCCGCGATCGTCGTGGTCGAGATGCTCGGCCTGCTGGTCTCCCCGATCTCCTGGACCCACCACTGGGTGTGGCTGGTGCCCGCCCTGGTGTGGCTGTGCTACAGCCGAGCCTGGGCCCGTCCACTGGCCCGGATCGCCGCGGCGGCGTGGGCCGTGGTCGCCGCCAGCTTCGTGATCTCGTTCCTGCTGCGTGCCCAGCCCACGATCTGGGTGATCCCCCGGCCCTGGTACCTGTCCGCGTTGGGCTGGGTCTACCCGGTGTGCGCGGTGCTGACCCTGCTCGCGGTGGCCTGTGCCGTGCCCTCGCGTCCCACCGCTCCCGTTCCGGCCGAACCGCGCGAGTTGGAGCGGGTCGAACTGCGGTGAGCGGGACGACTCCGCCTCCGCGTCACGTGGTCAGCTCAGTGCGTCCAGCACCCCGTCGATCTCCTCGGCCAGGGACACGTCCGCCTCGGTGATCCCGCCCTTGGCGTGGGTGGAGCACCGGAACACCAGGGTGCGCCACCGGATGTCGATGTCGGGGTGGTGGTTGTCGTTCTCCGCGATCTCCGCGACCCGGTTCACCACCCGGATCGCGTCCGAGAAGCTCGGCAGCTCGACGGTGCGCACCAGCGCCGCCCCCTCCAGGCGCCAGTCCGGCAGCTGGGCGAGTGCCTTGCGGATCTGCGTGTCGTCCATCAGCTCGGCCATGCGCTCATCGTGCTTGCCTCCGGCCCGGCCCGCGAGAGGAACCACGGCCACCCGACCCGGTACCGGCTCGGGAGGGGACGACAGGTGTGGACATGACATCCCCCGGTGGGCGTAAGCTCGGTGCAGCCACGGGAGCCCGGGATGCCGGGCTGAGAGGAAGGCGCGCGCGAGCCCGACTCCACCGACGGCGGTGTCCTCGGACACCGGTCCACCGGGGAGGTGCTCGGAAGGCCTTCGACCGTCTGAACCTGATCCGGGTCATGCCGGCGCAGGGAGGCGATCGGTCGCGGTGCGCGCGCCCATGAGTTCAGGAGGTAGGCGTGCGCCGCACGGTCTCGGCCACCGCAGTCGCCCTGGCCACCACTTTGTCCACCCTGCTGGCGGGTTGCTCCCTCATCGGGAGCGGGTCCGGCGACTCCGAGAACTCGCCGGATGCAGGCCGCAAGGTCGTGCTGGTCACCCATGACTCCTTCTCCCTGCCGGAGGAGGTCATCGCCGAGTTCGAACGATCCAGCGGTATCGACCTGGAGCACCGTCCGGTGGGCGACGCGGGTGCGCTCACCAACCAACTGGTGCTTACCAAGGCCAACCCGATCGGGGACGTCGCCTTCGGCGTGGACTCCACGTTCGCGTCCCGCGCGCTCGCCGAGGGCGTGTTCCAGCCCTACCGCAGCCCCGAGGCCGAGAAGGGCCCGCAGCGCTACGCGGTCCCCGGCGGCGAGGACCTGCTGACCGCGGTGGACGTCGGTGACGTGTGCGTCAACGTCGACACCGGCTGGTTCGCCGAGCGAGGCATCCCCGAGCCGCGGACGCTGGACGACCTGACCCAGCCGGCGTACCGGGACCTGCTGGTGGTGCAGGACCCGGCCACCTCCTCACCGGGCCTGGCGTTCCTGCTGGCCACCGTCGCCCGCTACGGCGAGAACGGCTGGGTGGACTACTGGACGCGGCTGAAGGCCAACGGGGTGAAGGTGGTCGCCGGCTGGACCGAGGCTTACACCCAGGACTTCTCCGGTTCCTCCGGGCGTGGCCCGCGGCCCATCGTGGTGTCCTACGCCTCCTCACCGGCCGCCGAGATCGGCGAGGACGGCACGCCCCGCACCCGGGCGCTGCTGGACACCTGCTACCGGCAGGTCGAGTACGCCGGGGTGCTGGCCGGTGCCCGCAACGTCGAGGACGCGCGTCGGGTGGTGGACTTCCTGCTCTCCGAGAAGGTGCAGGCCGCGGTGCCGGAGTCGATGTACGTCTACCCGGCCCGGGAGGGCGTGACCCTGCCGGAGTCCTGGCAGCAGGCGGCCCCGCTGCCCGAGCAGTCCGCCGAACTGCCGGCCGAGCAGGTCGACCAGGGCCGGCAGCGCTGGGTGGAGCAGTGGCGCGCCCTGATGCAGGGGTGACGATCCCCGCGACGCCCGGGGCCACGTCGCGGTCCCGGGCGTGGCACCTGCCCGGTCGCCTGGCACTGGCCGGACTGGCCGCGCTGCCGCTGACGTTCCTGGTGGTGTTCTTCGCCTGGCCGGTCGCGGCGATCATCGGACTCGGCCTGCGCGAGGGCGGGGTGTCCGAGGTGCTGGCCCGTGCCGAGACCTGGGACCTGGTCCTCTTCACCCTCGCCCAGGCCGCCGCGTCGACCGCGCTGGCCCTGCTCGCCGGGATGCCGGTGGCCTACCTGCTGGCCCGGTGCGCCGTCCCCGGGCGCGGACTGGTACGGGTGCTGGTCACGGTGCCGTTCGTGCTGCCCACCGTGGTCGTGGGCATGGCGTTCCGTGCCCTGCTCGGCCCGGACGGCGGGGTGTTGGCGATCGTGCTGGCCAACGGGTTCTTCAACGTCGCGGTGGTGGCCCGCACCGTCGGTGGCCTGTGGGCCCACACCGATCGGCGGGCCGAGGACGCCGCGCGGGTGCTGGGCGCCTCGCGCTGGCGGGCCTTCACCGCGGTGACCCTGCCGGCCCTCGCCCCCGCGATCGCCTCGGCCGCGGCGGTGGTGTTCCTGTTCTGCGCCACCAGCTTCGGCGTGGTGCTGGTGCTGGGCGGGGCCCGCTACCGGACGTTGGAGACCGAGATCTACCTGCGCACGGTGCAGCTGCTGGACCTGCCGGGCGCGGCGGCGCTGTCCCTGTTGCAGCTCGCGGCGGTGGTGGCCGCCCTGCTGGTCGGTGGGGCGGCCCGGCGGCGCCGGGAGACCGCCCTGCGGCTGCGCCGGCGTGCCGAGACCGCCCGTCGTCCGCAGGGTGCGGAGTGGATCGTGGTGGCACTGGCGCTGCTGGTGGTGGCGGCCCTGGTGGTTCCGCTCCTGGGACTGGTGGTGCGCTCGCTGACCACGGTCGACGGCTGGGGCCTGGCCGGTTACCGGGCCCTGCTGGGACGGGGTGAGTCCGGCACGCTCGCCGTGTCCGGGTGGACCGCGACGCTGAACTCGCTGCGCACCGCGTTCGACGCCACCGTGCTCGCCCTGCTGCTGGGCGGCTCGGCGGCCGTGGTGCTGTCCCGGCTGCCCCGCCGGGGCACCGGGTCCCGCCTGGCCGGGGTGCTGGACGCCGTGCTGATGCTCCCGCTCGGGGTGTCCGCGGTGACCGTCGGGTTCGGCTACCTGATCACCCTGGACGCCCTGCCGGGCGACCTGCGCACCTCACCGGTGCTGGTGCCGCTGGCCCAGGCCCTGGTCGCCGCGCCCCTGGTGGTGCGCACCGTACTGCCGGTGCTGCGCGCGGTCGACGACCGGCTGCGGCAGGCCGCGGCCACCCTCGGCGCCGGACCGGTCCGGGTGTGGTGGGAGGTGGACCTGCCGTTGGTCGGGCGGGCCCTCCTGGCCGCCACGGGATTCGCCTACGTGGTGGCGCTCGGCGAGTTCGGTGCGACCAGCTTCCTGGCCCGGCCGGACGCGCCGACCCTGCCGGTGGCCATCAGCCGGCTGATCTCCCGGCCCGGTGAGCTGAACACCCAGATGGCCTATGCGGCGTGTGTGGTGCTGGTGCTGGTCACCGCGGCGGTGGTGGTGCTGATCGAGCAGGCCCGGCCCGGACAGATGGGGGAGTTCTGATGACCCTGCGGGTGCACGACCTCACCGTGACCTACGACGACCTGGTCGCGGTGTCCGGAGTCGATCTGACCGTGCACGACGGCGAGGTGGTGGCCCTGCTCGGCCCCTCGGGGTGCGGCAAGTCCACCCTGCTGCGGGCGGTGGCCGGGCTGGAACGACCGGCCGGCGGCACGGTGTCCTGGGACGGGCGGGACCTGACCGGGGTGCCGCCGCACCGCCGTGGGTTCGGTCTGGTGTTCCAGGACGGTCAGCTCTTCCCGCACCGGGACGTGGCCGGCAACGTCGCGTTCGGACTGCGGATGAGCGGGATGGACCGCGCGGCGCGCCGGGAACGGGTGGCCGAACTGCTGGAGCTGGTGGGACTGGCCGGCTACCAGCGGCGCCGGGTCACCGAACTGTCCGGCGGCGAACAGCAGCGGGTGGCCCTGGCCCGGGCTCTCGCCCCCCGGCCCCGGCTGTTGCTGCTCGACGAACCGCTGTCCGCGTTGGACCGCACGCTGCGGGAACAGCTCGCGGTGGACCTGGCCGCCCTGCTGCGCGAGGCGGGGGCGACCGCGCTGCTGGTCACGCACGACCACGACGAGGCGTTCACCCTGGCCGACCGGGTCGCGGTGATGGACGCCGGCCGGCTGCGCCAGGTCGGCACCCCGGACCAGGTGTGGCGGCGGCCGGCCGACGAGCGGGTGGCCGCCTTCCTCGGGTGCGGCGTGCTGCTGCCGGCCGAGGTGACCGACGGCGTGGCCCGGTGCGCCCTCGGCGAGGTGCCGGTGGACGGTGTCCCGGACGGCCCGGTCCGGCTGGGACTGCACACCGGTGCGCTCCGGGTGGCCCCCGAACCCGGACGTGCCGGGTCCGGGGCGGCGACCCCGATCGTCGGTTGGGTGCTGCAGCGACTGCACCGCCGGGACCACGTCCGGCTCCTGGTGCGCCTGGAACACCTCGGGGAGGTGGAGGCCGTGGGGCCGGTGGCGGGTTCTCCCGCCCCCGGGGAGGAGGTCCACCTCGTGCTCGACCCGGTCGGGGTGGCCGTCGTCCCGGGGGCCGGTGACCATCCGGGGACGGATCAGCCCTCCCGGGAGGCCGTGCCCACGACGGCCAGCGACACCCCGATCAGCAGGTAGCAGCCGGCCCGCACCAGGCCGGTGAGCAGCCCGTCGCTCGGCATCGGGTCGCGCAGCACGTCCGCCACCGCCATCCAGCCCTCGGTGGGCAGCACCGGATGCAACCAGTCCAGCGCCGGGATCGCGGCGAGCAGGCCGGACACGATCAGCCCGCCCATGGTCGCCGCCAGCACCACCAGGGGGTGATCGGTGAAGGCCGACACCGCCAGGGCCAGCGCGGCGACCGCGGCCATCTGCACCGCCACCCAACCGGCGGCCAGCGCCACCCGACCGAGCGCCGCACCCGGCGACAACACGGTCCCGGACAGGGTGATCAGCCCGTCCCCGCCGACGACGATCCAGCCGGTGACCACACCGACCACGGCGATCGCGGCCACGGCCAGCAGGACGACGACGGCCACCCCGGCCGCCTTGACCGACACCAACCGCACCCGGCTCACCGGGGACAGCAGCAGCCCCCGCAGTGTGCCGTGCGTCGCCTCCCCGGCCAGGGCGTCGGCCGCGGCCATCGACACCACCAGCGGCAGCAGCAGGGTCATGGCGACGGACAGCGACGCGACCGGCAGGACCAGGCCGTTGCCGGCCACCGACGCCAGCAACGGTGGTCCCTCCCCGGCCTGCGGACCTCCGGCCAGCGCCACCCCCAACCCGAGGGCCAACGGCAGCAGTGCCAGCACCCCCAGCGCCACCAGGGTGCGGGGGCGCCGCAGCACCCAGCCCAGTTCCGAGCGCACCAACCGCCCCAGCGGGGTACGCGGTGCCGTCCCGGTCGCCGCCCGGTCCGTGCGATCCGGGCTCGTCACGGTGCTCACCGTCGCCCTCCCTCCAGTCCGCCGCCGACCTGACCGTCCTCGGTGAGCTCGGCGAACAACTCCTCCAGCCCGGTGCGTCGGCGTCGTGCCTCGTGCACCGCGACACCCGCGCGTACCAGCGTGGACAGCACCGTCGGGGCGCCGGCCTCGGTCAGCTCGACCCGCAGGCCGTCCACCATGGGCTGGACGGCGATGCCCTCGGCCCGGAGCGCCGCCACCCCTGCGGAAACGTCCGGCGTGCTCACGTCCAGCACGGGTGCCCCGGTGGAGAGCAGTCCGGCCAGCTCGCCCTGCGCGACCACCTGGCCCCGGTTCATCACGGCGACGTGGGTGCAGGTGGCCTCCACCTCGGCCAACAGGTGCGAGGACACCAGCACCGTGGTGCCGGCCTCGTGCAGTTCGGCGACGACCCGCCGGATCTCCCGGGTGCCCGCCGGATCCAGTCCGTTGGTCGGTTCGTCGAGCACCACCAGCTTCCGGGGGACCAGTAGTGCCGCGGCCAGGCCGAGCCGCTGTTTCATGCCCAGCGAGTAGCCCCGGTACCGGCGGTCGGCGGCCCCGGCCAGCCCGACCCGCTCCAGTGCCTCGTCCACCGCCCGGCGGATCCGGTTGGTGGGCAGCAGCGGCTCGGCGGCCGCGCACCGCAGCAGGTTCCGCCGTCCGGACAGGAACGGGTGGAACCCCGGTCCCTCCACCAGGGCCCCCACGCGTGGCAGCACCCTCTCGGCCTGTTCCGGGACGGGGTGGCCGAGCAGCTCGACGTGGCCCGCGGTGGGGGTGGTGAGTCCGAGTAGTGCCCGGATCAGGGTGGTCTTGCCCGAGCCGTTGGGGCCGAGCAGCCCGAGCACCGCCCCGGTCGGCACGTCCAGGTCGACCCCGTCCACGGCGACGGTGCTGCCGTAGACCTTGCGCAGCCCGCGGATCCGCACGACCGGCGGGGTGGGGGCGGACCGGACCGCCCCCACCTCGTGCTGCGTCCCGGCCGTGGCCAGTCCGGTCATCGGGTGCTCCCCAGCGCCTCGGTGAGCACCTGCTCCGGCACGGCGCCCACGGCGACCCGGCCGTCCGCGGTGACCAGGGCGGAGCCGACCTTCGTGCTGATCAGCCACCCCGAGCCCCACGGCCCGCTCACCGGCGTGCCGATCTGCCGGACCAGGGCCATCGGGTCCTGCTCGCCCGCCCGGCCGCGCTCGTCACGCCCCGTGGGGTGCTGCCCGGTGTCCTGCGGCAGGCGACCCACCAGCACGGCGTCCCAACCGTCGCCGACCACCGTGGGCCGTGCCTCGGCCCCGGGCCACCGCGGATCGGTGTTCCCGTGGGCCCGCTCCGGGGTGACCTCCTCCACGGTGGCGCCCGGCGGCGGGGCGAACCGGAACAGGTCGGGGTCCTGCGGTCCCAGCGACAGCTCGGTGAACCCGGCCTGGAGCACCGGATCCGCCGAGCCGTTGGCCAGTACGGTCACCCGGAGTGGGATGCGCTTCTCGGCGTCCACCGCGACCCGGACCTGGCGCAGCAGGGTGCGCTCGGTGGGGGCCGGGGCGAGCACCAGCTCGTAGGCATCGCGTCCGGCCACCTCGGCGGTGCCGTCGACCGACACCGAGCTGCTCTGCCGGACCGCGGCGACCAGATCACGGGCCACGGTGGCCGGGTCCTGCTGTGCGGTGTCGTGTTTCCGCTGCTCGGGCACACGGCCGTGCTCGATCTTGGTGACCTTGCGCTGGGCCGAGTCCCAGCTCCAGAAGGTCGTGCCGTCGACGACGAGCGTCCGCTCCCCGGCTCCGGTGGTCAAGGCGATCCGGTGGCGGTTCTGACCGTCGGTCCACACCCGGACCGGGTTCCCGGCCAGTGCCTCGGTGCCGGTGGTCCCGGGCAGTGCGGGCAGGTCGAGCGCGTTGTCCACCTCCACCGTGCCGTTCAGTGCCGGAACCTCGGCGGTGAGCACCGACTGGACCAGCTCCTCGGGGCTCACCTCGGGGAGCGTGGGCGCCTGCCCGGCCCCCGCCGGGACCGCGAGCAGGGTCAGGCCCAGCGCACCGGCCACGGCACCGGCGGTTGCGCCGAGCATCACCTTCCTGTGTCGCATCACGCCTCCACTGCCTCGTGCTGTTCCCTGGCTCCGGGGCCGCCCGGCGACCCCCGTCGACACCGACCCTGGACCTGCTCGGCTGAGACGGCGCTGAGAACGGCCTGCTCGGGACGCGGTGGCTGAGAGACCCCTGAGAAGGTGAACCCCGCACCGCCGTGGGCGGGCATGCTGGGAGACGTGCGGCCGCGGGTGCTCGTGGTGGACGACGAGGCGGGGGTGCGTCGGGCGCTGCAGCGTGGGCTCACCGCCGAGGGCATGGACGTGGTGACCGCGGCGGACGGGCCGGCCGCGCTGCGAGCCGCCCTGACCGGCTCCTTCGACGTGGTCCTGCTGGACATCATGCTGCCGGGCCTGTCCGGGTACCGGGTGCTGCAGCGGATGCGGGCCGAGGGCGTGCGCACCCCGGTACTGCTGGTGTCGGCCAAGGACGGCGAGGTGGACCAGGCCGACGGCCTGGACCTCGGCGCCGACGGCTACCTGGTCAAGCCCTTCTCGTTCGTGGTGCTGGTGGCGCAGGTACGGGCTCTGCTGCGGCGCAGCGCCGACGGGTGGACGGGGCGGCAGCGGTTGCGGCTGGGTGACCTGGTGGTGGACCGGCGGCTCCGGGAGGTCACCTGGGCGGGGGAGCGGATTCCGTTGTCCCCGCGGGAGTACGAGCTGCTGGCCGCGCTGGTCGGCCGGGCCGGCTCGGTGGTGACCAAGGAGGAGCTGCTGCGGGCCGTGTGGGGCGACGAACAGGCCGCCACCCGTAACGCGGTGGGAGGTGTACGTCGGTTACCTGCGGCGCAAGCTGGACGCGGTGGGCGCGGGACACCTGGTGCGCACCGTGCGCGGACACGGCTACCTCGCCGCGGAGCCCGATCCCGCCGACCCGGCCGGGCCCACCACGACCGGTCCTGCCGGTCGTGGGACCGGGGAGCTGCGGTGAGAGGGCTCTGGCGGCGGGTGCGCGCCTGGTGGTCCCGTCGCACCCTGCGGTTCCGGGTCGGTGTGGTCGCCGCCGTCGGAGCCCTGGTCTGCCTGACCCTGCTCACCAACGCCGCGGCGTTCCTGGTGTGGCGGCTGGTGCTGACCTCGGTGGACGCCGATCTGCATCCGGTGCTGGACTCGGCGACCCGCGCGGTGGCCGAGGGGCGGCCGCTCCCGCCGGTGGACGGGAACAGCGAGGTGCGGGTGTTGGACACCGGCGGGACTGCCGTGGACGGGGGACCGCCGCCGCGGATGTACCCGTGGGAGCTGGACCGGCTCCGGGCGGGGGAGGGGACGCTGCACGTCGACCACGACGGCCGGGGGATGCGTCGGTGGCTCGGTGCCGTGGTCGGCACCCCGGACGGCACGCAGCGGCTGGTGGTGGCCGGGGCCGATCTGGTGGGTTACCAGCGGCTGATCCAGCACGGTGGTGGCTGGTTGCGGGTCGGGACGCTGCTCGGTGCCGTCGCGGTCGGGGCGGCCACCTGGCTGACGGTGCGCTGGTCGCTGCGTCCGGTGGAACGGATGCGCGCCGCGGCGGGTGCCCTGCCTCCGGGGCGGCGCCTGCCGGTGCCGGAGGCCCGGGACGAACTGCGGGCGCTCGCCGAGGAACTCAACGCGCTGTTGGCCCGGCGGGACGAGGCGACCGAGCGGCTGCGCCGGTTCACCGGGGACGCGGCGCACGAACTGCGCTCCCCGGTGGCGTCCATCCGGGCCCAGGCCGAGGTGGCGGTGGCACACCCGGACCCGGAGACCGCGCAGGAGGTGTTGGCCGACATCGCGGTCGAGGCCGAGCGGCTGTCCCGGCTGGTGGACGACCTGCTCGCCCTGGCGCGGGCGGACGCCGGGGAGCCGCCGACCGCCGTGCCGGTGGAGCTGGGGCCGGCCGTGGCGGAGGCGGTGCGGCGGGCGCGGGCCGCCGCCGACGACTCGGGCCGGCCGGTGTTCAGCACGGCGGTGCCGGCCCCGGTGAGCGTGCTGGCCACCCCGGGCGAGGTGGCCCTGGTGCTGGACAACCTGTTGAGCAACGCGGCCCGCTACGCCCGCTCGGCGGTGCGGGTGTCCGCGGTACCGGCCGGGCGGCTGGTGCGGCTGGTGGTGGACGACGACGGGCCCGGTGTGCCGGAGGCGCACTGGCACCGGGTGTTCGACCGGTTCCACCGGGTGGAGGACGACCGGGGGCGGGCCACCGGCGGGGCGGGCCTGGGACTGGCGCTGGTGGCCGAGACCGTGCGCCGACGCGGCGGCTCGGTCCGGATGGAACGGTCCCCCGAGGGCGGGGCCCGGGTCGAGGTGCACTGGCCGGCGGCTGCGGCCGCGGCCGAGGCCGAGACGGCCGGGCCGGGGGTCCGGGAACACGGTCGATAGCGTGAGCGGGTGCCCGAACTCGATCCCGCACAGGTGAGGCCGCGCCTCGTGGTGGGCGCGGCGCTGGTCCGCGACGGTCGCCTGTTGGCCCAGCAGCGCAGCTATCCGGCCGACCACGCCGGGCGGTGGGAACTGCCCGGGGGACGGGCGGAACCCGGTGAGTCCGACGTGGACGCGCTGGTCCGGGAGTGCGCGGAGGAACTGGGCGTGGCCGTGGTGGCCGGGGCGCAGGTCGGGCCGGACGTTCCGCTGTCGGGTGGGGCGGTGCTGCGGGTCCTGGCCGCCCGGCTCGCCGACCCGTTGGCCGAGCCGGTGGCGCGGGAGCACCGCGCGGTGCGGTGGTTGGGCCGGGACGAGCTGGACACCGTGGACTGGCTGCCCGCCGACCGGGTGTTGCTGCCCGACCTGCGCGCCCTGCTCTCCGCCGGTTGATCTCGGCGGTGGGGGTCGGTCAACGCAACCCGACGACCCGCAGCGCGGCCTCCAGGCGTGGGACGGCGCGTTCCCGGGCCCGCTCGGCACCGATCTTGCGCACCCGTTCCAGCTCGGCGGGGTCGGCCAGCAGTGTGGTGGTGCGTTCCCGCACCGGGCGGAGCTCCTCGATCACCGCGTCGGCCACCGCCTCCTTCAGCGCGGCGTAGGAGTCGACGGTCGCCGCGGCGGTGTACGGGCTGACGTCGGTGCAGGCGGCGAGGATCTCCAGCAGGTTGGCCACGCCGGGCTGCCTCTCGGGGTCGTACCGCACCTCGCCCTCGGTGTCGGTGACCGCACGCCGCACCTTGCGGCGGATCACCTCCGGCGGATCCAGCACGTACACCACACCGGGGCCGTTGCCCGCGGACTTCTCCATCTTGCGGCCGGGGTCGGCCAGGTCGCGCACCCGGGCGGCCACCCGGGGCAGGACCCCGCGCGGCACGGTGAACACCTCCCCGTAGGTGGTGTTGAACCGACGGGCCAGGGTGCGGGCCAGCTCCAGGTGCTGGGCCTGGTCCGCGCCGACCGGGACCTCGTCCGCGCCGTGCAGCAGGATGTCCGCGGCCATCAGCACCGGGTAGGTGAGCAGGCCCAGTCGCACGGAGCTCTGCCTGGCCGCCTTCTCCTTGAACTGGATCATGCGGGTGGCCTCGCCGTAGTGACAGGTGCACTCCAACAGCCAGGTCAGTGCGCCGTGCAGGTCGACCAGGTCGGACTGGACGAAGACGCAGGCCACCTCGGGGTCGATCCCGCTGGCGACGAGCACGGCGAGCTGCTCCCGGGTCAGGGCGCGCAGCCGACTCGGGTTGTGCGGTGTGGTCATCGCGTGCAGGTCGACGATGAGGAACAGGTCGTTCGGCCCGTGCTCGGCGGCCCACCGGCGCACGGCCCCCAGGTAGTTGCCGAGATGCACACCACCGGTGGGTTGGATGCCGGAAAGGCGGGTCACCACATCTCCTCCTCGCGGGGTCGGGACCGCCCGGGGAGATGGGTGCCGGAGAAACACCGGAGGCCGCCTCACCGGGCGGCCTCTCCTGGTCCTGGGCGCAGCAGATCAAGGCCGCCGGTCGGCGGCCCACCACAGGTTCCGGGTGCTGCGCACGAGAACGACTCTACCCGTTCCTGAACCGCTCCCGCCGTTCTGCGGGCGTGAGTCGTGCCGATGCCGAGCCGTCCGGGGGACCGGCGGTGCGTTCTGGGCGGGCGGGACCGTGTTCGCGGCACTACCGTCGGTCGCATGTACGTCGTGCTGCTGAACTACGTGGCCCCGTTGGAGGAGGTCGACGTGGTGCTGCCGGAGCATTCGGCATGGCTGGCCGAGCAGTACGAGGCGGGGTACTTCCTGGCCTCCGGGCGGCGGCGGCCCCGGGTGGGGACCGTCATCCTCGCGCGGGCGATGCCACGGGGGAAGTTGGACGCGATCCTGGCCAGCGATCCGTTCGTGGTTCGCCGGCTGGTCCGGCACGAGGTGATCGAGTTCCAGGCGACCCGGACCGCGCCACCGCTCGTGGCCTACGCCGAGCCGGTGGAGTGAGCCGGTTCTCCGGTGTCGGTGGGGGATCGGGTGGGGACGTCCTGGTGCGCCACGCGGTCGAACGCGGAAGAACGAAGAGGGGCCGGGTCGGAAGGACGGGAAGAACCGTCCAGGGGCCCTGTACTCCCCGACCGCGTGTGGCGGAGTGCGGCAGCCCGGGGGCGCGGCAGTCGGTCATGCAGGTGGATGCCCCCACGGGTGACGGTGTGGGTCACCGCGTCCACGCAGGCCACTTCCCGCAACCGGCACCGTCCGTCGCCCGGCGTGCGCACGGCGACGTCACGTCACGGGGAATCGGGGTGTTCAGGCGGCGCGGGCGGCCTTCTCCCGTTTCCTGAGCACGAGGAGCTTGGTGACCGGGCATCCCTTGCACCGGGGGGTGGACCGACAGCACTTGCGGGCCTTCTTCCGGAGTTTCTCCACCTTGGCCGGATCCACCGGGCCGGTCTTCTTCCCGTTCCTGCCGGTCTCGTCCTTCTTGTTCCTGCCCTTGTGGTGCTTGTTCTTCTTCGTGTTCCTGTCGGCCTTGCCGGACTTCTTGCCCACCGCGACTCCTCCCACGCGGAGTTCGCCGCCGAAGGTAAGGTGAGGCTACCCTTAATCGTTAGGTGATGTCGGTCACCCGACGTGGCCGGGTACCCTGATCCGGGCCGCGAGTTCTGGTGTCCCGGCCCTCCCCGAGCACGACGACCTCTGGAGTTCCTCGCGTGCCAGCCGCCGCCGAAGCGCGAACCTCGCTGCGTACCGACCTGCGCAACGTCGCGATCGTCGCCCACGTTGACCACGGCAAGACCACCCTGGTCGACGCCATGCTGCGCCAGTCCGGCGCCTTCTCCGCCCGTACCGAGCCCGTGGACCGGGTGATGGACTCCGGTGAGCTGGAGCGGGAGAAGGGCATCACCATCCTGGCCAAGAACACCGCGGTACGGCGGCGGACCCCGGACGGGACCGTCACGATCAACGTGGTGGACACCCCCGGCCACGCCGACTTCGGCGGCGAGGTGGAGCGTGGCCTGGCCATGGTCGACGGCGTGCTGCTGCTGGTGGACGCCAGCGAGGGCCCGCTGCCACAGACCCGGTTCGTGCTGCGCAAGACGCTGGCCGCCGGTCTGCCCGTGGTGCTCGTGGTGAACAAGGTGGACCGCCCGGACGCCCGGATCGCCGAGGTGGTGGAGGAGACCCAGGACCTGCTGCTGGACCTGGCCGCCGAGGTGGGGGCCGACGACAGTGTGCTGGACCTGCCCGTGGTCTACGCCTCGGCCCGAGCCGGGCGGGCCAGCCTGAACCCGCCGGCCGACGGGGCCCTCCCCGACAGCGAGAACCTCGACCCGCTCTTCGACGTGCTGCTGCAGCACGTCCCGCCGCCGGTCGCCGACGTGGACGCCCCCCTGCAGGCGCTGGTCACCAACCTGGACTCGACCACCTTCCTGGGGCGGATCGCGCTGTGCCGGATCCACGCCGGTCGCCTGCGCAAGGGGCAGACCGTGGCCTGGTGTCGGGACGACGGTCAGGGTGGCACCGTGGTGGAACGGGTGCGGATCTCCGAGCTGCTGGTCACCGATGCGCTGGAGCGGGTGCCCGCCGCCGAGGCCGCCGCCGGTGACCTGGTGGCCATCGCTGGTATCCCGGACATCACCATCGGGGACACCCTCGCCGACCCGGACAGTCCGGTGCCGTTGCCCCGCCTCACCGTGGACGAGCCGGCCATCTCGATGACCATCGGGGTGAACACCTCGCCGTTGGCCGGACGTGGCGGCGGTACGAAGCTGACCGCCCGGCTGGTGAAGAACCGGTTGGACGCCGAGCTGGTCGGCAACGTGAGCATCCGGGTGCTGCCCACCGACCGGCCGGACGCCTGGGAGGTGCAGGGC
>DATCJU010000155.1:0-30387 GCA_036562635.1 Pseudonocardiaceae bacterium
CCGGACGAGACCACCTTCGCCTACCTGAAGGGCCGGCCGCACGCGCCCGAGGGCGAGCAGTGGGACGCGGCCGTCGAGTACTGGCGCACGCTGCGCACCGACGACGATGCCACCTTCGACCGCGAGGTGGACATCGACGCCGACCAGCTCACCCCGTTCGTCACCTGGGGCACCAACCCCGGTCAGGGCCTGCCGCTGAGCGAGTGCGTACCCGACCCGGAGCAGATCGCCGACGAGGTGGAGCGCGCCGCCGCCGAGAAGGCTCTGGCCTACATGGACCTGAAACCGGGCACCCCGCTCCGCGAGATCACGGTGGACACCGTCTTCCTGGGCTCCTGCACCAACGGTCGTATCGAGGACCTGCGGGCCGCCGCCGAGGTGCTGCGCGGGCGCAAGGTGGCCGACGGGGTGCGCATGCTCGTCGTTCCCGGATCCATGCGGGTCCGGGCACAGGCCGAGGCGGAGGGCCTGCACGAGATCTTCCTGGCCGCCGGGGCGGAGTGGCGTGCCGCCGGGTGCTCGATGTGTCTGGGCATGAACCCGGACCAGCTCAGGCCCGGTGAGCGCAGCGCGTCGACGTCCAACCGCAACTTCGAGGGCCGGCAGGGCAAGGGCGGCCGCACCCACCTGGTGTCGCCGCTGGTGGCCGCGGCGACCGCGGTGCGCGGCCGGCTGTCCTCGCCCGAGGACCTGGACTGAGAGAGGTAGCCAGTCATGGAGCCGTTCACCACACACACCGGGATCGGGGTGCCGCTGCGCCGGTCCAACGTGGACACCGACCAGATCATCCCCGCGGTCTACCTCAAGCGGGTCAGTCGCACCGGTTTCGCCGACGGGCTGTTCGCGGCCTGGCGGGCGCAGGAGAACTTCGTGCTCAACCTCGAGCCGTACCGGGCGGGCAGCGTCCTGGTCGCCGGTCCGGACTTCGGCACCGGCTCCTCCCGTGAGCACGCGGTGTGGGCGCTGGCCGACTACGGCTTCCGGGTGGTCATCTCCTCCCGGTTCGCCGACATCTTCCGCGGCAACGCCGGTAAGCAGGGGCTGCTGGCGGCACAGTGCGAGCAGTCCGACGTCGAGCAGCTCTGGAAGATCCTGGAACAGGAGCCGGGCACCACGGTCACCGTCGACCTCCGGGAGAAGACGGTGCAGGCCAAGGACTTCGTCACCCGCTTCCAGATCGACGACTACACCCGCTGGCGACTGCTGGAGGGCCTGGACGACATCGCACTGACCCTGCGGCACGCCGACGAGATCAGCGCGTTCGAGGCGTCGAGGCCGAGCTGGCTGCCCACCACCCTGCCGGTGGCACGGAGCTGACCGCGCCGTTCCGACGTCAGGCCCCTCGGGTACTGGGGACACCCCCGGTACCCGAGGGACGGGCGTTTTCGGCCTGCCACTGCGCAGAGTTGTCCCTCGGTGGGGCGGATTCCCCTGAAAGGGAAGCAGGAAGCCCCGTTCTGCGTGGAAATCCCCAGCTTGCGGGCTTACCGTGACTCCGTGGAGTGGGTCCCGCAGGAAGCGGGATCGCTCTGCTCACCCGGAGAGGGGACCGAAGGTGAACAAGGCCGAACTGGTTGACGCCCTCGCCGAACGTCTGGGCGACAAGAAGACGGCGGGCGCGGCCGTCGACAACCTGGTCGACGTCATCGTCCGCACCGTGCAGAAGGGCGAGAAGGTCAGCATCACGGGCTTCGGGGTCTTCGAGAAGCGGGCCCGAGCGGCCCGTACCGCCCGGAACCCGCGTACCGGAGAGACCGTCAAGGTCAAGAAGACCAACGTGCCCGCCTTCCGCGCCGGCACGGCTTTCAAGGAGGTCGTCAGCGGTTCACGCAAGCTGCCCAAGCTGCGTGTGCCCACCGCGAAGGCCACCGCGTCCAAGACGGGCCGGAGCACCGGCAAGGCCTCCGTCCCGACACAGCGTCGTCGCTGAGGTCGGTGGCGGGGCCACGGCGGCGGTGACGAGCCGCCGGGAACAGGCATGAGGAACCGGCCGGGAGCCGGAGCGGTGTCCGACGGACCAGGAGGTCGGGCGACCCGGTCGGTCGCCCGGTGGCCCCGTGCGGCCCGACGACCGGGAACCGCCGGGATCAGGGCAGCGCGGTCGCCAGGTAGTCCGCCGCCACCAGCCGCGGTGGACCGGACTCCGCGTCGTCGGACTCCGGAGCGAACGACAGCACCCACAGGCTGCCCTTCTTGCTGGGGACGGTTCCCTCCGCGGTGCCGTCCTCGGTGAGCCGCCGCACATCCAGCCCACCCGCCACGGCCAGGGCGTGCACCACGTGCGGAATCACCCCACCCTGGCTGCACACCACCCGGGTCCCGGGCTGTGCGGCGATCTCCAACAGACGTGCCACCCCGGCCTCGGGGTCGGGCCAGAAACCCTCCTCGCTCAGCAGCGGTTCGGGGTGCACCGGAACCTTCAGGTCGTCGGCCAGGTCCTGCACCGTCTGCACACAGCGCACCCGGGGCGCGGCGTGCACGTGCTCGGCCCCGAACCGGGGCAGCAGGCGGCGCAGGGCCTTGGCCTGCCGCCACCCCTTGGCACTGAGCGGCCGCAGGTCGTCGTCGCCCTTCCACGCCGAACGTTTCCCGGCGTGGGCGTGCCGCACCAGCAACAGGGTGCGTGTCGCCGCGGGCAGTGCGGTGAACGAGTCCAGGACCTGCCGGTCCACGTCGTAGGTGAGCAGCCCGGCCGCCTCCTGCGGGGAGAGCCAGCGCAGCTGGTCCACCTCGTCACCTGCGGTGAAGGCCCCCTGGCGGACCCGGGCGGTGAAGTAGTCGACCTGCTTGAGCGCACCGTTCCTGGGCAGGGGATAGCTCACCTGCACCAGGTGCCGCCCCAGCACCGCGTCGAACCCGGTCTCCTCGGCGACCTCCCGGACCGCGGCGTCCGGCACGGTCTCCCCGGCGTCCAACTTGCCCTTGGGGAACGACCAGTCGTCGTACCGTGGCCGGTGCACCACCGCGACCTCGACCCCGTCACCGGCGGGGCGCCACAGCACCGCACCGGCCGCACGCACGACGTTCCGTCGCTCTCGGCCCACGCCTCACTCCTTCCGGCTGCGGCGGCGCTGCATCAGCTCCACCTGGTGGTCCCGGACCTGGTGGTCGTCCGACGGTGAGGGCGACCACCGTCCGTCCGGGCCGAGCACCCAACAGCGGGTCGCGGGGTCACACGCCGAGTCCATGATCGACTCCAGTTCGGCGACGAGCTTGGGATCGGTCACCCGCACCAGCACCTCGACCCGCCGGTCCAGGTTGCGGTGCATCATGTCGGCGCTGCCGATCCAGTGCTCGTTGCTGCCGAGGAACTGGAACACCCGGGAGTGCTCCAGGAAACGGCCCAGGATGGAGCGGACCCGGATGTGCTCGCTCAGTCCGGGCACCCCCGGTCGGAGGGCACAGATTCCCCGGACCACCACGTCCACCGGAACCCCGGCCTGCGACGCCCGGTACAGCGCGTCGATCACCTGCTCGTCGACCAGGGCGTTGACCTTGATCCGGATCCCGGAGGGGCGGCCGGCCCTGGCGTGCTCGATCTCCTGCTCGATGCGCTTGACGATGCCGCGCCGCACCCCGTACGGGGCGACCAACAGACTCCGGTAGGAGCCCTGGCGGGCGTAACCGGTGAGCACGTTGAACAGGTCGGTCAGATCCGCGCCGATCGAGGGCTCCGCGGTGAGCAGACCGATGTCCTCGTAGATCCGGGCCGTCTTGGGGTTGTAGTTGCCGGTGCCGATGTGGCAGTAGCGCCGGATGGTCGAGCCCTCCTGGCGCACCACCAGGGCCGTCTTGCAGTGCGTCTTCAGCCCCACCAGCCCGTACACCACGTGCACGCCGGCCCGTTCCAGCTTGCGCGCCCACTTGATGTTGGCCTGCTCGTCGAACCGCGCCTTGAGCTCGACCAGTGCCACCACCTGCTTGCCCGCCTCGGCGGCGTCGATGAGCGCGTCGACGATCGGGGAGTCACCGGAGGTCCGGTACAGCGTCTGCTTGATCGCCAGCACGTGCGGGTCGGCCGCGGCCTGCTCGATGAACCGCTGCACGCTGGTGGAGAACGAGTCGTAGGGGTGGTGGACCAGCACGTCGCCCTCGCGCAGCGTGGCGAACACGCTCTTGGGGGTCTCCCCCTCCCCGAAGGCCGGGTGGGTGGCCGGCACGAACGGTGCATCCTTCAGGTCGGGGCGGTCCAGCGCGTGCAGCTGCCACAGGCAGGACAGGTCCAGCAGCCCGGGCACCTCCACCACGAACCGGGGATCGACGTCGAGCTCGCGCAGCAGCAGGTCCAGCACGTGCTCGCTCATCGTCTCCTCGACCTCCAGGCGCACCGGAGGGCCGAAGCGACGGCGGGCCAGTTCCCGTTCCAACGCCTGCAGCAGGTCCTCGTCGCGGTCCTCCTCCACCTCCAGGTCCGCGTTACGGGTGACCCGGAACAGGTGGTGCTCCAGGACCTGCATCCCGGCGAACAGCTTGCCCAGGTGGGCGGCGATCAGCTCCTCCAGCGGCAGGAACGTCACGGTGTCGGCCTGGGGGTCGGTCTCCACCCGCACCAGGCGCGGCACGTTGTCCGGCACCTTGACCCTGGCGAAACGTTCCTGCCCACCCTCCGGGTCGCGCACGGTCACCGCGAGGTTGAGCGACAGACCCGAGATGTAGGGGAACGGGTGCGCCGGGTCCACGGCCAGCGGGGTGAGTACCGGGAACACGTGCTGGTGGAAGTAGGTCGACAGCCCCAGCCGGTCGGCGTCGTCCAGGTCGTCCCAGCCGACGATGCGGATGTCGTGCTTCTCCAGCTCGGGCAGGACGTGGTCCAGGAACACCCGCGCCTGTTGTTCCATCAGGTCCTGGGTGCGGTTGGCGATGAGCGTGAGCTGCTCCCGGGGCGACAGGCCGTCGGCGCTGCGCACCGACAGTCCCGTCTCGTCCCGGCGCTTCAGCCCGGCCACCCGGACCATGTAGAACTCGTCGAGGTTCGACGCGAAGATCGACAGGAACTTGGCCCGCTCCAGCAGCGGCTGCGAGGAGTCCTCGGCCAGTGCGAGCACCCGCGCGTTGAAGTCCAGCCAGGACAGCTCACGGTTGAGGTACCGGTCCTCCGGCAGGTCGGTGTGGATGGGAGCCCTCGTCACCGCCGGTGGCACCGCGGGCAGTCGAGGCTGCTCGTCCGACGGTTGTCCGCCCTCGGTCGTGGAAGCGGTGGTCCGCACGGTGGCCCGTGCGGCCGCGACGGTACGCCGCCCCCTGTTGTGCCGGGTGGAGGGCTGCGGGTTGCGTCGCCTGGTGGTGCGGCCGCCCGAGCGTCTCGCCGTGGGGAGGGAATCCTGTCCGGTGCCCTCGGTGGTGCCGGGCACCTGTTCGTCCGCCTGGCTGGCGTTGTTCTCCGGCCTCACGACACGCCATTCTCCCCCACCGTCGTGGCTGGTGGACGGGCTTGTCACACCCTGTTCACAAGGTTCACGAGGTGCGCTCAGGCCGGTGGCACCGGCAGTTCCACACGTTGGATCACGTCCCCCGCCCGGAGGACGCCTACCCGCTGGCCGGGCCGTGGTGCGCGCCACCCACCGGCGGCGACCGCCTCGGCGGAGGCGTCGACCAGCAGCCCGTCGTCCCGCAGCAGCGTCACCGAGCCGTCGGCGTGCACCGCCTGGACGGTGGCCTGCTCCCTGTTCACGTCCCCGATGTTAGGCCGGGTGCCCGCCCACCGCCCGCCCCCGGTGTCCCTTCCCCGGGCACACCCCCTGCCCGGTCCAGGAAGGCCCGGGTGTGCGCGCCCAGCCCGAGGTCCGCGGCCCGGCGCAGGTCGGCCGGGAGGTCCACGTCGCAGCGCAACGACGGCCACGGACCCAGCAACGGGGTGGCCCCCGACGCGGCGTGCGCCCGGGCCGAACCGGGGCCGAACCGCGGGTCCAGGGGGTGGCCGGGGCCGGCCAGCAGCAGGGTGGTCCCACTTCCCTGGTGGTCCGGGCAGAACGACCGCCCCACCGGTGCCGCGGCCAGCGCGTCGTCCAGCTCGTCCGGGCGCAGGGCCGGTAGGTCACCCTGCAGGGCCCCGACGCCGGCCGTCGGGTCCAGGGCGCGCAGCATCCCGGCCCCGTGTTCCAGGGCGGCGTTCAGTCCCGCGTCCGGCGTGTCCCGGACGGTGTCGAACCCCTCCGCCCGTACCACCTCGGCCACCGCCGGATCGGCGGTGATCACCACCACGCGACGCACCCGCTCCGCGGCCCGCGCGGCGGTCAGGGTGTCCAGGGCCATCGCCAGCACCAGTCGCACGTGCGACCGTGCGTCCCCGCCCGTGGCGTCCCGCAGCCGGGACTTGGCCCGGTCCAGCCACTTCAACGGCACCAGGAGGTCGATCGGCCCGTCCACGTCCACCATCCTGCTGGACACCCCGCCCGAGGCTCGGGGTGGCCCGGCTGGACGGCACCATGGCCGTCGGGGAAGACTTCGGCCCGAGTGCAGCCGAACACCGGAGTGCAGGCGAACACCCGAAGGAGGGGTCGGTGGCGAAGGAGAGAGGCGGCTTCTGGGTCGGGGTGGCCGCGGTGGTCTTCTACCCGGCGACCAGGTTGCTCGGCCGCCGCAGGTTCCAGGGGCTGGAGCAGATACCGGCGGACGGGCCGGCTCTGGTGGTGGCCAACCACATCTCCTACATCGACCCGATCTACAGCGCGGTCTTCGTACACCGGCGTGGGCGGGTGCCCCGGTTCCTGGCCAAGGCCAGCCTGTGGAAGATCCCGGTGTTCCGCTCGATCCTGGTGTCGAGCGGGCAGATCCCGGTGTACCGCGGCAGCAGCGAGGCCCGGGACAGCCTGCGTGCGGCGCACCAGGCGCTCCGGGAGGGCAAGGTGGTGGTGATCTACCCGGAGGGGACGATCACCCGGGACCCCGACCACTGGCCGATGTCCTCCCGTACCGGAGCGGCACGACTCGCCCTGGAGCACGACGTGCCGGTGATCCCCCTGGTGCAGTGGAACACCCACCGGGTCTACGACCACTACCGCAAGAAGTTCCGGCCACTGCCGCGCAAGGACGTCGTCGTGCGTGCCGGGGCGCCGGTCGACCTGTCCGCCTACCGGGGGAGGGAGATCGACGCGGCGCTGCTGCGCGAGGTCACCGACCTGCTGATGGGGCGGGTCCGCGACCTGCTGGCCGAGGTGCGCGGGGAGCCGGCGCCCAGCGGGTTCTACCAGCCGCCCACGCGGTCCGGCTCCACCACCACGAACGGCCGGAGCAGCACCGACACGGGCGGTGCCACGGCGGGTGGCGACGGCAGTGACGAGGTGAGCGGCAACGGCGTGAGCGGCAACGGTGCCGGGAACGACGGTGCGGGTGACACCACGGGTGTCGTCGCCGACGTGGAGCGGCAGGAGGAGGCCAGGTGACTGCGGCCGCGACACCGCGGCGGACCGTGCCGGTCCAGCGGGTTGCCGTGCTCGGCGCCGGTTCCTGGGGCACCACCTTCGCCAAGGTGCTCGCCGACGCCGGGCGGAACGTGCTGTTGTGGGCACGCCGCACCGAGGTGGCCAAGGCGATCAACGAGCAGCGGGAGAACCCCGACTACCTGCCGGGTACGCTGCTGCCGGAGAACCTGCGGGCCACCACCGACCCGGCCGAGGCGTTGTCCGGGGCCCAGGCCGTGGTGCTGGCGGTACCCAGCCAGACCCTGCGGACCAACCTGACGTCCTGGCGGCCCCTCCTGCCGGCGGAGGCCACCCTGGTGAGCCTGGCCAAGGGCGTGGAGCTGGGCACGCTCAAGCGGATGAGCGAGGTGGTCCGCGAGGTCACCGGCGTGCCGGAGGACCAGGTCGCGGTGGTCACCGGCCCCAACCTCGCCCGGGAGATCGCCGCCGAACAACCCACCGCCAGCGTGATCGCCTGCACCGACCACGACCGCGCCGTGGAACTGCAGCGTGCCTGCTCCAACCACTACTTCCGGCCCTACACCAACGTCGACGTGGTGGGGTGCGAGCTGGGTGGTGCCTGCAAGAACGTGATCGCCCTCGCCTGCGGCCTGGCCGTCGGGCTCGGTTACGGCAACAACACGATGGCCACCCTGATCACCCGGGGGTTGGCCGAGACGTCCCGCCTGGGGGTGGCCCTGGGCGCCGACCCGTTGACGTTCGCCGGGTTGGCCGGCCTCGGTGACCTGGTCGCCACCTGTTCCTCGCCGTTGTCCCGCAACCGCACCTTCGGGGAGCGGCTGGGCCGGGGCGAGACCCTGGCCCAGGCCCAACAGGCCACGAACGGTCAGGTGGCCGAGGGGGTCAAGTCGTGTTCGTCCATCCGGGAGCTCGCCCGGCGGCACGGGGTGGAGATGCCCATCACCGACGCGGTGCACCGGGTCTGCCACGAGGGCCTGAGCCCGCGGGCGATGGCCGCGGAACTGCTCGGGCGGGCACGGAAGGCCGAGTTCTGGTGACGGGAGACAACCGGTGATCGACGAGGGGGACCGGACGGGGTCGGGGCCCGAGAACTGGGGCGACGGCACCCGTTGCGTGCACGCCGGGCACCCGGTGCCGGTGCCCGGCGCCCCTCTGTTGCCCGGCCCGGTGTTCGCCGCGCCCTACCACCTGGACGGTGGTGCGGAGGGCACGGAACCCGACCACTACGGACGGGCCGGCAACCCCACCTGGCGCGCCCTGGAGGAGGCCATCGGCACCCTGGACGGCGGACACTGCGTGGTGTTCCCCTCCGGGATGGCGGCGATCCACGCGCTGCTGCGGGCCGTGCTGCGGACCGGGGACACCGTGGTGCTGCCCGCCGACGGCTACTACGCCACCCGGGAACTGGTGCGCACCGAGCTGGCCGACCTGGGGCTGCGGGTCCACCTGGTACCGACCGCCGGACCGTGGCCGGACGAGGTGTTCGACGACGCCCGGCTGGTGCTGTTGGAGACCCCCTCCAACCCCGGGCTGGACGTCTGCGACATCACCGCCCTGGCCGAGCGGGTGCACCGGGCCGGCGCGCTGCTCGCGGTGGACAACACCACGGCTACCCCGCTGGGACAGCAGCCGTTGCGGTTGGGGGCGGACGTCGTGGTGGCCAGTGACACCAAGGCGCTGACCGGGCACAGCGACCTGCTGCTGGGGCACGTCTCCACCACCGACGCCGAGCTCGCCGAGACCCTGCGCCGGTCCCGCACCCTCTCCGGGGCGATCGTCGGCCCGTTCGAGGCGTGGTTGGCACACCGCAGTCTGGCGACCCTCGACCTGCGCCTGGCCCGGCAGGCCGAGAACGCCGAGGCCCTCGCCCGGGCGCTGCGCGGGCACCCGGCCGTGCGCAACCTCCGTTGGCCCGGCCTGCCCGACGATCCTGCCCACCGGGTGGCCGTGGCCCAGATGCGCCGGTTCGGCGGGGTACTGTCCTTCGAGCTGCCGGACGCGGAGGCGGTACGCCGGTTCCTGGACGGGAGCCGGCTGCTGATCGCGGCCACCTCGTTCGGCGGTCTGCACACCACGGTCGACCGGCGGGCCCGCTGGGGCGATCCGGTACCGGAGGGGTTCGTGCGGTTGTCCGCGGGCTGCGAGGACCCGACGGACCTGGTCGGGGACGTGCTCGCCGCGCTCAACGGCATCACGTGGCCCTGATCCGGTGCGCGCCGCCGTGGGCCGTCGGGAGTGTCGAGATCACCTCGTGGTGGGCGATGCCCCACCGGAACGGGTTCCGTTCCGTGGGACGGCTTGACCCGGCGACGGCGGACTGATTCCCTCTCAACCGTGTTGAGGCGCGCGATGGAACTGCGGCGGGGTCACATCGACCTGCGCCGGGTGGCCAGCGCGCTCTGTCCTTCGCACTGACCCGCTCCGCTGGTTTCCGGTTTCCGTGTACCTCCGCGGGTCGTGCATCCCGGCCGGATGCCGCCTCCGTGTGCGCACACGACCGCACGGGATCGCCGGCTCGGCGTGTGCCGGTGGGTTCGACCCGCATCCGCCCTCGATCCGAAGGACAGCCGTGTTCGCCGTTCCTCCCAACACCATCCTGCTGCCCGCCGACCCTGCCGCCGCGCACCCGGTGCGGATCGCCCGTGAGTACGCCACCGACCCGGATCGCTGGCGTCGGGAACTGCGCTACCGGGCCGACCAGCGGTTCGTGCGTCTGCTGGAGCGCACCCCGGACCACGAGGTGTGGCTGATGAGCTGGCTGCCCGGACAGTGCACCGAACCGCACGACCACGGCGGCCCCACGGGGGCGTTCACCGTCGTCTTCGGGGTGCTCACCGAGTCGGTGTTCGGCCGGGACGGTGCGGTGGAGGCGGTGCACGTCCTGCACGGGGGACAGAGCCGGGCGTTCGGGCCGAACTACGTGCACCAGGTGTCCAACGACGGGCCCGACCCTGCGGTGAGCATCCACGTGTTCCGGCCCGGCCGGCTGCACCACCCCTGAACCGACTCACCCGACGCGTCGGCGCACGTGTTCGGGGACCGGGAGGTCGGCGTCCGGCACCGGTTCGCCGAACACCTGACGCACCGGGAGCACCCCGGCCCAGGCCGTGCCCGCGGCCACGTCCTCGGGTTCGTCGGCGGGGCCGCCGGTGCGCACCTTCACCGCGGCCTCGGTCAGGTCCAGGGCCAGCACCGCGGTGGCGGCCAGTTCCCTGCGGGAGGGGCGCCGGGCGTGGTCCCAGGAGCCGGGGGCGATGTGCTCGGTGATCACCCGCAGCGCGTGCAGCTTCTCCACCTCACCGGTCACCGGGACCGCGCGGCCGTGGATCACCGCGGAGCGGTAGTTGACCGAGTGGTGGAACACCGAGCGGGCGTACACGACGCCGTCCAGCACGGTGACCGCCACGCACACCTGGGCCCCGGCGGCCACGGCGCGGAGACTGCGCGCCCCGGTGGAGCCGTGCAGGTACAGCACGTCCCCGTCCCGGCCGAACCCGGTGGGCAGCACCACCGGGTAGTCGCCGTCGGGGCTGTCGAGAACCAGCGCCAGGTGGCACACCAGACCGGTGTCGAGCACGTCGTACAGCGCCGCCCGGTCGGTGACCGCGCGGTGTCGGCCCCGCCGGATCGTGCTGCGCGGTGTCGGGGACAGGGGCTTTCCGGGCATGGACTCTCGGGAGCTGGCCACACCTCCACCTTCCCGGGCAGAGTGGCCCGTCGGAACGTCCACTTCTCCGCGAGAACGGAAGGCCACTCGTGTCACCGCGCAGAGCATCCCGTGGCACACCCGGCGGACGACCGTCGCCCCCCGAGCTGCCGATCGTCCTCGACCGGTCCGACCCGGTCCCGCTCTCCGTGCAGCTCGCCACCGCACTGCGCGACGCCGCCGTCGCGGGACGGCTGCGCGACGGTGACCGTCTGCCGGCGACCCGGGCGCTGGCCGCGCACATGGGGGTCAGTCGCACCGTGGTCGCCGCGGCCTACGACCAGCTCCACGCCGAGGGGTGGATCGAGGGCCGACACGGGTCCGGCACCTTCGTCACCGCTGCGCCCGTGACCCCGCACCCCGCCCCGCCACCCCGGCCGGCGGCCGGCCCCGGTGCCGGAACCGCGTCCGGGATCACGCTGCTCCCCGGTGCGCCCTGGGTCGAGGGGCTGGACCGGGCGGCGTGGCGGCGTGCCTGGCGTGCCGCCGCCGATGCCCCGCCCCTGCGGTACCCGCAGCGGGACGGGCTGCCCGCCTACCGGCACGCGGTCGCCGAGCACCTGCTGCGGCACCGTGGCCTGGCCCTGCCCGAGGGACGGGTGACGGAGACGGTGCTGGCCACCGGGGGCACCACCGCCGCCCTGACCGAGATCGCACTGGCCGTGCTGCGGCCCGGGGACCTGGTGGCCGTGGAGGAACCGGGATACCCGCGCGCGGTGGGTGCACTGCGTGCGGCGGGGATGCGCGTGACCACGGTCCCGGTCGACGCCGGCGGGCTGGTGGTCGAGGCGGTGCCCTCCCGCGCCCGCCTCGTCTACTGCACCCCGGCGCACCAGTACCCCACGGGTGGGCGGATGCCGGCGGCCCGGCGGATCGAGCTGGTCCGGCGGGCACGCCGGTTCGGCTGGCTGGTCGTGGAGGACGACTACGACGGCGAGCTGCGCCTGGACGTGGCGCCGCTTCCGTTGCTGGCCGCGCTCGGGCCGGACGTGGTGGTGCACCTGGGGACCACCAGCAAGATCCTCACCCCCACCCTGGGCGCGGGATGGCTGGTGGGTCCGCCGCACGTGGTGTCCGCGGTGTCGGCCCACCGCGACGTCACGGGCACCGGGCCGTCCCCCGCGGGACAACGGGTGCTGGTGGAGCTGCTCCGGAACGGGGACCTCGCCCGCCACCTGCGCCGGCTGCGGCGGGAACTGACCCGCCGGCGTGCCCTGTTGGTCGAGGCGCTCACCACGGCCGGACTGCAGGTGCTCGGTGACGAGGCCGGGGCACACGTGCTCGTGCCGTTGCCCTCGGCCCGGGCCGAGGAACGGCTGGTCGCGCGGGCCGCACGCCGCGGACTGCTCCTGGACCGGCTGGCCCGGCACCACGCGGAGCGACCGGTACGGCACGGCATCCCGCTGGGCTACGCCGGTTGTGGCCGGGCCGAACTGGAGGCCGCGGTGCCGGTGCTGGTCGAGCTGCTGCGGGAGGAGGTCGGAACGGGTGGCCGGGCGGGGTGAATCCGTGGGTGACGCCCACGCAGGTGGTCCTGTGGGGGGAGGCCGTCCGTAACCCACGCGGGATCGTCCGCGACACCGCCATCCGGGTAGGGTCCGGCGTATGACGCAGCACAGGACGAGGGTCGCGGTCGTGTTCGGTGGCCGGAGCACCGAGCATGCCATCTCCTGCGTGTCGGCGGGCAGCGTGCTGTCCCACCTGGACCGGGAACGCTTCGAGGTGATCCCGGTGGGTATCACCCCCGAGGGCTCCTGGGTGTTGGGGACGGACGACCCCCGGGCGCTGGAGATCCGGGATCGTCGGCTGCCCTCGGTGCAGCCGACGGGGACCGACCTGGTCCTGCCCGGTGACCCCACCCGTGGTGGTCTCGTCGTGCTGGACCGCGGTCGCGAGGGCGAGGTGCTGTCCGGGGTGGACGTCGTCTTCCCGGTGCTGCACGGTGCCTACGGCGAGGACGGCACCATCCAGGGCCTGCTGGAGATGGCCGGTATCCCCTACGTCGGCCCCGGTGTGCTGTCCAGCGCGGTGGCGATGGACAAGGAGTTCACCAAGAAGCTGCTGGCGGTCGAGGGGCTGCCGGTCGGCGACCACGTGGTGCTGCGTCCCGGGCGGGACACGCTCACCCCCGAGGAACGGGAGCGCCTGGGGCTACCGGTGTTCGTCAAGCCCGCCCGGGCCGGTTCGTCGGTCGGCATCACCAAGGTCACCGACTGGGCCCGGTTGGACGAGGCCATCGCCGAGGCCCGGCGTACCGACCCGAAGGTCCTGGTGGAGGCGGCCGTCATCGGTCGCGAGATCGAGTGCGGCGTGCTGGAGTTCCCCGACGGCAGGGTGGAGGCGTCCCTGCCGGCGGAGATCCGTCTGGTCGGTGACACCGTCGACTGGTACGACTTCGACGCCAAGTACCTGGACTCGGACGAGGTCTGCCAGTTCGACATCCCGGCCAAGCTCGACGACGAGGTGACCGAGCAGGTGCGGGAGCTGGCGATCCGGGCCTTCCGGGCTCTGGACTGCCAGGGACTGGCCCGTGTCGACTTCTTCGTCACCCCCGAGGGGAAGCCGGTGATCAACGAGGTGAACACCATGCCGGGGTTCACCCCGATCTCGATGTACCCGCGGATGTGGGCGGTGACCGGCGTGGACTATCCCACCCTGCTGACCACGCTCATCGAGACCGCCCTGGCCCGGGGCACCGGCCTGCGCTGAACCCCTGGGGTGCCCCGCTCACACCGGCGTGACGGGGCACCCACCGGGGTGGTGTTCCGCACGGGGACGGCTCAGCCGCCCGTGTTCACCGGCATGGCCCGCAGTACGGCGCGGATGGTGGCGGAGACGTCCTGGATGGGGCCGGTTCCGGTGCCGACGGGCGTGGTGAGGGCCACGTAGACCGGGCGGTCCACCGCGACCCAGGTGCTGGCGTCCGGGCCGGGCAGCTCCAGCCACTGCACCCCCGAGACCTCCAGGAGCTGGGAGGTGGGGGTCAGCTCGGCCGGGCGCTCCAGGCCACAACGCAACACGACGGGGTCCGTGTCCGCACTGCCCCAGGCCACGGTGGCCGGCGGGGCGGGCTGCACCAGGGGACGCCAGACCAGGCGGGAGGACCCGGAGACGAGCTCCTGGGGCAACGCGGCGATGAGCGCGTCGCACTCCGGCGAGGTGGCCTGGGGAGCCGGGACCGGGGGCAGGGCGAGCGGCCCGGTACGGTCCGCCGTGGGCGTGGGGGAGCCGTCCGCGCTGTCCGGTGTGTCCGCGGAGGAACCGAACAGGACACCCACCAGGGCCACTCCGGCGACCAGCAGTACCGCCAGACCGAGCGCCGGCACCAGCAGTGGGCGGGGCAGCAGCGGGGGAGTCCCCTGTCGGCCGGCGGGCGGGGACGCGGTTCCCTCGGGCTCCTGGTTCGGCTCGCGAGCGGTGGGCACGTGATAACTACACCACGTTCTGCAGGTGCACGACCGGGCAGGTCAGGGTACGGGTGATACCTTCGACGCCCTGGATGCGTGCGACGACGAGCTGACCGAGTTCGTCCACCGTCTTCGCTTCCGCTCGGACGATCACGTCGTAGGGGCCGGTGACGTCCTCGGCGGTGATCACCCCGGGGATCGTGCTGATCTCCGCGGCGACGCTGGCCGCCTTGCCGACCTCGGTCTGGATCAGGATGTATGCCTGGACCACGGCGTGCCCTTTCGTCTCGAGTGGTCTGCTCGGGGTAGGAACAGTGACCAGCAACGTACCCCAGCAGGTGAGTGGGATGCTCGTGATCGGAGGTGCCCTTGCCCCGGGAGGCGCCGCAGGCGGCGGACACGGTCGCCCGGCTCGGTGAGTTCGGCCTGATCCGGCGGGTCACCGAGGGGCGGGTGCAGCCGCCCACCACGCTGCTCGGGCCCGGTGACGACGCCGCCGTGGTGGCGGCACCGGACGGCCGGGTCGTGGCCTCCACCGACGTGCTGGTGGAAGGGGTGCACTTCCGACTGGACTGGTCCAGCCCCGAGCAGGTGGGGCGGAAGGCCGTGGCGGTGAACCTGGCCGACATCGCCGCGATGGGGGCGGTGCCGACCGCACTCCTGGTCGGGCTCGCCTGTCCGGCGAGGACTCCCACGGAGGTGGTGGACGGGCTCGCCGACGGGATGTGGGTCGAGGCCCGTCGGGCGGGTGCCGGCATCGTCGGTGGGGACATGGTCACCGCGAACAGCATCGTGATCTCGGTGACCGCGCTCGGGGACCTGGAGGGGAGGGCGCCGCTGACCCGCGCCGGGGCCCGACCCGGTGACGTGGTGGCGGTGGCGGGGCGGCTCGGTTGGGCCGCCGCGGGGCTCGCCGTGCTCGGTCGCGGGTTCCGGTCACCGGTCGCGGTGGTGGGGGCCCAGCGGGTGCCGGAGCCGCCCTACTCGGCCGGACCGGAGGCCGCGCGGGCCGGGGCCACCGCGATGATCGACGTCTCCGACGGGCTGTTGGCCGACCTGGGGCACGTGGCCGAGGAGTCCGGTGTGGCCATCGACGTGCACACCGAGCTGCTGCAGGTGCACCAGCGGCTGGTGGACGTGGCCTCGGCGCTGGGGGCGGATCCGCGGCACTGGGTGCTCACCGGGGGTGAGGACCATGCGTTGGCGGCCACGTTCCCCTCGGCCGAGCACGTGCCCGCGGGCTGGCACGTGGTGGGCACCGTGCTGGAGGGTGAGGGCGTCACCGTGGACGGCCGGCCCTATGCGGGGCCGCAGGGCTGGGAGCACTGGCGCTGACCACCGTTGTGCATATTCATGCACAACAAGGAATTGCTATTCATGAGCGGGCTTCGTAGCCTGAGGTCGTGGAGTTGCGTCAGCTCGCCTACGACCACCCCGACGCCGCCGCGCTGATCGCCGCCCTGCAGCAGGTCTACGTCGAACGCTACGGCGACGAGGACGTCACCCCCGTCGACCCCGCCGAGTTCTCCCCGCCCCACGGCCTGTTCCTGGTGGGCTACCTGGACGGTCGGCCGGTGGCCTGCGGCGGATGGCGGGCGCACGACGGTGACGAACCGGACTTCCTCGACGGCGACGCCGAGCTCAAGCGCATGTACGTCGTCCCCGCGATGCGCGGACGAGGCCTGGCGCGGCGCATGCTCGCCGAACTGGAACACACCGCCCTGGCCGCCGGGCGACGCCGCATGGTCCTGGAGACCGGCACCCTGCAGCCCGAGGCGATCGGGCTCTACACCTCCTCCGGCTACACCGAGATCCCCAAGTTCGGCGTCTACAAGTGCGCGCCGGAGAGCATCTGCTTCGGCAAACTGCTCGTTCCGGCCGAACTGCCCCAGGGGCGGGTCTCGGCCTGACCTGCTGTGTGGTGGATCACTTTTCCCGGGTGGGTTGGGCGACCTGGGATACAACGGTCATCCACCGGTCGGTGAGACAGCGGGAGGACACAGGTGGCGATCTACGCGCTCGGCCAGTGCGAACCGCGGATCCACCCCGACGCGTACGTGCACCCGGACGCCACCGTGATCGGTGACGTCACCATCGGGGCCGGTGCCTCGGTCTGGCCGCAGGCGGTGCTGCGTGGTGACTACGGACGCATCGAGATCGGGGAACGGACCAGCGTGCAGGACGGCACGGTGATCCACTGCACCGAGATCCACCCCACCGTCGTCGGTGCCGACTGCGTGATCGGGCACAACGTGCACATCGAGGGCGCCACCATCGCCGACCGTTGCCTGATCGGCTCCGGTTCCGTGGTGCTCAACGGCGCGGTGGTGGAGACCGGGGCCATCGTGGGGGCCGGTGCGGTGGTGTCCTTCGACGGGCGGGTGCCCGCCCGCAGCATGGCCCTCGGCGTCCCCGCCCGGGTCCGCGAGGGCTACCAGGTTCCCGAGGGCGCCTGGCAGTTCGCCGTCGACAAGTACGTGGCCAACATCGACCGTTACCGGGCCGAGCTGCGTCGGTTGGACTGATCCGTTCGGCGGTCCCCTGGCGCCGTGACTGTCGCCACCCCTGGATAGGGTGCGCACCGTGACTGCACGTCCGCTGCACGAGATCGTGGAAGCCGGTTGGGCGAAGGCTCTGGAACCCGTGGCCGACCGCATCACGGCCATGGGCAACTTCCTGCGCGAGGAGGTGGCGGCGGGCCGCCGCTACCTGCCGGCGGGGGACAAGGTACTGCGCGCGTTCACGCAACCGTTCGACGAGGTACGGGTCCTCATCGTGGGGCAGGACCCGTATCCGACACCGGGTCACCCGGTGGGCCTGAGCTTCTCGGTCGCCCCGGATGTGCGCCCGCTGCCCAGGAGCCTGGTGAACATCTTCCGCGAGTACAGCGCGGACCTGGGGCACCCCACCCCGTCCAACGGCGACCTCACCCCGTGGACCGAGCGCGGCGTGCTGCTGCTCAACAGGGTGCTCACCGTCGCCCCCGGTCGGCCGGGTTCGCACCGCGGCAAGGGCTGGGAGGCGGTCACCGAGCAGGCCATCCGGGCTCTCGCCGCCCGGGGCAAGCCGATGGTGGCCATCCTGTGGGGCCGGGACGCCCGGAACCTGCGGCCGCTGCTGGGTGGAGTGCCCTGCATCGAGTCGGCACACCCCAGCCCGATGTCCGCCGACCGTGGCTTCTTCGGCTCCCGCCCGTTCAGCCGGGCCAACGAACTGCTCGTCCAGCAGGGTGCCGAGCCGATCGACTGGAAGCTGCCCTGACCCGGTGATGCCGCTCCGTCCCCACGGCGGTGCCCGACGAGCGGTCGTGGGGACGGACACGGCCCGTTCCGGGACGCGCACGGACGCAGAACGGCCCGGGTGGTGGGAACCACCCGGGCCGTTCGTTTCGAGTCTGCTCGTGCCGGGGCGCGTCAGCCACGCACGACCTTGCCTGCCTTCAGGCAGGAGGTGCACACGTTCATGCGCTTGCGCTGGGACACGCCGATCTTGGCCCGAACGGTCTGGATGTTCGGGTTCCACCGACGGTGGGTGCGCCGGTGGGAGTGCGAGACCGACATGCCGAAGCCCGGCCCCTTGCCGCAGACGTCGCACACGGCAGCCACGTCAGACACTCCTTACGTCGTTGCGATGAAACGCCACGACTCCACTGGTGGAGCGGGCGCGAAAACCTGCTTGAGCCCGGGGCGGGCCGGGCATCCAACTGCGACAGGTTAACGGGTCGGCGGGGATGTGACCAAACCGGTCCCGGAAAGCCGGCCCGGGTGGCCCACTACCCTGCGGGACATCGGTCGGCTGCGCCACCCGGCACCCGGTGCCCGAGCGCGGCCGGAAGAACTCACCGTGCGGGAGGCACCCCAGGTGCTGGAGTCGATCGACGCGGCGGCGGTGCGCCGCTGGGCCGCCGCCTGTGTGGCCGCGTTGGAAACCCACCAGATCGACATCGACCGCATCAACGTCTTCCCGGTGGCCGACGCCGACACCGGAACGAACCTGCTGCTCACCATGCGGTCGGCGCTGGACGCCCTGGTCCGCGGCGAACCCACGACCGCCGGTGACGCTCTTGCCCGGCTCGCCCGTGGCGCCCTCGCCGGAGCCAGGGGCAACTCCGGGGTGATCCTGTCGCAGATCCTGCGGGGCCTGGCCGAAGCGGCCAGGGGGTGCGCGGTGGTGACCGGCGTCGAGCTGCGCGCCGGGCTGTCCCGGGCCCACGAGCTGGCGGTGCGTGCGGTCACCACTCCCGTCCCCGGCACCGTGCTGGACGTGTTGCACGCCGCCGCCCGCGCCGCCGCCGACCAGGGGGTCGGGCCGCTGTGCACCCTGGTCGAGGTGGTGTGCACCGCGGCCCGGGAGGCGCTCGCCCGCACCCCCGACCGCCTGGCCGACCTGGCCCGGGCCGGGGTGGTGGACGCGGGTGGCCGTGGTCTGGTGCTGCTGCTGGAGGTGCTGGTCGGGGTGGTCGAGGGGCGGGCCGAACCCCAGGAGATCCGCAGGGCGCCGCTGCGGGTGCCTCGCCCACCCCAGGCGTTGCTCGGGGCACGGGAGGGCGGTTCGGCCGACTACGAGTACGAGGTCATGTACCTGCTCGACCGGACCGACGAGGCCAGGGCGACCGCCCTGCGCACGGAGCTGACCAGGCTCGGGGACTGTGTGTCGGTGGTCGGCGACGGCGAACCCGGGGGGACCGGGCTGTGGACGGTCCACGTGCACTGCAACGACGTCGGGGCGGCCATCGAGGCAGGCATCGAGGCCGGTCGCCCGCACCGCATCACCGTGGTCCGTTTCGCCGGGCAGGTCGCCGAGGAACCGGTCGCCCCGGACCGCGCCGTGGTGGCCCTGGCCTCCGGCGAGGGGATCGCCGAGCTGTTCCGCTCGGCGGGGGCGACCGTGCTCACCGGCGAGCCGACCGCCGCCGACCTGTTGGAGGCGATCAGTGGTACCCGGGCCCGGCACGTGGTCGTGCTGCCCAACGACCTCGCCCGCACCCCCACCGCCGAGCTGGCCGCCGAACACGCCCTGCAGGCCGGACAGGACGTGATCGTGGTCCCCACCGCCTCCCCGGTCCAGGGGCTCGCGGCCGTGGCCGTGCACGACGTGCAGCGTCGGCCCGGCGACGACGTGGTGGCCATGGCCGAGGCGGCGGCGGCCACCCGGCGCGGGGAACTCCTGGTCGCCGCGTCCGAGGCGCTGACCTGGGCCGGCCGTTGCTACCCGGGCGACATCCTCGGCATGGCCGACGGGGACGTGGTGCTGATCGGGCGGGACGGGGACGTGGTCGGCACCGCCTGTCAGCTGGCGGACCGGTTGCTGGCGGTGGGCGGGGAGTTGCTCACCGCGCTGCTGGGGGCCGACGCGCCGCCGGAGCTGGGCGAGGCCCTGCAGGAGCACCTGCGGCGCTCTCACCCCGAGATCGAGGTGATGGTCTACCCGGGCGGGCAGCAGGACACCCTGCTGCTGATCGGTGTCGAGTAGCGGCCGTCTCCGGTGGCCCCCGTGGGTCGCGCGCCCGCTCCGTCGGTGCGCCCGGGTTGAATGAGGACCGATGACCACGCTGGACGACAGGCTGGACCGGGTGCTGGGGGCGAAGAGCGCGAACGCGCTGCGCTCCGCGTTCGACCTGGTCACGGTGGGAGACCTGCTGCGCCACTACCCGCGTCGCTACGCCGAGCGCGGGGAGCTGACCAACATCTCCGGCCTGGAGATCGGTGAGCACGCCACGGTGCTGGCCCGGGTGGAGCGGGTCAACCGGCGACGGATGCAGCGGCGGTCGGGCCAGCTGCTGGAGGTCACCATCACCGACGGCACCCGTCGCCTGACCGTCACGTTTTTCAACCGCATCCACCCGCACGTCGCCGCACTGGTGCCGGGCCGGGTGGGGCTGTTCGCCGGGAAGGTCACCGCGTTCCGGGGCAGCCTGCAGCTGGCCCACCCCGAGTACAAGCTGCTGGACTCCGGGGCGGACCAGCAGGCGGTGGAGGAGTTCACCAACGAGCTGATCCCGGTCTATCCCGCGGCCCGGGGCCTGCCGTCGTGGTCCATCGCCCGGTGCGTCCGGCAGGTGCTGGACGTGCTGGACGAGCCCGAGGACCCGCTGCCCGAGGACCTGCGACGGGAGTACCGGCTGCCTCCACTGGGGCAGGCGCTGCGCGAGATCCACCTGCCCGAGGACCGGGCGGCGGTGGAACGGGCGCGTCAGCGACTCAAGTGGGACGAGGCGCTGGCCGTGCAGCTCGCCCTCGCCCAGCGTCGTCGGTCGGCCCGGGCGCGCCTGGCGCCGGCCTGCCCGCCCCGCCCCGGCGGGCTGCTGGACGCCTTCGACGCACGACTGCCGTTCCGGCTCACCCAGGGCCAGCTGGAGGTCGGTGCGGCCATCGCCGCGGACCTCTCCGGCACCCAGCCGATGAACCGTCTGCTGCAGGGTGACGTGGGCGCGGGCAAGACGGTGGTCGCGCTCCGGGCGATGCTGCAGGTGGTGGACTCGGGACGGCAGGCGGCGATGCTGGCGCCCACCGAGGTCCTGGCCGCCCAGCACGCCCGGTCGCTGCGGGAACTGCTCGGTGACCTGGGGAAGGCCGGGGAGCTGGGGGCCGCCGAGCACGCCACGAGGGTCACCCTGCTGACCGGGTCGCTGACCGCGGCCCAACGTCGCCAGGCCCTGCTGGACGTCGCCTCGGGTGCGGCCGGCATCGTCGTGGGCACCCACGCGTTGATCCAGGAGAAGGTGTCCTTCGCCGACCTGGGTCTGGTGGTGATCGACGAGCAGCACCGGTTCGGGGTGGAGCAGCGGGACGCCCTGCGGGCCCGGGCGGGGGAGAACGCCAGTCCGCACGTGCTGGTGATGACCGCGACCCCCATCCCGCGCACCGTCGCCATGACCGTCTACGGGGACCTGGAGGTCTCCGCGTTGCGCGAGCTGCCCGCCGGACGGTCGCCGATCAGCACCACGGTGGTGCCCGCCGCGGAGAAACCCGCGTGGCTGGAGCGGGCGTGGGCCCGGATCCGGGAGGAGGTGGCCGCCGGCCACCAGGTGTACGTGGTGTGTCCCCGGATCGGGGACGGCGGGCGGGAGGACGAGGACGAACCCGATCCCGCCTCCGGTGCCCCGGAACAGGAGCCGGACGGCGAGGACGCGGCCGGTGACGGCCGTCAGCGGCGGCCACCGCTGGCGGTCACCGACCTGGCGCCCCGACTGGCCGCGGGACCGCTGGCCGGGCTGCGGCTGGGTGTCCTGCACGGGCGGCTGCCCTCCGAGGAGAAGGACGCGGTGATGCGGGCCTTCGCCGACGGGAAGCTGGACGTGCTGGTGGCCACCACGGTGGTCGAGGTCGGGGTGAACGTCCCGAACGCCACGATGATGGTGATCATGGACGCCGACCGGTTCGGGGTCAGCCAGCTCCACCAGCTCCGCGGCCGGGTGGGGCGGGGCACCGCCCCCGGGCTGTGCCTGCTGGTCACCGAGGTCCCCGCGGGCACGACCACCCGGGAACGGCTGGACGCGGTGGCCTCCACGCTCGACGGTTTCGAGCTGGCCCGGCTGGACCTGGAGCTGCGGCGGGAGGGGGACATCCTGGGGGCTGCGCAGTCCGGTCGGCGCTCGACGCTGCGGATGCTGTCGCTGCTGCGGGACGAGAAGCTGATCGCCACCGCCCGGCAGGTGGCGCAGCGGATGGTGGACGCCGATCCCGGGCTCGACGAACATCCGGGTCTGGCCGCCCTGGTGAACGGTCTGGTCGACGAGGAACGCGCGGAGTACCTGGAGAAGGCCTGAGCCGGCCGGTTCGTGGGGCCGGTGGGCGATGTGTGCGCGGTTGCCCGGATCGATTCCGGGATCGATGTGCGGTGGCCGTTCCCCCCGAGTGCGGGGACGATGGTGCCGAGGTCGCGCCGTACCACCGGGCCCGGACGTCGTCCGGCCGATGTGGTCCGGAAGAGCCGGTCCTAGCACGTCAGAGGCCTGGCGGAGGATGATTTCCGTCACCTGGGATGGTGCTCCCGCCAGGCGGGAAACGCGCGGTAACGTCCGGTGCGCGCCGCCTGACCATCCCCACGTTCGGGAGGAGCCGGGATGTTCCGCAAGGTCCTCGTGGCCAACCGGGGAGAGATCGCCATCCGCGCGTTCCGCGCGGCTTATGAACTGGGTGCGGGAACGGTCGCGGTGTTCCCGCACGAGGATCGCAACTCGTTGCACCGGCTGAAGGCCGACGAGGCCTACGAGATCGGTGAGCCCGGGCATCCGGTCCGCGCCTACCTGTCGGTCGAGGAGATCATCAAGGCCGCCCGCAAGGCGGGGGCCGACGCGATCTACCCCGGCTACGGCTTCCTGTCGGAGAATCCGAACCTGGCCCAGGCCTGCCGGGACGCCGGCATCACCTTCGTCGGGCCCAGCCCCGAGGTGCTCCAGCTCACCGGGAACAAGGCCCGCGCCGTCACCGCTGCCCGGGAGGCCGGGCTGCCGGTGCTGCGGTCGAGTGAGCCGTCCGCCGACGTCGACACCCTGATCGCCGCGGCCGAGCACGTGGGCTTCCCGGTGTTCGTCAAGGCCGTCGCCGGTGGCGGTGGTCGTGGCATGCGCCGGGTGGACCGGCCGGAGGCCCTGCGCGAGGCGCTGGAGGCCGCGATGCGGGAGGCCGAGTCGGCCTTCGGTGACCCCACGGTGTTCCTGGAGCAGGCCGTGGTGGATCCGCGGCACATCGAGGTGCAGATCCTCGCGGACGGCGCCGGCAACGTGATCCACCTGTTCGAACGGGACTGCTCGCTGCAACGGCGGCACCAGAAGGTGCTGGAGATCGCGCCGGCACCCAACCTGGACCCGGCGCTGCGGGAGCGGATCTGCGCCGACGCGGTCGCCTTCGCCCGGCACATCGGCTACGTCAACGCCGGCACCGTCGAGTTCCTGGTGGACCGCGACGGCAACCACGTGTTCATCGAGATGAACCCGCGGATCCAGGTCGAGCACACGGTGACCGAGGAGGTCACCGACGTCGACCTGGTGCAGGCGCAGATGCGCATCGCGGCGGGGGAGACGCTGGCGGACCTGGGCCTGTCCCAGGAGAACATCCGTCTGCGCGGTGTCGCCCTGCAGTGCCGGATCACCACCGAGGACCCGGCCAACGGGTTCCGCCCCGACACCGGCAAGATCAGCGCCTACCGTTCCCCGGGCGGTGCGGGCATCCGACTGGACGGTGGGACGGTGCACGCGGGCGCCGAGATCAGCGCCCACTTCGACTCGATGCTGGTGAAGCTCACCTGCCGCGGCCGTGACTTCCGCACCGCGGTGGCCCGGGCCCGCCGGGCGGTGGCCGAGTTCCGTATCCGGGGTGTGGCCACGAACATCCCGTTCCTGCAGGCGGTGCTGGACGACGAGGACTTCCGGGCCGGGCGGATCACCACCTCCTTCATCGAGCAGCGCCCGCACCTGCTCACCGCACGGCACTCGGCCGACCGTGGCACCCGGCTGCTCACCTACCTGGCCGACGTCACGGTGAACAAGCCGTACGGGCCGCGCCCGTCGGTGCTGGACCCCGAACGCAAGCTGCCGCAGGCGGACCTGGGTGTCGAACCGCCCGCCGGGTCCCGGCAGAAGCTCCTGGAACTGGGACCGGAGGGCTTCGCGGCCTGGCTGCGTCAGAAGCCGGGAGTGGGGGTCACCGACACCACCTTCCGGGACGCGCACCAGTCGTTGCTGGCCACGCGGGTGCGGACCAAGGACCTGGTCACCATCGCCCCCTACGTGGCCCGGCTGACCCCGCAGCTGCTGTCGGTGGAGTGTTGGGGCGGCGCCACCTACGACGTGGCTCTGCGCTTCCTGGCCGAGGACCCCTGGGAGCGGCTCGCCGCCCTGCGTGCGGCCATGCCCAACCTGTGCCTGCAGATGCTGCTGCGCGGGCGCAACACCGTCGGCTACACCCCGTACCCGACCGAGGTCACCAAGGCCTTCGTCGAGGAGGCGACCGCCACCGGCATCGACATCTTCCGGATCTTCGACGCCCTCAACGACGTCGAACAGATGCGCCCGGCCATCGAGGCGGTGCGCGAGACCGGGCAGGCCGTGGCCGAGGTCGCGCTGTGCTACACGGCGGACCTGTCCGACCCGGCCGAGAAGCTCTACACCCTGGACTACTACCTGCGGCTGGCCGAGCAGATCGTCCGGGCCGGTGCACACGTGCTGGCCATCAAGGACATGGCCGGTCTGCTGCGCCCGCCGGCGGCGGCCACGCTGGTGTCGGCGCTGCGTCGGGAGTTCGACCTGCCGATCCACCTGCACACCCACGACACGCCCGGCGGCCAGCTGGCCACCCTGATGGCCGCGATCGGTGCCGGGGTGGACGCCGTCGACGCCGCGGCGGCCTCGATGGCCGGCACCACCTCGCAGCCGGCACTGTCCGCGCTGGTGGCCGCGACCGATCACACCGACCGGGCCACCGGACTGGACCTGCAGGCGGTGTGCGACCTGGAGCCGTACTGGGAGGCGGTGCGCAAGGTCTACGCGCCGTTCGAGTCCGGGCTGCTCTCGCCGACCGGGCGGGTCTACCACCACGAGATCCCCGGTGGTCAGCTCTCCAACCTGAAGCAGCAGGCGATCGCCCTGGGCCTGGGGGACCGCTTCGAGGAGATCGAGGCGATGTACGCCGCGGCCGACCGGATCCTCGGCCGGCTGGTCAAGGTGACCCCGTCCTCCAAGGTGGTGGGTGACCTGGCGCTGCACCTGGTGGGCGCGGGGGTCGACCCGAAGGAGTTCGAGCAGGACCCGGGCAGGTTCGACATCCCCGACTCGGTCGTCGGCTTCCTGCACGGCGAACTGGGTGACCCGCCCGGCGGCTGGCCGGAGCCGTTCCGCAGCAAGGCCCTCGCCGGGCGGCCGGCGCCCAAGCGGGTCACCGAGCTCACCGAGGAGGACCGGCGCGGCCTGGAGACCGACCGTCGGCAGACCCTGAACCGGCTGTTGTTCCCCGGGCCGACCAAGGAGTTCCTGGCGCACCGCGAGGCCTACGGTGACACCAGCGTGCTGTCCACCAAGGACTTCCTGTACGGGCTGCGGGCTGGGCAGGAGCACACCGTCGACCTGGAGCCCGGTGTGCGGCTGTTCTTTGGGCTGGAGGCGGTCGGCGAGGCCGACGAGCGCGGTATGCGCACCGTGATGGCCACGCTGAACGGCCAGCTGCGGCCGCTGCAGGTACGGGACCGTTCGGTGGCCGCCGACGTCCCGGTGGCCGAGAAGGCCGACCGGTCCAACCCGAACCACGTCGCGGCTCCCTTCGCCGGGGTGGTGACCCTGGCGGTCGCCGAGGGCGACACCGTGGAGGCGGGGCAGACCGTGGCCACGATCGAGGCGATGAAGATGGAGGCCGCGATCACCTCGCCCAAGCCGGGCACGGTCAGGCGGGTGGCCATCGGTCCGGTGCAGCAGGTGGAGGGCGGCGACCTGCTCATGGAACTGGCCTGATGACGACACTGCAGGTGCACGCGGTCCCGCAGCACCAGGGCGCGGTGCGGCTCGAGGCCGGCCGGTTGCCGACGGGGTGCTCGGCCCTGTCGGCGCTGGCCGCCCAGGTGCTGGGCGTGGAGCCCCACGTGGTGCCCGTGGCCTCGGGCACCACGCCCCGGACCGGTGGGGTGGCCAACTTCGGCGGGCTGTGGGCCAACCGCTCCGCGCAGCTCGCCGCGCTGCGCGGGGTGCGGGAGCCAGTGCTGACCGTGGGTGGGGACTGCGGGGTGGAGGCCGTTCCGCTGGCCGTGCTGCGGCAGCGGGTCGGGCCGGGGCTCGGTGTCGTCTGGTGGGACGCGCACGGTGATCTCAACACCCCCGCGACCTCGCCCTCCGGGGCGTTCCACGGCATGGTGCTGCGCGCCGCGTTCGGTGAGGGCGACCCGGCGTTCACCGCCGACCCGCCCCTGCACCCGGGACGAGCCGTGCTGGCCGGCGTGCGGGCGTTGGACGAGGGGGAACGGGACGTCCTGGCCACCGGGCTGGCGGTCCACCTGCCCCCGGAGCGGGTGCGGGGGCCGGCTGGGGCGGAGGTGCTGGCCGACACCGTGGTGGGCACGGGTGCCGAGACGGTGTACCTGCACATCGACCTGGACGTGCTGGACCCGGAGGAGTTCGGCGGGGTCTGCTGCCCGGAGCCGGACGGCCTGACCGTGGCGGACGTGGTCGCCGGGATCGAGGCGGTGGCCACGCGACTGCCGGTGGTGGGCGCCGGGATCACCGAGTGCACCACCACCGATCCGCACCGGCTGCGCCGCGTGGTGCCGCTGCTGGAGGCCCTCGCGGCGGCCCTGACCGCCGGCGTGGCCGTCGAGTAGGGGGCGGCCGGTCGCCCGGAACATGCGGAGGGCCCCCGCGGTGGTGCGGGGGCCCTCCGCATGTTCAGGACCGGGCCGGTCTCACTTCGTCAGGTAGTTCTGCAGGTCGTCCAGCACCCGGTTGGCGGCGGTCAGGCCGATGCCGGTGTAGAAGTAGTCGTCGTCCACCCGGAACGCCTTGCCCTGCTGCACCGCGGACAGCTGCGCCCACTGCGGGCCCTCGGTGACCGCCTTCTCCCCGGAGACGTCGGGGGAGCCGTAGGAGCTGTACAGCAGCACGTCACCGTTGAGCTGGGCCACGTTCTCCCGGGAGACCTCGTTGAAGGTCGCGGTGCCCTTCTGCCCCTCCGGGCGGGAGACGCCGACGTCGGTCAGCACGGTGCCCAGGAACGAGTTGTCGGTGTAGGCACGGATGGTCTCCGAGCCGGCGACGAACCGCACCGCGCTCACCGTGACGGAGGACGGGTCGCCCAGGCTCTGGCCGAGCTCCTTGGCCCGCTGCTCGTACTCGGCCAGCAGCCGCTCACCCTCGGCCTTCTTACCCAGCGCCTCGGCGTCGAGCAGGAAGTTCTCCTTCCACACCTTGCCGACGTCCTCGGCGAAGACGGTGGGGGCGATCTCGGACAGCTTGTCGTAGAGCTCGGCGTGGCGCCGCTTGTTGGACAGGATCAGGTCGGGCTGCAGGCTGGCGATGGTCTCCAGCTCGGGCTGCTGGATGGTGCCGACCTTCTGGGTGCCGCTCAGCTTGTCGCGCAGGTAGGAGGGGAAGTCGGAGGACACGTCCGTGGTGACCGCGCCGACCGGGGTGACGCCCAGGGCCACCACCGCGTCGAGCTCACCGGTGTCCAGCACGACCACCCGCGTGGGCTGCGCGGGCACCTCGGTGGTGCCCATGGCGTGCGTGACGGTGCGCGTCGCCGCCGGGGCGGCACCGGTGCTCCCGGTGGCGTTGGGGTCGGCGGGCTCCTCGCTGTTGCTGCAGCCGGTCAGCGCGAGGCTTCCGGCGGCGACCAGGGCGACCAACGCTCTGAACGAGCGGATGCGGGGCAGTCGCACTCGATCCTCCTCGGGTCAGAATCCCCACATGAATGCTGCGATGAGGCTAGCCTGACCTAAGTTGATGTCGAGAGGTCGGGCCGTGTTGCGTGCGACGTCACAGTACGCCGCGTACCCGGCCCGGCACGTCGCGCGTTCGACACCGACGTGGCCCACGGGGCGATGCCGGCGGAGGGCACCGGTCCGGGTCCGAGCGGTGTGGATGGGACCATGGCGGGGTGACGCGCATCGTGGCCGGAGTGGCGGGCGGGCGGCGGATCGTCGTGCCGCCCCGAGGAACCCGACCGACGTCCGAGCGGGTGCGGGAGGCATTGTTCAGTGCCCTGGAGGCCGTGGTGGGTGTGGACGGCGCCCGGGTGCTGGACCTGTACGCCGGGTCCGGAGCACTGGGGTTGGAGGCTCTCTCCCGCGGCGCGACCACCGCGGTCTTCGTCGAGTCCGACCGCCGTGCCGCGGAGCTGCTGCGGCGCAACGCCACCTCCCTCGGCCTGACCGGGGCCGTGGTGCACGCCGTCACGGTCGCCGCGGCACTGGCCACCCCGCCTGCGGAACCGTTCGACATCGTTCTGGCCGATCCGCCCTACGCCGTGGGCGGCGAGGAGTTGCGGGCGATGCTCGACCGGCTCGTCGAGAACGGTTGGCTGGCCCCCGGGGCGGTGGTCGTCCTGGAACGCGCGGTGCGCAGCGGCGAACCGGACTGGCCTCCCGCATTGACGCCGCTGCGGAGCAGGAAGTACGGCGACACCGTCCTGCATTGGGCGCAGTTCGACGACGGAACTGAATGGAATGAGTGAGAACTCCCACACCCTTCGAGCCGATGGTGTCGCGGGATCGTGCTGCTAGCGTCCCGCGACATGAGGCGTGCCGTCTATCCCGGCTCATACGACCCGGTCACCAACGGCCACCTGGACATCATCGGCCGGGCGGCTGCGCTGTTCGACGAGGTCGTCGTCGCTGTTCTGATCAACAAGAACAAGCGCACGTTGTTCACCGTCGAGGAGCGTATGGAGATGCTGCGCGAGGCGACCGCGCAGTATCCGAATGTACGTATCGACTCCTGGTACGGGCTGCTGGTGGACTACTGCCGCGAGCAGGGCATCCGAGCTGTGGTCAAGGGTCTGCGGGCGGTCAGCGACTTCGAGTACGAGTTGCAGATGGCGCAGATGAACCAGCGGCTGTCCGGGGTCGAGACGCTTTTCATGTTCACCAATCCCGAGTACAGCTTCCTGGCCAGTTCCCTGGTCAAGGAGGTCGCCCAGTACGGCGGCTCGGTCGCCGGTCTGGTGCCTCCCTCGGTGGAGGAGCGTCTGCGGGAGAAGTTCGCGAGGTGAACCACGGCCCGTGCGGCCGACGTCGCCCGTGCGATGACGCCGCTCCGGCCCTCCGAGGTGAGCCGGCGTGACACGCGAGTCCGTGAATGCATCGCGAAAGCCGATCGACACGGCAGACTTGTTCCGTAGTCACTCCGGCGGCGAGGAGAGCGACGTGTACCGGGTGTTCGAGGCGCTCGACGAACTCGTGACGATCGTCGAAGAGGCGCGCGGTGTGCCGATGACCTCCGGCTGCGTTGTCCCACGCGGCGACGTCCTGGAGCTGCTCGACGACATCCGTGATGCCATTCCCGCCGAGCTGGACGACGCCCAGGACGTGCTCGACCAGCGGGAGCAGATCCTCGGCAGCGCGGAGAAGGAGGCCGAGAAGCTCGTCGGGCAGGCACGGGCGGAGGCCGAGCGGATGGTGGCCGAGGCACGGGCCGAGGCGGAACGGATGGTGTCCGAGGCGCGGGCGCGGGCCGAACGGATGGTGTCCGAGGCCGAGGCCGAGGCCGAACGCGCGATCACCGCGGGTCGTCAGCGCTACGAGGAGCTGGTGGGCCGGGCGGAGGCCGAGGCGGACCGCATGGTGCGGGCCGGTCGGGAGTCCTACGAGCGCGCCGTGGCCGACGGGCGGGCCGAGCAGGAACGGCTGGTGTCCCAGGCCGAGGTGGTGCAGGCCGCCAAGCGGGAGTCGCAGCGCATCGTGGACGAGGCCAACGCCGAGGCCCAGCGGCTGCGTACCGAGTGTGACGCCTACGTCGACGGCAAACTCGCCGACTTCGAGGAGCTGCTCGGACGTACCCTGCGTACGGTGGAGAAGGGGCGGCAGCAGCTTCGCGGCTCGGTTGTCGGTACCGTGGGCAACGGGTTCGGCTCCGTGTCCCGGAACTGAACGTCCCTCCACACCCATCAACAGCGTTCGGCGCACCGGACCGATTTCGTCGGGGCGGGTGGTGTCCCGTACCCTGGGCGAGCTGGCCGTGGCCGATCCCGTCAGCAAAGCACACCACCATGTCTGAGCAACGAACTGCCGTCGCACGTCCCGACCCGGCCGGGCCCTGGGTGATCGACACCCGGGACCTCGGACGGCGCGCGGGCACCAGCCGCAGCTACGTCCGGAAGCTGTCGGCCCCGGCGGGTTTCGGTCTCGACGTCATCGGGATCCCCGAGGGCGCCGAGGTCGAGCTCGACCTCCGGCTCGAAGCGGTCGTGGAGGG
>DATCJU010000156.1:0-9989 GCA_036562635.1 Pseudonocardiaceae bacterium
CCCCCCACCTGGACGGACCCGACACGTTGGAACACCCCCGCCCGACGGAGCGTCCTGGCACGATCACCGTGCGATCGACGAAGCGGACGCAGGAGGTCTCGTGGCACGGCGCAGGAAGCTGGTGCTGGCCGGAGCGGCGGTGGTGCTGCTGGGTGTCGGCTGGTGGTGGTGGAGCGACGACTCCACTCCCGGAGCCGGGGACGGCGGGGCGGCGGTGGCCCCGGTGCTGCCCCAGTCCCCCAAGGACTCGGTGCGGGCGGTGTACAGCTACATCGCCGCCAACCGCCCCGACCAGGCCTGCGTCCTGTTCACCCCCCAGGCGGCGCAGGCGTTCGCCGCGGCGCACGGGGGCAGCGACTGCGCCCAGGCGGCCCGCCGGCTCGCCGAGCAGGTGCAGGACCGCACCGCCTACGCCAACCCGGTCTTCCCGGAGGGGTCGGCCGTGGTGATCGGCACCGACGCCGAGGTCCGTTCCTGCTCGATGCAGGTGACCGGCGGTCCACGGCTGGGGATGTTCCTGCTGCAACGGCAGCCCAACGGCGGGTGGGTCATCTCCGGACACGAGGCGGAACCCGCCGACTGTCTCACCGGCTGAGCCCACCTTACGGGCCGTCCGCGGCGACGCACGGCCCACCCCACGCGCCCGACACGCAAGAACGCCGCGGGGCACATCCGTTCCAAGATGTGCCCCGCGGCGTCAGGTCAGGACCGGTGACCGTCAGGCGACGGCCTCGTCGCTGAGCAGGTTGCGGGTCCGGTTCGGGTCCACCGGGATGCCCGGGCCCATGGTGGTGCTGAAGGTGACCTTCTTCAGGTAGCGACCCTTGGCGGCGGCCGGCTTGGCCCGCAGGATCTCGTCGAGGGCCGCGGCGTAGTTCTCCACCAGCTTCTCGACGTCGAAGGAGGTCTTGCCGATCACCAGGTGCAGGTTCGCCTGCTTGTCCACCCGGAAGCTGATCTTGCCGCCCTTGATGTCGGTCACGGCCCTGCTCACGTCCGGGGTGACCGTGCCGGTCTTCGGGTTCGGCATCAGGCCACGCGGGCCCAGGATGCGGGCGATGCGGCCGACCTTCGCCATCTGGTCCGGGGTGGCGATCGCCGCGTCGAAGTCGAGCCAGCCGCCCTGGATGCGCTCGATCAGGTCGTCGGAGCCGACGGCGTCCGCACCGGCCGCCTGGGCCTCGGCGGCCTTCTCGCCGGTCGCGAACACGATGACGCGGACAGTCTTACCCGTGCCGTGCGGCAGGTTCACGGTGCCGCGGACCATCTGGTCGGCCTTCCGGGGGTCGACGCCCAGCCGGATCGCCACCTCCACGGTGGCGTCCATCTTGGTGGGGTTGGTCTCCTTGGCCAGCCGGGCGGCCTCCAGCGGCGTGTACAGCCGCGTGCGGTCGACCAGCTCGGCGGCCTTGCGGTAGCCCTTGCTGCGCTTCATTGCCTGTTCCTTCTCACGTGGATCAGTCGTGGTGCGGGCCAGCGCCTGGCCCTCCCACCGCGATGGGCGACGGTCAGCCCTCGACGGTGATACCCATCGACCGGGCGGTACCGGCGATGATCTTCATGGCGGCCTCGACGTCGTTGGCGTTGAGGTCGGCCATCTTCTGCTGGGCGATCTCGCGCACCTGGTCCATGGTCACCTTGGCGACCTTGTTGCGGTGCGGCTCACCGCTGCCCTTCTCCACACCGGCGGCCTTCAGCAGCAGCTTGGAGGCCGGCGGGGTCTTGAGCTTGAAGTCGAAGGAGCGGTCCTCGTAGACGGAGATCTCGACCGGCACCACGTTGCCGCGCTGCGACTCGGTCGCGGCGTTGTAGGCCTTGCAGAACTCCATGATGTTCACGCCGTGCTGGCCCAGCGCGGGACCGATCGGCGGCGCCGGGGTCGCCTGCCCGGCGGCGATCTGCAGCTTGATGATCGCTGCGAGCTTCTTCTTCTTGGGCGGCATCGTGTGCTTCCTGTTTCCTGTCGTTGGTGCAGCCGAAGGCGGTGGCCGCACCGTGTTCTCCGCGCGAACGGCCCTGCCTGCCGCCGCACGGCCTCCCGCGTTCCCGTACTACGGGACGCGGTCAGATCTTGGAGACCTGGTTGAACGACAGCTCGACCGGGGTCTCCCGGCCGAAGATCGACACCAGGACCTTGAGCTTCTGCGCGTCCGGGTTGACCTCGCTGATGGTGGCCGGCAGCGTGGCGAACGGCCCGTCCATGACGGTGACCGACTCACCGACCTCGAAGTCGACCTCGATAGTCTTCTTCGGCGCGGCGGCCGCGGCGGGCTGACCACCCGTGCGCTTGGCCTCCTTCTCCACCTGCGGGGCGAGGAAGCGCAGCACGTCGTCGAGGCTCAGCGGGGAGGGCTTGGACGTGGCGCCGACGAACCCGGTGACGCCCGGCGTGTTGCGCACCGCGCTCCACGAGGCGTCGTTGAGCTCCATGCGGACCAGGATGTAACCGGGGAGCACCTTGCGCTGGACCTGCTTGCGCTGGCCGTTCTTGATCTCGGTGACTTCCTCGGTCGGCACCTCGACCTGGAAGATGTAGTCCTCCATGTCGAGGGTCTGGATCCGGGTCTCCAGGTTCGCCTTGACCTTGTTCTCGTAGCCGGCGTAGGAGTGGACGACGTACCACTGGCCGGGAGCCTTCTCCAGCGCCGCGCGCAACTCGGCGACCGGGTCCTCCTCGGCCCCGGCGGAGCCCTCAGCGCCCTCCGGCTGCGACTCGTCAGCCACCACACCAGTCGGTTCGACGTCCTTGGCGTCGCCAGCTCGCTCGGTGGCGGCCACCTCGTCGTCGGACAGACCGGTCAGCTCCTGGCTGCCGTCGTGGGAGGTCACTGTTGGTCTCGCTTCCTCTCGTGCGTCGCGTGTTCGGGTGCCGACCAGCCGTCGACCTCAGCCGAACAGCCAGAACACGCCCTTGGTGAAGCCAAAGTCCAGCGCCGCCACCAGCGCGACCATGAAGGCCACGAAGAACAGCACCACCACGGTGTAGGTCACCATCTGCTTGCGCGTCGGCCAGATGACCTTGCGCAGCTCGGCGACGACCTCGCGGAGGAACCTGCCGATCCGCTGGAACAGCGAACCCTTGCTCTCGCGGCGGTCCCGCGACGGGGTGGGCCTCCCCTTCCCAGGGGTCACGGCGCCCCGGCTGCCCCCGGCCGTAGCGCCACCCTTGGTGGACTCGGTGGTCCGAGAACCCCGATCCCTCTTGGTGGCCGGACGGGCGGAGGCGCGGCGCTCCCGCCGCGCCGCAGCGGTGACCGGTCGGGAAGCGTGCCCACGCTCCTCGGCCCGCTCCTGCTCGCGGTCCTCGCTCACGCGGCCTCCTCGCTGGCGCTCATCGAACGCGAAGGGGAGGTTGCCGTGTTCGCTGGCGAGCTCTCCAGACCGCCCACTGCAACCTCCACCCACCGTCCGCACTACGCAGGGGTGACAGGACTTGAACCTGCAACCTGCGGTTTTGGAGACCGCTGCTCTGCCAATTGAGCTACACCCCTATGGAGCCACCACAGCCTATCACTATGGCCTCTCCTCTTGCGGCCGTCTTTCACCGTCCCCACGTGGCTCGTGGGGCCGGCTTCCGGACGTTCCAGGTTCCCGAGTGTACGGCACAGTCCACTCGGATCTCCAATCGCGCTGTTCAGAGCCCCACCGCGCCGGGAAACCGCACCGGGAGCGGCACCGTGGCCGAGACCTCCGACCCGCCCTGTCCCGGCTGGTGGGACGGGCCGGGGCCGGATGCCGACACCTCGGGGCTTCTGCGACCATGCTCAGCATGGCTGCACCGGATTCACCCAGCGTCACCAGCGCATCGGACCGCCGCCGGGTCTCGGCCCGGGTGGGCGGCATCAGCGAGTCCGCCACCCTCGCGGTGGACGCCAAGGCCAAGGCGCTCAAGGCCGCCGGCCGCCCGGTGATCGGTTTCGGTGCGGGTGAGCCGGACTTCCCCACGCCACAGCCCATCGTCGAGGCCGCCGCGGCGGCCTGTGCCGATCCGCGCAACCACCGCTACACCCCGGCCGCCGGTCTGCCGGAGCTGCGCGAGGCGGTGGCCGCCAAGACCGAACGCGACTCGGGCTACCGGGTCCAGCCCAACCAGGTCCTGATCACCAACGGGGGCAAGCAGGCCGTCTACCAGGCCTTCGCCAGCATCGTCGACCCCGGTGACGAGGTCCTGCTCCCGGCGCCCTACTGGACCACCTACCCCGAGGCGATCCGCCTCGCCGGCGGTGTGCCCGTGGTGGTGCCGACCGACGAGTCGACCGGGTACCTGGTGAGCGTGGAGCAGCTGGAGGCGGCGCGCACGCCCCGCACCAAGGTGCTGCTGTTCTGCTCCCCCTCCAACCCCACGGGCGCGGTCTACCCGCCGGAGCAGGTGGCGGAGATCGGCCGCTGGGCGGTGGAGCACGGCATCTGGGTGATCACCGACGAGATCTACGAGCACCTGGTGTACGACGACGCCCGGCACGCCTCCATGCCGGTGCTGGTGCCCGAGCTGGCCGACACCTGCCTGGTGCTCAACGGTGTGGCCAAGACCTACGCCATGACCGGCTGGCGGGTCGGCTGGCTGATCGGCCCGGCCGACGTGGTGAAGGCCGCGACGAACCTGCAGTCGCACCTGTCGTCGAACGTGTGCAACGTCGCACAGCGCGCCGCCCTGGCCGCGGTCTCCGGCCCGCTGGACGCGGTGGCCGAGATGCGTGCCGCCTTCGACCGCCGCCGGCGCACCATGGTCGAGATGCTCTCGGCCATCCCGGGGGTGACCTGTCCGACCCCCAAGGGCGCCTTCTACGCCTACCCCTCGGTCAAGGAGCTGATCGGCAAGGAGATCCGCGGCACGACGGTGGAGAGCAGCGCCCACCTCGCCGAGCTGGTGCTGGAGCACGCCGAGGTCGCGGTGGTGCCGGGTGAGGCGTTCGGCGCACCCGGTTACTTCCGGCTCTCCTACGCCCTGGGCGACGACGACCTGGTCGAGGGCGTCCGCCGGATGGGCGAGCTGCTGCGCGAGGCGCGCTGACCCGAACACACGGCGGGCCTTCCCGCGGGACGACCCCGGGAAGGCCCGCCGCCGTGTCTTCGGGCACCGAGCTCAGCCCAGCCGGACCACCGCCGTGGCCTTGCCCAGCACGCTCTGGCCGGCGCAGCGGGCGGTGACGTCCACCCGCACCGTGCCGTCCTCACGCTTCTGGCCGACCTTGCCGCTCAGCTCCACCAGGGCCCCGGTCTCGTCGTCGGGCACCACCACGGGCCGGGCGAACCGCACGCTGTAGTCGACCAGCGCCGCCGGGTCCCCGGCCCAGTCGGTCACCAACCGGCCCGCCAGCGCCATGGTGAGCATGCCGTGGGCGATCACACCCGGCAGACCGACCTCGCGGGCGAACCGCTCGTTCCAGTGGATCGGGTTGAAGTCGAGGGAGGCACCCGCGTACCGCACCAGGTCCGCCCGGGTCACCCGGACCTCACGGGACGGCAGTTCCTCGCCCTCCACGACGTCGTCCCAACGCCGCAGCGTCATGCCCGGCCTCCTTCCCCGGCACCGCTCGTGGTGGTGGCCCCGGCAGCCGCGGTCCCCCGGGCGACCAGGGTGGCGCGCGCGGTGCACACCGGCTCGCCGTCCTCCGTGGTGATCTCCGCCCGCATGGACAGGAAGTCGTTGCCCGCCCGCGACCGCACGTCGTCGACGTGGGCGATGGCCACCAGGCGGTCTCCCGCCCGGATCGGCCGGTGGTAGGTGAACGCCTGGTCCCCGTGCACCACGCGGCTGTAGTCCAGGCCCAGCTCCGGATCGTTGATGATCACCATGTGGGCCTGCATCGACAGAATGATCGCGAAGGTGGGCGGTGCGATCACGTCCGGATGCCCCGCAGCACGGGCCGCCTCCGGGTCCCGGTAGAGCGGGCTGAGGTCACCGATCGCGTCGGCGAACTCGCGAATCTTCTCGCGGCCCACCTCCCAGGGCGGGGTGGGCGGGTACTTCCGTCCGATGAACGACTGATCGAGTGCCACCGGAGCAGGCTACCGACCACCGAACGGTGGCACCTTACGTGGACCTGACCAGGCAACGAGGCGGCCACGTCCTGCCGGACATGTCCGCCAGGAACACGGAAGCCGCCCCGCGGTCTGCGGGGCGGCTTCCGGAGTCGAGGGGACTGCCCGGACTCAGCGGGTCTCCTTGTGCACCTGGTGCTTGTTGCAGTTCGGGCAGTACTTCTTCAGCGTGAGGCGGTCGGGGTCGTTGCGCCGGTTCTTCTTGGTGATGTAGTTCCGGTGCTTGCACTCCTCGCACGCCAGCGTGATCTTCGGGCGAACGTCGGTGGCGGCCACGGGCGTGCCTCTCCTTCGGATCTTGCACGTAGAACTTGCGCGTACAGGTGGAGGGCCGACTACTGCGGTCAGCACCTCGATGGTAGCGGTGGCCGGAATCGAACCGGCGACACAGCGATTATGAGCCGCTTGCTCTACCGACTGAGCTACACCGCCACGGGACTCCAGGTCCCACACCAACAAGCCGCAGTACCCGCTCTGCGAGCACCGCGGCCTGTCGTCGAGCCCCAATACGGAATCGAACCGTAGACCTTCTCCTTACCATGGAGACGCTCTGCCGACTGAGCTATTGGGGCCTGCTCTCGCGGAGCGATTAGGACTCTACACAACATCCCCGCGGAATCCAAAATCGGAGCCCGGTTCAACGCACAAGAGTGAGCACCGTCTCATCGTGCCGGCCCCGCTGCTGCACGGTGCGGGCCTGCAACCAGGCCTCGAAGCGCTCCTCGGACAGCGGCCGCGAGATCAGGTAGCCCTGGGCGACGTCACACCCCATCCGCACCAGCTGGTCCCGCGCGGCGTCCTCCTCGACGCCCTCGGCCACCACGGTCAGCCCCAGTGAGTGCCCGAGCTCGACGATGGAGCGCACCACCGCCAGGTCCCCCAGGTCGGTCCCCATGCCCAGCACGAAGCTCTTGTCGATCTTCACCTCGTCCACCGGGAGCTGCCGCAGGTAGGCCAGCGACGAGTACCCCGTGCCGAAGTCGTCGACGGCCAGCACCACGCCCAGCGCGTGCAGCCGACGCAGCACCGGCAGCGCACGCTCCGGATCGGCCATCACCCCGGACTCGGTCAGCTCCAGGGTCAGCAGTCGAGGCGGCACCCCGTGCCGCCGCAGCGCCTCATCCACCCGGTCAGGGAAGGTCTCGTCGGCCAGGTTGCGCACCGAGAGGTTCACCGCGACGGACAGCCGCAACCCGCGGTCCGCCCAGGACCGCACCTTGGCCAGCGCACTGTCGATGACGAACATGGTCAGCGCGTCGACCAGACCGGTGGCCTCCACCGCCGGCACGAACTCGTCCGGATCCACCCGGCCGTACTCGGGGTGCACCCAGCGCACCAGCGCCTCCACCCCGAGCACCTCGCGGGTGGGCAGCGCCACCTTGGGTTGGTAGTGCAGGTGCAGCTGCCCCTCCTCCAGCGCCTGACGGAACTGGGTGACCAGCTGGAACCGGCGCAGGAACCCCTCGCTCATGCTGGGCGAGTAACCGCGCACGCTGTCCCCGGCGCTGCAGGCGGCGCGCACCGCCACGTCGGCCCGCTGCAGCAGGGCGTCCACGTCCGGCTCGGACCCGTCGGCGTCGGGCTGCACCGTGACGTACCCCACGGTGGCGTCGGCCTCGACGGTGAGCCGGTCCACCGGGTACGGCGCGGCGAGCTCGGCGCGCAGCTGCTCGGCGATCCGGCGCCCGTCCTCCTCGGTGCAGTCCGCCAACAGCACCGCGAAGGTGCCGCCCTCCAGCCGGGCCAGCGGGACGCCTTCGCCCAACGCCTCCCGCAGCCGCCGGCCCGCGACCACGAGCATCCGGTCCGCCCACGCGTGCCCCAGCGCGTCGCTCACCGTGGACAGCGAGCCCAGGTCGAGCCGCAGCACCACCGAGGGACGCCGCTCCCGCAGCCGGTCCACCGCCGCCTCCCGGAACCCGGGCCGGTTCAACAGACCGGTGAGCGGGTCGTGGTAGGCGTCGTGCCGCAGCCGCGCCAGCAGCCGCCGGTTGTCCAGCGCGGTGGCCAGGTGGCTGGCCAGGGTGCGCAGCAGCTGCACGTCGGGGCGCCCGAAGCCCCGCCAGCGGCTCAACCGGTCGTGCACCTCGATCGCGCCGAGCACCTGGTGTGCCCCGCGCAGCAGCACGACCAGTGCCTCGTGCGCCCCCCGCTCGGTGAGTGCCTCCTGCACCTGCTCAGGGGCGTCCAGCATCCGGTGGTACCGCACCTGCTCACCCGACAGTTGCAGCAGCGCGTCGTCCCGGAACAGTCGTGCGCTGTCGCGCGGCGCTCCCTCCGGCAGCGGCTGACCGGCCACCAGCGTCCGTACCGGTGCCGCCGGGTCCAGGCGCAGGTGCAGCACGACCCGCCGGGCGGAGAGCTGTTCCCGGATCCGTTCGGTGATGCGCTCCCACTCACCGCTGTCGACGTCGTCACTCATGTCCGGCACCCGGTTCCACCGGGAGCCGAGGCCCGTGCCGGCCCGTTGTCCGGAGCGGGCGACGGTGAGACTGACGTCGCTGAGCGCCTCCAGGTCCCGTTGCTCGCGCAGCAGCTCGTAGTAGGTGCGGTAGATCCGGACCAGGGCCACGGCGACCAGCAGGTCCAGCACCCACCCCCAGGGAACGCGCACCGCGATCTGGTAGCCCACGACCCCGACGGCGAGGTTGAGCAGCCCGACGGTGAAGGTGCCGAGGCCGAGGCGGAGCGCCGCGGTGAGGCCCGGTTGCCCGGTGAGCACGCGGAGTGCGACGAGCCCCAGCCCGGTGCTCACCAGCGGTGAGGTCAGACCGGCGAGCAGAGCCGCCACCCAGGAGGGCACGGCCGGCCCCAGCAGGCCCTGGATCATCGTGTAGACCAGGAACGGAACCACGATCTCCAGGCACATGACGCCGGTGTTGTAGGCGCTGTTGGCCGTGAGCCTGCGGGCGATCTGGATGCCCAGCCCTGCCACCAGGTGTGCGCCCAGGACCATCTCGAACGGGGCGGCCAACAGGCCGATGACCAGGGGGATCTCCGTGAACGAGATGGCCCAGCCGATCTGTCGGACGTCCACGTCGATGGTGAGCTGCTCGGCGAGGACGAATCCGGCGACCAACAGCAGGGCCAGCCAGACCGGGCTGTCGGTCGGTGCGGTGGGAGGCAGCCACCGGGCGGTCGCCACGGCCGCCGCGAGTCCTGTGGTGAGGACGACCCCGGAGAACACCCGATAGACACGGCGCCGCCGAACGTCCATCTGCGCCCGGTCCGACAACCGTGCCGATCCGGTACGGGATGTGTGGTCGGGGTCTGCCATCAACCCTCCTCACCGACGTCGACGGCCCGGGACCCGCCTCGGTCGTCACCAGATCGTGACGGAAGGGGCACCCCTGCGCCAGCTCGTCACCCAGCGTGCCCACCTGGCCGGATGCGGCCGTCTCGACCCGACACGGCCCGCACCGGGTGCCACTCGATCATCCCAGCGGGAACAGGTGACACAGGTCACGATGAGACAAGCGGCACATGCCGGGTGGCAATTGCCAAAAGCGTCACACTCAACGCGGCAAAACCCACCCGAATGGAGCAACCACCACCCGATATGTGATAAACATCACTTTCCGGGACCTCTGTGGCGTCCATCCCGACCCCACGGCAGAACTGTGAGAAAGACAACAGTCCATTCTGTTCCGTTCGAGGGAAAACGGCACCGCTGAATGGAGTAGTGCCGTCACGGAATGTTCTCGGTGTCTCCCCTCGCCCGTCGAAGACACACCGAACGTCGAGGAACACCACGTCGGCCCGCGGTGTGGCCGTGCGTCACGTGCCGGGCGACGCCCCGTCAGACCACCAGCTCACCCCGGAGCACGGTGACCGCACGCCCGAGCAGACCCACCCGGTCCCCGCGACACCTGACCCGCACCAGTCCGCCCCGCGGCGAGGCCTGCTCCCCCACCAGCTCGTCCCGCCCCAGACGAGCCGACCACCAG
>DATCJU010000158.1:0-40792 GCA_036562635.1 Pseudonocardiaceae bacterium
CTCGTGCGCCAGGGCCGCGCGCAGCTCACCGACCGACAGGCCGGCCAGCAGCGGCAGACCGATCTCCAGGTACCGCCGCCCGGGCAGCAGACCGAGCAGCTTGGGTTCCTCCCACACCGCGATGTCGACGTCCGACACCACCCGGATCTCGTCCGGCCCACGCGTCCGCGCGATCTCGGCGAGTTCGTCGACGACCGCCCACAGCTCGGGCTGGTCCTCCCGCTCCACACGCACCCCTCGGGGCTCCACCCGGACCCGCAGCGCCGCCCGGAGCGCGAGGGCCAGCGCCAGGAGGATCACCGCGGCGGGAAGGAGCATGCGCACGGCGGAGGTGAGACGCCCGGCGGTGAGGGCGTAGGCGCCGAGCCCGGCATAACCGAGACCCAGGGCCGCGATCAGCGCGAAGGATCCGACGAGCACGCCGAGAGCGAGCACAGGGCGCCAGGGGAAGCGCAACGCCAACCTCCTCGGTGGATCGCGCGGTGCTCCGGCTTCCTCCGGGGGGCGGTGGGAGGGGACCGGAGCGCGCGGTGCGTGATCTCCAAAGCTCGATCAGTCCCGTGCACCGTAGACCGATCGGCGGAGGCGGTGTACAACCCGTCACCCTGTCGGGGCGCCCACCCGGGGGAGCCCCGACGGCGCCGCTCAGTCCAGCAGGAGGACCTCCACCGGAGAGCCGGGCGGCAGCTCCGTGACCTCCTCGGGGATCTCCAGCAGACAGTTCGCCACGGCCATCGCGGACAGCAGGTGCGAGCCGGGTCCACCCACCGGGGCGACGGTCCCGCTGTCCGCGTCGAACCGGCCGCGGCGGTACTGGCGCTTGCCGGACACCGACCGCAGTTCCTCGGTGAGGGTGGCGCGGCGCCGTGGCCGCTCGGTACCGGGCAGCCCCATCGCGGCACGCAGGGCCGGACGGAGGAACACCTCGAACGACACCAGGGCGCTCACCGGGTTGCCGGGCAGGGTCACCACGGGCACCCCCGCGTACCGGCCGAGCCCCTGCGGCCCGCCGGGTTGCACGGCGACCCGGTAGAAGTCCACCCCGCGCCCGCGCAGCGCGTCCTTGACCACCTCGTAGGCGCCCGCACTGACACCGCCGGAGGTGAGCAGCAGGTCCGCGGACTCCAGGTGCGGGGCGATCGCGGCGTGGAACGCCTCGGGATCGTCGGGGACGAAACGCAACACCTGTGCCGTCCCACCGGTCCGGGCGACCGCCGTGGCCAGCATCACGCCGTTGGACTCGTAGATCTGCCCGCCGCGCAACGGCCGTCCGGGTTCCACCAGTTCCGACCCCGTGGACAGCACCAACACCCGTACCGGGCGGTGCACCGGCAGGTCGGGGGTGCCCAGAGCGGCGGCCAGGCCGAGTTGGGCGGGCCCCAGCTCGGTGCCGGCGCTCAGCACGATCCGGCCGGGAGAGACGTCCTCGCCCGCGCGGCGGATGTTGGCCCCGGGCGGCACCGTCCGGTGCACCCGCACCACCTCGGTCCCGCCGTCGGTGCCCTCCACGGGCACGACGGCGTCCGCACCGGAGGGCACCGGTGCGCCGGTCATGATCCGGTGGGCGGTCCCGGGCTGCAGGGGTGGCAGCTCGGCCCGGCCGGCCGGGATGTCCTCGGTCACCGGCAGCTCCACCGGGTGCTCGGTGCTCGCACCGGCCAGGTCCACCGAGCGGACCGCGTAGCCGTCCATGGCCGAGTTGTCGAAGACCGGCAGCGGGATGGGGGCCACCAGGTCCTCGGCCAGTGCCCGGCCCAGGCACTCGGCCAGCGGTCGGCGCTCCACGGGAGTACGGCCGAGGAGTGCGGCCACCCGCGCCCGGTGTTCGTCGACGCTCACTGCGCTGGTCTCGTTCGCCCGAAGCTGTGCCACGAAAGCATCCTGCCGGGCGCGGCGCCCGTGACACACTGCGTGAGCCTGGATCACAGGCTGTGGAATTACCCCCTCGGGTGAAACGGAGGAGGAGCAGTGCAGGTCCAGACCCGCCACACTCCCTTCTACGGAGTGGCCAGGGTGCTCCTGGCCCCTGGGGAGGCGGGCTACGTCGGGGCGGGTTCGGTGTTGGCGACCAGCTTCGGTGTGGGGGTGACCCGGGCGCAGGGCGGACTGCGCAAGGTGCTGCGCACACCGGCCGGGGCGCCGGCGGAGACCACGAGCGTCTGCATGGCTCCACCACAGGGTGGGTGGGTGGACGTGGCCCCGAGCCTGGGCGGAGACCTGCACGTGGTGGAGCTGGACGGGCGGACGGGCTGGTGTGTGTCACGGCGGTCCTGGTTGGTGGCGGCGAGCACGGTCCGGATGGACGCCCGGTGGCCCGGGTTCCAGGGGCTCTTCGGCGGCGAGGAGGGGTTCCTGCTGCACGCCGCCGGCCAGGGGCCGGTGGTGGTGTGCGGTTTCGGCGCGCTGGACGTGCTCTCCCTGCAGCCGGGCGAGGTGGTGACGGTCGACACCGGGCACCTGGTGGCCTACGCCGAGGGGACGCAGTGCCGGCTACGGGCCAGCAGCCCCGGGGTCGCGCAGTCGCTGCGCAACGGCAAGGGACTGGTCTTCGACTTCGCCGGTCCCGGACAGGTGCTCACCCAGACCCGCAGCCCCCGGGAGGTGGTGGACTGGCTGCGGGCCCACGGGCTGGTGACCAGGGACTGACCGGCCGGTCGTCCCGGGGCGGCGATGCGGGGCCGGGCGGAGTGCTCCACTCGTGGGATATCGGGTGTTTTCCCGTGGGATGCACCCGAATTCTCGCAGGCGGGAGGACGCTGATCTCCGGTAGCGTGGCAGGTGCTCCAAGCGGCGCTTGACGCGCCGTTGCACAACGTTCAAGGAGGACGCCGTGGCTCTTGGCACGGTCAAGTGGTTCAACTCGGAGAAGGGCTACGGCTTCATCGCCACCGACGGCGGGCCTGATGTCTTCGTCCACTACTCGGCCATCCAGATGGAGGGCTTCCGCACTCTCATGGAGGGTGACCGGGTGGAGTTCGAGGTGAAGGCCGGCCGCGACGGTCGTAGCCAGGCCGACGCCGTCCGCAAGCTCTGAGAACGCGGTGGACGAGCCGTCGGGCACGTCCCGAACCGTTCTCGGTTGCCGAGGGCCGCTGGCGCCACGCGGCGTGTGAAGTCGACGACGAGGCCCGGTGCCGGGATCTCCCGGTGCCGGGCCTCTCGCCGTGCCGGCCGACGGACGCCGGAAGGGGTCGCACCACGGGGTGAACCGGATTCGTCGAGCCGAGTTCGACCAACCCGCGACAGGCCGCTTCTGCGGATCGTTAGGCTGCGCTGCGTGTCGGAGGATCTGACCGGACGGCGCCTCGGGAAGTACAAGATCGAGAGCGTGTTGGGCCGCGGTGGCATGAGCGTCATGTACCGCGCCACGGATATGACCCTGGGCCGCAAGGTCGCACTGAAAGTCATGGCGGGGCATCTGGGCCAGGACCCGGAGTTCCGCGAGCGGTTCGTCGACGAGGCACGCAACACCTCGGCCATCGACCACGCGCACGTCGTCCCGTTGTACGACTCCGGTGAGATCGACGGCCTGCTGTACATGGCGATGCGGCTGGTCGACGGCTCCGACATGGCGAGCCTGATCAAGGAGGGGCCGCTGGCGCCCGCCCGGGCGCTGCACCTGCTCGGCCAGGTCGCCGACGCACTGGACACCCTGCACGCCCGTGGCCTGGTGCACCTGGACGTCAAACCGGCGAACGTGCTGGTGACCACCAAGGAGGGCTCCGGGGAGCACGTCTACCTGGCCGACTTCGGGCTCACCCGCCGGGGCGCCACCGGACACCGCACCCGCACCGGCGACTTCCTGGGGTCGCCCACCTACGCCGCCCCGGAGCACCTGCGCGGGGAACCGGTGGACGGGCGCACCGACCTGTACGCGCTGGCCTGCGTCCTGTTCGCCTGCCTGACCGGGCGGCCGCCCTACCAGGGTCAGGTGCCCGACGTGATCAAGGGACACCTGAGCGGCGAGATCCCCGCGGTCACCGCGTTCGTGGAGCTGCCGCCGGCGATCGACGACGTGATCCGACGCGGTATGGCCAAGGACCCGGCGCACCGGTACGGCACCTGTCGGGAACTGGTGGCGGCCGCGCGGGCGGCGCTGGCCCCGGTCACCCGGCCGGGGGTGCCGCCGGCTCCGCGCCGGATGGGTACCCAGCCCGCACCGCACGCCCAGCCGCCCGCCGCCTACCCGGGGCACCCCTACGCCCGGTCCGGGCCCGCCCCGGTCACTCCGCCTCCGTCGATGAGCGAACCGGTCCGGCTGCGGCCCCCGACACCGGTGCAGGCCAACGCCTTCCGGGACCGCCGTTCCGGCAACTGGGTGCTGCCGACGGTGATCGGCCTGGTCGCGGTGGTCCTGGTGGTGGTGCTCATCGTGGCGTTCAGCGGCGACGACGGCTCCGACGGGAACAACGGCGGTACCCCGGTCACCACCACGCAGGTGGTGGAGGAGCCCGAGGAGGCCGACGACTCCGATGACGACGAGGAGACCACCAGGCGCGGGGTGCCGACCAACGTGCGCACGGTGACCCGGTGATCCACGCTCCACGAGGATTCCCTGGTCACTCGGGTGAGGGCGCGGCGTTGCTTGCACTCTCGGGGATCGAGTGCTAAACACGAATTGGCACTCGGACCGGTCGAGTGCCAGGAGGGGCCGGGCGACCGGCCCGTCCTGAAAGGTCGGGACGGTGAGGCCGACAGCCGGCGTTGTCGCTGGTGGTCGGTCGTCCGTCGCGGGCACCGAGCCTGGCCGAGCACAGTGTCCTGCTGTGGGGCGAGAACGCCACGCAGTACCCAGTCCCGGAGGACCACACCGCAATGGCCAAGATGATCGCGTTCGACGAGGACGCGCGCCGCGGTCTCGAGCGCGGCATGAACACCCTCGCCGACGCCGTCAAGGTGACGCTCGGCCCCAAGGGCCGCAACGTCGTGCTCGAGAAGAAGTGGGGCGCGCCGACCATCACCAACGACGGCGTCTCCATCGCCAAGGAGATCGAGCTCGAGGACCCGTGGGAGAAGATCGGCGCCGAGCTCGTCAAGGAAGTCGCCAAGAAGACCGACGACGTCGCCGGTGACGGCACCACCACCGCCACCGTGCTGGCCCAGGCGCTGGTTCGCGAGGGTCTGCGCAACGTCGCCGCCGGTGCCAACCCGATCGCACTGAAGCGGGGTATCGAGAAGGCCGTCGAGGCCGTCTCCGAGCAGCTGCTGAAGGCTGCCAAGGAGGTCGAGACCAAGGAGCAGATCGCCGCGACCGCGTCGATCTCCGCCGCCGACCCGACCATCGGTGAGCTGATCGCCGAGGCCATGGACAAGGTCGGCAAGGAAGGCGTCATCACCGTCGAGGAGAGCAACGCCTTCGGCCTGGAGCTGGAGCTCACCGAGGGCATGCGCTTCGACAAGGGCTACATCTCCGGCTACTTCGTCACGGACGCCGAGCGCATGGAGGCGGTCCTGGAGGACCCGTACATCCTGCTGTACGGCTCCAAGATCTCCTCGGTCAAGGACCTGCTCCCGGTGCTGGAGAAGGTCATGCAGACCGGCAAGCCGCTGGCGATCATCGCCGAGGACGTCGAGGGCGAGGCCCTGGCCACCCTGGTCGTCAACAAGATCCGCGGCACCTTCAAGTCCGTCGCCGTGAAGGCGCCGGGCTTCGGTGACCGTCGCAAGGCGATGCTGCAGGACATGGCCATCCTGACCGGTGGCCAGGTCATCAGCGAGGAGGTCGGCCTCAAGCTGGAGAACGCCGACCTGTCGCTGCTGGGCCGTGCCCGCAAGGTCGTCGTCACCAAGGACGAGACCACCATCGTCGAGGGCGCCGGTGACTCCGAGCAGATCGCCGGCCGCGTGGCGGAGATCCGCGCCGAGATCGAGCGCAGCGACTCCGACTACGACCGCGAGAAGCTGCAGGAGCGTCTGGCCAAGCTGGCCGGCGGTGTTGCGGTGATCAAGGTCGGCGCCGCCACCGAGGTGGAGCTCAAGGAGCGCAAGCACCGCATCGAGGACGCCGTCCGCAACGCCAAGGCCGCGGTCGAGGAGGGCATCGTCGCCGGCGGTGGCGTGGCCCTGCTGCAGGCCGCCGAGAAGGCCTTCGCCGACCTGAAGCTGGAGGGCGACGAGGCGACCGGCGCCAACATCGTCAAGGTCGCCGTGGAGGCTCCGCTCAAGCAGATCGCGGTCAACGCCGGCCTCGAGGGCGGCGTCGTGGTCGAGAAGGTGAAGAGCCTCAAGCCGGGCGAGGGCCTGGACGCCGCCACCGGCGAGTACAAGGACCTGCTGGCCGCGGGCATCATCGACCCGGCCAAGGTCACCCGCTCCGCCCTGCAGAACGCGGCCTCCATTGCTGGTCTGTTCCTGACCACCGAGGCTGTCGTGGCCGAGAAGCCGGAGAAGGAGAAGGCCGCCGCCGCGCCGGGCGCCGGCGACATGGACTTCTGATCTCCGCGTTTCCACGGAACCGCGTCTCGTCGGGGCCGGTCCACCACGGTGGGCCGGCCCCGCCGGTTTTTCCGGGGGCCCTGTCGTCGAGAGGTTCCGTTCCGCCGGTTCCGCATCGGTCTGGCGCTGCTCCGATCCGCGTATCTGCTTCGGCAGGACGGATGGAGAAGATCGCCCGGCTTCGCCGGAGCGGGGTAGCGTCGACGTACGTGACACCGAAGACCGCAGGGCTGGCTCCCCAGCTTCAGGAATACCTGCTGGCGTACGGCGCGCCGCGCGACGAGGTCCTGCGTGACCTCGAGGAGGAGACCCGGCAGCTGTTCCCCGAGGTCGTGCGCATGCAGATCTCGCCGGAGCAGGGCAGGTTCATGACCCTGCTGACCCGGTTGTTGGGGGTGCGTTTCGCCGTCGAGATCGGCACGTTCACCGGTTACTCGTCGCTGTGCGTGGCCCGGGGACTCGCTCCCGGTGGACGCCTGCTGTGCTGCGACCTCAGCGAGGAGTACACCGCGCTGGCCCGGCGGTACTGGAAGCGTGCCGGGGTGGAGGACCGGGTGGAGCTGCGGCTGGGCCCCGCTCTGGACACCCTGCGCGCGCTGCCGGACGAACCGCAGATCGACCTGGCGTTCATCGACGCGGACAAGACGGGGTACGTGGACTACTGGGAGGAGGTCGTGCCTCGGGTCCGGAGCGGGGGCGTGATCCTGGTGGACAACGTGTTCGCCGGGGGACAGGTGGCCGACCCGGAGGCGGGCGGCGAGAACGCACGTGCCATCCGGAGGTTCAACGAGCACGCCGCCGCGGACGACCGGGTCGAACTGGTGATGTTGCCCATCGCGGACGGTCTGACCCTGGCCCGTCGACGTTGAGTGCGGGCCGTGCGAACGACCGGTCGGTGGGGGTGCGTCGTGACCGTGACACGGAGACCGGGACGAGCGCTGGTGGCCCTGGTGGCCCTGGTGGGGATGGTTCTCGGCGCCTGTTCCTCGACCGTGTCGTCCCCGGTGGCCGTACCGGCGGACGGGAGGCCGGTCGAGGACGTGACGTCCAGGGCGCTCGCCTACGCCCCGCCCATGGGGTGGAACAGCTGGAACAGGTTCGGCTGTGACATCGACGAGCAACTGATCCGGGACCAGGCCGAGGCGATGGTGCGCTCCGGCATGCGGGAGGCGGGCTACTACTACGTCGTGGTCGACGACTGCTGGATGGCTCCCCAGCGCGACGCGCAGGGACGACTCCAGCCGGACCCGGAGCGGTTCCCCTCCGGGATGGCGGCCCTGGGCGAGTACGTGCACCGCCTGGGGTTGGGCTTCGGTCTCTACGCGTCGGCGGGGGCCACCACCTGTACGGGGCTGCCCGGCAGTTTCGGCTACGAGGAGATCGACGCCCGTACCTTCGCCGAGTGGGGTGTGGACTACCTCAAGTACGACTACTGCGACGACGGGCAGGGCACACCGCCCCCACCGGACCCGCCGGCGTCGGAGCGCTACGACCGCATGATCACCGCGCTGCGGAACACCGGCCGGCCCGTGGTGGTGTCGGTCGTCGAATGGGGGATCAACCAGCCGTGGTTGTGGAGCCGTCAGGTGGGCGGCCGGCTCTGGCGTACCACGCTGGACATCAAGGACAACTGGGACCGGGTGGTCGAGATCCTGGACCAGCAGGTGGGGCTGGAGGCCTACTCCGGTCCGGGCGGATGGAACGACCCGGACATGCTGGAGGTGGGCAACGGCGGGATGACCGTCACCGAGTACCGGTCGCACTTCTCGCTGTGGGCCCTGCTCAACGCGCCCCTGATGGCCGGCAACGACCTGGTCTCGATGGACGAGGAGACCCGACGGATCCTGCTGAACCGGGAGCTGATCGAGGTCAACCAGGACTGGGGCGGGATACAGGGCCACAAGGTCCGGGACGACGGGGACGTCGAGGTGTGGGTCAAGCCCATGTCGGACTGCTCGACCGTGGTGGTGCTGTTCAACCGCGCCGAGGAACCGCGCACGGTGACGGCCACCGTGGAGGAGGCCAAGCTGCCCCGGAGTGCGTCCTACCACGTCCGCGACCTGTGGACCGGCGAGGAGAGCACCACCACCGGTGAACTGCGCGGCGAGGTCGAGCCGCACGGCGTCGTGGTCTACCGGGTGACCCCGGACTGCCACCCGTGGTCGGCACCGACCGGGCGCTCGGGGAACGGGTCCCCGGGGAACCGCTGACGGAGTGACCCGGCCGGACGTCCCCGCTCACTCGGTGAGCGACTCCTCGGGGACCAGCAGCCAACAGGCCAGGTAGATCAGGGCGCCGGTGCCGAACCCGAGCAGGGTGGCGGCGACCAGGATGATCCGCAGCAGCGCGGCGTCCACACCCAACAGGGTGGCCGCGCCCCCGCACACCCCGGCGAGCATCCGGTCGCTGCGGCTGCGCCGGAACTTCCGGACCGAGTCCGTGACCTGGTTCTTGACCTGTCCCAGCTGTTCGGTGAACTGGTTGTCGGAGCTGTTGTTCATACCTCCACCGTCGCCGACCGGGGCGGCTCGGGCCTCGGGGAATGCCCTGGGGTTCCCCTGATATCCCGGCTCGGCGTGTCCGGGGTGGGGGCCGGGAGGAGACGGAACCCCCTCGTTCCGGTGTTCACCTCGGAATCACCCGGATGCGGCGGTGCCGTCGTCCTACTCTCGGCGCCATGACGCGCGGTAACGGGGAATGGGCACCGGTGTCCGGCCCGGCGGAGCTGGCGGCCGGACTGGACCGGGTGGGGTACCTGCCGGACGACGGTGTGGCCACGGCAGCCTTCCTCGCCCTGCGCCTGCACCGGCCGCTGTTCTGCGAGGGTGAGCCGGGCACCGGCAAGACCGCCCTGGCCCACGCGCTCGCCGAGGTGCTCGACGTCCCCCTGATCCGGCTGCAGTGCTACGAGGGCATCGACGCCGCGCAGGCGCTCTACGAGTGGGACTTCCCCCGGCAGTTGCTGCACCTGCGGGCGCTGGAGGCGGCCGCGGCCGCCACGCAGGGACACGTCGACCCGCAGACCGCGGAGTCCTCCCTCTACACCCGCCGGTTCCTGCTGGCCCGTCCACTGCTGCGCGCCGTGGAGGAGGCGCCCTGCGTGCTCCTGGTGGACGAGATCGACCGCGCCGACGACGAGTTCGAGGCGTTCCTGCTGGAGGCGTTGTCGGAGAACGCGGTCACCGTTCCCGAGCTGGGCCGGGTGCAGGCCGCCGTGCCTCCGCTGGTCGTGCTCACCTCCAACCGGACCCGTGAGGTGCACGACGCGTTGAAGCGGCGCTGCCTGTACCTGTGGCTGGATCACCCGGACCTGGAGCGGGAGGTGGCGATTCTCCGCCGTCGCCTGCCCGGGCTGGACGAGCGGTTGGCCCGGCAGGTGGCCGAGGCGGTGGCCCGGCTGCGGGAGCTGGAGCTGCTCAAACCACCGGGGGTCGCCGAGGCCCTGGACTGGGCCGAGGCGCTGTTGGCCCTGGGACGGACCGAGCTGGACGCGGAGACCGCTGCGGTCACCCTGGGGGCGGTGTTGAAGTACCGCGAGGACGTGGAACGGGTGAAAGTCACCGGTTTGGCGGCGGTGCTGTCCGGTTCGTGAGCGGTCCTCCCCCGTTTCCGGTGGGCAGAATACGAACGTGGGTGATGCGCGTCACGCTCTGGTGGGGCTGGTGGGGTTCACCAGGGCACTCCGTCACGCGGGAGTGGGCTGCACCCCGCGCCAGGTGGCCACGTTCCTCACCGCGCTGGGGGAGATCGACCTGGCCGACCCGGCCCAGGTGTACTGGGCGGGACGCAGCACCCTGTGCTCGGAGCCCGAGGAGCTGCCGCACTACGACGCGGCGTTCCGCGCCTGGTTCACCGGTGCCGCCCCGCCCCGGCCGGCCCGGCAGGACGGGGCGTCCCCACTCCACCGGACGCGGACGGCGTCGCTGGTGGCCAGCCCGGACGGGGCGGGGGAGCTCGATGCGGACGTCGGCGAGTTGCGGGTGGCCGCCAGTGACGCGGAGGTGCTGCGCCACCGTGACCTGTCCGAGCTGAGCGTGGCCGAGCGGCGTCGGTTGCGAGAGCTGCTGGCCGAGCTCGACCCCCAGCCCCCGCTGCGGGCGGCCCTGCGTCGGCGTCCCGCGTCCCGTGGCTCGCTGGACCCGCGCCGCACCCTGCGGGCGATGCTGCGCAACGGGGGCGAGCCGCTCCGGCTGGCCCGTCGGCGCCGGGCCCGTAGGCCCCGGCGGCTGGTGCTGCTGGTCGACGTGTCGGGCTCGATGGAGCCCTACTCGGACGCCCTGCTGCGGTTCGCACACCTGGTGGTGCGACGGGCGCCGTCGAGCACCGAGGTGTTCACCCTCGGCACCCGGTTGACCCGGGTGACCCGTCAGCTGCGGGAGCGTGACCCGGAACGAGCCCTGGTCGCGGCGGCGCGTGCCGTGCCCGACTACGCCGGAGGCACCCGGTTGGGAGAAGGACTGCGGGTGTTCCTGGACCGGTGGGGGCAGCGGGGTGCGGCACGGCGCGCGGTGGTGGTGCTGTTCTCCGACGGCTGGGAACGCGGGGACACCACGCTGCTGGCCGGGCAGCTCGCCCGGCTGCGCCGGCTGGCCCACCGGGTGCTGTGGGTCAACCCGCACGCCGGACGCAAGGGCTACGCCCCGATCCAGTCGGGGATCGTGGCGGCGTTGCCGCACATCGACCGCCTGCTGGCCGGGCACAGCCTGGCCACGCTCGCCGAGTTGCTCGCGGAGGTGCGTCGTGCGTGAGGTCCTGGACGAGCTGGAACGACACTGGCGGCGCGGCGAGCCGGTGGGGCTGGGCACCGTGGTCGCCACGTTCCGCTCGGCGCCCCGGCCACCCGGGGCGGCGATGCTGGTCACCCCGGCGGGGGAGGCGTACGGCAGCGTGTCCGGCGGGTGCGTCGAGGGTGCGGTGTACGACCTGGCGCTGCAGGCGGTGGAGGACGGTCGGCCGGTGTTGCAGCGGTACGGGGTCAGCGACGAGGACGCCTTCGCCGTCGGGTTGACCTGCGGCGGCATCCTGGACGTGTTCGTCGAGCGGATCGACCCGCGGACCTTCCCCCAGCTCGGGGAGGTGGTGGACTCCGTCCGGCGGGAGGAGCCCGTGGCGGTGGTGACCCTGGTCGAGCACCCGGATCCCGCCCGGGTCGGGGCCCGCATGGTCCTGTGGCCGGATCGGGCGGTCGGCTCGCTGGGGACGGCGCGGATCGACGCCGCGGTGTGCGACGACGCCCGCGGCATGCTGGCCGGCGGCCGGAGCGGGGTGCTGACCTACGGCCCGGACGGGGAGCGGCGCGGCGAGGGTGCGCGGGTGTTCGTCAACTCATTCGAGCCGCCACCGCGGATGCTGGTGTTCGGGGCGATCGACTTCGCCGCGGCCATGGCTCGGCTGGGCACCTACCTGGGGTACCGGGTGACGGTGTGCGACGCCCGTCCGGTGTTCGCCACCCGGTCGCGGTTCCCGGAGCCGGTCGAGGTGGTGGTCGACTGGCCGCACCGCTACCTGGCTGCGGAGGCGGAGGCCGGTCGGGTGGACCGGCGCACCGTGGTCACGGTGCTGACCCACGACCCGAAGTTCGACGTGCCGCTGCTGGAGGTGGCGTTGCGGCTGGACCTGGGCTACGTCGGGGCCATGGGGTCGCGCCGCACCCACGAGGACCGACTGGCCAGGCTGCGTGAGGCCGGGCTGGCCGAGGAGGAGCTGGCCCGGTTGGCCTCCCCGATCGGCCTGGACCTGGGGGCGCGTACCCCGGAGGAGACCGCGGTCTCCATCGCCGCCGAGATCATCGCGCTGCGTTGGGGTGGCAGCGGTGCCCGTCTGAGCACGCTGTCGGGGCGTATCCACCACTGAACGCGTCGGGTCGGACGCGGTGGGGGAGGGGGTCGGTGGGGGATGTGTGAGTGGGTGGCCCTCGTTCGGTACGAGACCGCCTAGCGGGTGGATGTCCCCCACCAGGGGTTGTGAGGAACCCGGCGAGCGGTAAAGCTCCCGGTGTGAGCTCGATCACCGCCAGTGGTGAACTCCTCCGACTGGCCCAGTCGCTGGACCGGTCGGGGGTGGGCTCCGCCGTTCCCCGGAAGTCCCGCGCACCGCGGGCCCTGCTGCCCCAGGAGGCCCCATGACGCGCATCACCGTCACCGTGGACGGAGTCACCTACACAGATGATGTCGAACCCCGCCTACTCCTGGTGCACTACCTGAGAGAACGCCTGGGCAAGGTCGGCACCGTCGTCGGATGCGACACCAGCAACTGCGGAGCGTGCACCGTCCATCTCGACGGACAGAGCGTGAAGTCCTGTTCGGTCCTCGCGGTCCAGGCCGACGGTTGTGAGGTCACCACCATCGAGGGGCTGGCCCGCGACGGACAACTCCACCCGATCCAGCAGGCGTTCCACGACAACCACGCCCTGCAGTGCGGGTTCTGCACCCCCGGGATGATCATGCAGGCGCTCGACCTGTTGGCCGAGAACCCGAATCCCGACGAACAGGCCGTGCGCGAAGGGCTCGAGGGCAACCTGTGCCGCTGCACCGGTTACCAGAACATCGTCCGTGCCGTCCTGGACGCCGCACAGCGGATGCGGCCCGGCGCCGGACCGGAGGCCGAGCGGACGACCGACCTGCCGGTCGGGACACCGCGACCCCGCACCGCCGAGCAGGAACAGCAGGCCAGCCAGGTGGCGGGAGGTGGTCAGCGGTGACCGCGACGATGGAACCGGAGATCGGTCGGGCGCGCCGGCGCAAGGAGGACGCGCGGCTGATCACCGGCCGGACCCGCTGGACCGACAACATCACCCTGCCCGGCATGCTGCACCTGGCCGTCCTGCGCAGCCCGGTGGCGCACGCCCGGATCGTCTCCATCGACACCTCCGCCGCCCGGGAGATGCCCGGTGTGGTGGCCGTCATCACGGGCCGGGACGTCGCCGAGGAGCAGGGCAGCCTGCCGTGTGCCTGGCCGACCACCGAGGACATGGCCGCCCCCGAGGCCCCGGCCCTCGCCGTGGACACCGTGCGGTTCGCCGGTGAGGCGGTCGCCGTCGTCGTGGCACGCTCCGCCTACGAGGCCGCGGACGCGCTGGCGGCCATCGAGGTCGAGTACGAAGAGCTCCCGGTGGTCCTGGACATGGAGGCCGCCCTGGCCGAGGGGGCCCCGCTGGTGCACCCGGACCTGGGCACCAACCGCAACGCGGTCTGGGCCTTCGACTCGGCGCAGGCCGGAACCGGCCGGGACGTGGACCAGGTCATCGCCGAGGCCGAGGTGGTCGTCGAACGCACCTTCCGGCAGCAGCGGCTCATCCCGGCGTTCATGGAACCCCGCTCCGTCGTCGTCGACCCCACCGGGTCCCAGTTCACCGTGTGGTCGTCCACGCAGATCCCGCACATCCTGCGGTGGATGCTCGCCGCGACGCTGGCGGTGCCCGAGCACAAGATCCGGGTGATCGCACCGGACGTGGGCGGCGGATTCGGGGGCAAGCTGCAGGTCACCCCGGAGGAGATCATCACCTTCCTGGTGGCGCGGCGGCTGGGTCGGCCGGTGAAGTGGACCGAGAGCCGTACCGAGTCCATGCAGTCCGCGCACCACGGTCGGGACCAGATCCAGCGGATCACCCTCGCCGCCCGCCGGGACGGCACGGTCACCGGGCTGAAGGTGGACCTGCTCGCCGACATGGGCGCCTACCTGCGGCTGCTCTCCCCGGGTGTGCCGGTCCTGGGTGCGTTCATGTTCAACGCGATCTACAAGTTCGACGCCTACCGGTTCACCTGCACCACGGTCTTCACCAACAAGGTCCCCACCGACGCCTACCGTGGTGCCGGTCGGCCGGAGGCCACCTTCGCCATCGAGCGGATGATGGACGAGCTGGCCGCGGAGCTGGGCATGGACCCGCTCGAGGTGCGGCGGCGCAACTGGATCCGGCACGACGAGTTCCCGTTCACCACGGTCGCCGGGCTCACCTACGACTCGGGCAACTACGAGGCGGCCACGGCCAAGGCCGTCGAGCTGTTCCACTACGACGCGTTGCGCGCCGAGCAGCGTGAACGTCGGGAACGCGGCGACCGGGTACAGCTGGGCATCGGTATCTCCACCTACACCGAGATGTGCGGTCTGGCCCCGTCCCGGGTGGTGGGAGCCCTGCGCTACGGAGCCGGCGGCTGGGAGCACGCCCAGATCCGCATGCTGCCCACCGGCAAGGTGGAGGTGGTCACCGGTACCTCACCGCACGGCCAGGGGCACGTGACCGCGTGGAGCCAGATCGTCGCCGACCGGCTCGGCGTGCCCTTCGAGGACGTGGAGGTCATCCACGGCGACACCCAGTCCGCGCACAAGGGCATGGACACCTACGGCTCCCGCTCGCTGGCCGTGGGCGGTGTCGCGGTGGTCAAGGCCGCCGACAAGGTGATCGAGAAGGCCAGGCGCGTGGCCGCGCACATGCTGGAGTGCGCCGAGGGAGACCTGGAGTTCTCCGGCGGCCGGTTCACCGTGAAGGGGACCGACCGGGGCGTCACGATCCAGGACGTGGCCCTGGCCGCTCACGTGGCGCACGACCTGCCCGACGGGGTCGAGGCGAACCTGGACGCCGAGGCGACCTTCGACCCGGAGAACTTCTCCTACCCCCACGGGACCCACCTGTGCGCGGTGGAGGTGGACACCGAGACCGGGCAGGCGCGCATCCGCGACTACGTCTGTGTCGACGACATCGGCAAGGTGATCAACCCGCTGATCGTGGAGGGCCAGGTGCACGGCGGGCTGGCCCAGGGCATTGCCCAGGCCCTGTACGAGGAGGCGGTGCACGACGAGTTCGGCACGCTGCTCACCAGCACCTTCGCCGACTACCTGTTGCCGTCGGCGATGGATCTGCCCTCGTTTACCACGGCCCGCACCGAGACACCGGCGACCTCCAACCCGCTGGGCGTGAAGGGGGTCGGTGAGGCCGGCACCATCGCCTCCACCCCGGCGGTGGTCAACGCCGTCGTCGACGCGGTACGCCACCTGGGGGTGAACGACGTGCCGATGCCCTGCACCCCGATGCGGGTGTGGCGGGCCATCCAGCAGGCCCGCGGCGCCGGCGGCGGTCCCCCCACCCCGGACGAGCGCACCGGGGGCGAGGCCGGCGGTGGCCTCGGCTCGATCGACGCCACCGGTTCCCAGGGAGGTGCCCGATGATCCCTGCTCCGTTCGAGTACGTCCGGCCCACCGACCTGGACGAGGCGGTGCGGGCGTTGGCCGAGGCGGGTGACGAGGCGAAGGTACTGGCCGGTGGGCAGAGCCTGCTGCCGGTGCTGCGCATGCGGTTGGCCGCACCCGAGGTGATCGTCGACCTGGGGCGGATTCCCGAGCTGCGTGGCATCCGGGACGCCGGCGACGCCGTGGTCATCGGCGCCATGACCACCCACCACGAGGTGGAACGGGACCCACTGGTGCGGCAGCACGCCCAGCTGATCGCCCTCGCCACCCGTACCGTGGCCGACCCACAGGTACGGCACCGGGGGACCTTCGGCGGGGCCCTGGCCCACGCCGACCCGGCGGGGGACCTGCTGGCCCCGGCGGTGGCGCTGGACGCCGAGATGGTGATCGTCGGCCCCGGCGGACGCCGTGTCGTGCCGGCGGCGGACTTCTTCGTGGACTACTTCACCACCGCGCTGGAGCCGAACGAGCTGCTGGTCGAGGTCCGGGTGCCCAAGTACACCGACTGGGGCGCCCACTACGAGAAGTTCAGCCGGGTGGCGCAGGCCTGGTCGATCGTCGCGGTCGCCGCCGCGGTCCGGATCACCGACGGACGGATCGAACGGGCCCGCGTGGGGCTGACCAACATGGCGGGCACGCCCGTGCGGGCCCGTGCCGTGGAGCAGGCGCTCCTCGGACTGCCGGCCACGCCCGAGGCCATCCGTGCGGCGGCCGAGCACGCCGTGGAGGGCACCAATCCGGCCAGTGACGGCAGTGCCGACGCCGAGTACCGCAGGCACCTGGCCCGCGTGCTCACCGGCCGGGCACTGTCCGCGGCCGCGGGTGTCCGAGACCGATGACCGAGTGACCACAACACCCTGTGGAGGAGGCTGACCCCGGTGCAGATGGAACACCACTTCACCGTGCCGGTGCCGGTGGATCGGGCGTGGGAGGTGCTGCTCGACCTGGAGACGATCGCGCCGTGCATGCCCGGCGCCACGCTCACCGGAGTGGACGGTGACACGTTCACCGGCACCGTCAAGGTGCGGTTGGGGCCGGTCTCCTTGTTCTACAAGGGCAGCGGTCGGTTCGTGGAGACCGACGCCGCGACCCGGCGGGTCGTCGTCGAGGCGTCCGGCCGGGACACCCGGGGCAACGGAACCGCGTCGGCCACGGTGACCGCGACGCTCGCCGACGACGGTGGGCGCACCGCGGTCACCGTGGTCACCGACCTGGCCATCACCGGACGGCCCGCCCAGCTCGGTCGCGGCCTGATCTCCGAGGTGGCGGGGAAGCTGCTGGAATCGTTCGCCGACTGCCTGGCGGCCCGGCTCACCTCGGAACGTGGTCCGGGGGTGACGGGCGTCCCGGAGACGGTGGCCGGTCCGGAGGCGGCCGAGGCGCCTCCGGAGCCCCAACCCGAGACCGCCACCGGTTCCGCCGCGGAACCGGACCGGCCGGGGCCGGCACTCGCCTCCCCCGCCGGTGCCGGGGAGGCGGCCGGTGCCCGGAGGCCGGCATCCGTCGTCGAGGCGGATCGTTTCCCGGCACCACGCGGCCACGACGAGGGCCGGGCCGTCACGGCCGACCGGCCGCAGCCGGAGGAGGCGGAGCCGATCGACCTGCTCGGCCTGGCCGGAGGACCGGTGGCCAAGCGTCTCGTTCCGCTGGCCGCCGTCGTGGGAACGATCCTGTTCATCGTCGCGCTGCTGCGTCGCCGACGCCGTTGACCCCCGGTCGGGGTGTTCTCCGCCCCGGAAGTGGTGTCGTTGGTGCAAGCACCTCGCCCCGGGAAAGCCCCAGGTGGACGAGACCCGCTGAGGGCCGGACACGGGGGAGGGTGCGATGTGGTGCGGCGGACGCCGGGTCGCGACGACACTGCTGGCACTGGGACTGGTCACCACCGGGTGCGGGACGGCACCGGAACCCGGTGAACCCGGCCCGGCGCTCGGCATGGAACCCGCGGCCGCCGCACCACCGAGCAGTGTCGAACCGCAGCCGGAGCGGTTCACCCTGGTGGCCAGCGGTGACGTGCTGATCCACACGCCGCTGATCGCCCAGTCCGTCGCCGAGGGCCGTGCCCGGGGCGGGCGGGACTTCCGGCCGCTGTTCTCCGGGGTGCAGCCGGTGGTGTCGGAGGCCGACCTGGCGATCTGCCATCTGGAGGTGCCGCTGGGGGACGCCGACGGACCGTTCCGGGGCTACCCGGTGTTCAACGCTCCGCCGGAGGTCGCCGAGGCGCTGGCCGCCACCGGCTACGACGCGTGCACCACCGCCTCCAACCACACCCTGGACCAGGGAGAGCAGGGGGTGGCCACCACCCTGGAGGCACTGGACGCGGCGGGGATCCGGCACACCGGCTCGGCCCGCACCAAGCAGGAGGCCGAGCAACCGCTCCTGCTGGAGGTGAACGGGGCGCGTGTCGGGCTGGTGTCCTTCACCTACGGCTTCAACGGCTTCCAACGCCCCCAGGGCAAGGAGTGGATGGCCAACCTGCTGGACGTCGAGGAGGTGCTGGCCCAGGCCAGGGCGGCCCGGCGGGCGGGTGCCGACGTGGTGGTCGTCGCCCTGCACTGGGGGGCGGAGTACCAGCACGCGCCCACCGAGGAGCAGCAGGCACTGGCCCGGCAACTTCTTCCGGACCCCGACATCGACCTGATCATCGGGCACCACGCCCACGTGGTGCAGCCGTTCGAACGGATCGGCGACGAGTGGGTGGCCTACGGCCTGGGCAACCACGTGGCGGTGCAGGCCCTGGCGAACGGCAGGACCGAGGAAGGGGTGATCGCCCGGTTCACCTTCGCCCGGGACGGGGACCGCTGGCGGGTGGAGCAGGCCGAGTACCTGCCCACCCTGATCAAGCTGGGCTCACCGGTGCGGGTGGTGGACCTCACCGCACCCGACGGGGGAGGGATCGATCCGGAGCGCCGTGCCAGGGCGTTGGAACGCATCGACGAGGTGGTGCTCAGCCGTGGCGCGGCGGAGGCGGGGCTGACCCGGCCCGGTCGATGACCCGCACCCTCGCGGTGGTCCCGGTCAGCCCACCTCGGGGAGGGCGGGCCCGAGCAGGTCCTCGGCGTCGACGATCCGGTATGCGTAGCCCTGCTCGGCGAGGAAGCGCTGCCGGTGGGCGGCGTAGTCGGTGTCCAGGGTGTCCCGGGCCACCACCGAGTAGAAGTGGGCCTGCCGGCCGTCCCCCTTGGGGCGGAGCAGGCGGCCCAGCCGTTGCGCCTCCTCCTGCCGGGACCCGAACGTGCCGGAGACCTGGACCGCGACCGAGGCCTCGGGCAGGTCGATGGAGAAGTTGGCGACCTTGGACACCACGAGGGTGCGCAGCTCCCCGCGTCGGAACGCGTCGAACAGCGCCTCGCGCTCCCGGTTGCGGGTCGAACCCTGCACGATCGGCGCGTCCAGCGCCGCACCCAGTTCCTCCAGCTGGTCCAGGTAGGCGCCGATGACCAGTGCCTGCTCCCCCGGGTGCCGGTCCAGGATCGCCCGGACCACCGGAAGCTTGGTGCGGGCCGTGGAGCACAGCTTGTAGCGCTCCTCCGGGTCGGCCGTGGCGTAGGACAGCCGCTCGGCGTCGGTCAGCGTCACCCGCACCTCGACGCACTCCGCGGGGGCGATCCAGCCCTGGGCCTCGATGTCCTTCCACGGCGCGTCGTACCGCTTGGGGCCGATCAGGGAGAACACGTCCCCTTCACGGCCGTCCTCACGCACCAGCGTGGCGGTCAGCCCCAGGCGGCGACGTGACTGCAGATCGGCCGTCATCCGGAACACGGGGGCGGGCAGCAGGTGCACCTCGTCGTAGATGATCAGGCCCCAGTCCCGGGAGTCGAACAGCTCGAGATGCCGGTACTCCCCCTTGGTCTTCCGGGTGATCACCTGGTAGGTGGCGATGGTGACCGGGCGGATCTCCTTCTTCTCTCCCGAGTACTCGCCGATCTCGTCCTCGGTCAGCGAGGTCCGCGCCACCAGTTCGCGCTTCCACTGCCGTCCCGCCACGGTGTTGGTGACCAGGATCAGCGTGGTCGCCTGGGCCTGGGCCATGGCCGCCGCCCCGACCAGCGTTTTTCCGGCGCCGCACGGGAGCACGACCACACCGGACCCGCCGGCCCAGAACGCCTGCGCCGCCTGGCGCTGGTAGTCGCGCAACGTCCAACCGTCCTCGACCAGGTTGATCGGGTGGTGCTCGCCGTCGACGTAACCGGCCAGGTCCTCGGCCGGCCAGCCCACCTTCAGCAGCGCCTGCTTGAGCCGGCCCCGCTCGCTGGGGTGCACCACGACGGTGTCCTCGTCGATGCGCGCTCCGAGCATCGGGGTGATCTTCTTGTTGCGCAGCACCTCCTCCAGCACCGCGCGGTCCAGGGAGACCATCACCAGGCCGTGTGCCGGGTGGTTGAGCAGCTGGAGCCGGCCGAACCGACCCATGGTGTCCACGATGTCGACCAGCAGCGGCTGCGGTACCGGGTAGCGCGAGTACCGCACGAGGGCGTCCACCACCTGTTCGGCGTCGTGCCCCGCCGCGCGCGCGTTCCACAGGGCCAGCGGGGTGACCCGGTAGGTGTGCACGTGCTCGGGTGCGCGTTCCAGCTCGGCGAACGGGGCGATCGCGATGCGCGCCTCGTCGGCGAGGGGGTGGTCGACCTCCAGCAGCAGGGTCTTGTCGGACTGGACGATCAGCGGTCCGTCGGTCACGGGCTCGGTTCCTTCCGGCCGGGCGAGCGGTAAACCGTTACCCAGTGTTCCACCATTCGGAGACCGCGGTCACGGGCTCGGTGGCCGAGGCGTGGTTGTTGCTCGGACCACGGATCGAGGAAACCGTTCACACGTCGTTGATCTTTCCGCTAACTTTCACCCCCTGGTGAGGAGGCCGTCTTGGCCTCCGTATGTCTTTATGTCCTTTTTGTCCGAGAGGGTTCGATGTCTGTCCCCATGCCACCGGGCGGCCCCTATCCATCTGCTCCGCCCCCTGCTGGGCCGTTCCCTCCGCCGGCGCCTCCGGCGGCACCGCCCGCCGGGTTCGCCGGCCCGGCCCCGGCCGGCCAGCCGTTCGCCGCTCCGCCGCCAGCCGCGCCGCCGGGACCAGGAATGCCGCCGCCGGCCGCGCCGCCGGGACCAGGAATGCCGCCGCCGGGACCGGGGATGCCGGGACCCGTTCCGCCGGCCAAACCCCGCACCGGTTGCGGTGCCCGGGTGGCGGGTCTGGTGGTGACTCTCGTGGTGGTGGCCCTGATCGCCGTCGTGCGTTACGCCATCAACTACGCCACCGACGACGGGGCGAAGGCGGAGGTCGGTGACTGCGCCAGCGCCTCGCAGGATATTGGCAAGAGCGCCGAGTACGAGGCGCTGTCGTGCTCGGACCCCAACGCCGTCTACAAGGTGGCCAAGGTGCTCGACAACTCGTCGGGAAACTGCCCGTCGGGTGACTATGCGACGTACACGGTGTCGCAGCGGCGCGGCCCCAGTTACAGACTCTGCCTGATGTTGAACGTCACCGAGGGCGAGTGCATCGTCCAGGAAATCGTGACGAAAAACACCAAGAAGGTGAGTTGCACCGAGTCGGGTGCCTACGAGGTGACGAAGGTGGTGTCCACCTCCGAGGGCGACTCGGCGTGCGGCAGGGACGACGACGGGTACTTCGTCTATTCCGAGCCGCCGACCACCATCTGCCTTGCAGAGGCATCCTGATCGCGGATAAGGGATTCCGGAGATCCGGGACATCGCACTGGCGTCAGGCGAGAGCGGTGTCCGCAGTACCGGTGCGGTGAGTTTCGAGGCCGTTCGTGTCGGGCGCAATCCTCCGCCGGCGCGGGCGGCCTCCACGTTTCCCGTCACGTTACTTTTCGTGATCTTTTTGTCACGCAGTGCACAGGAATACGGTTTTCTTCTGTCGGTGGAGTTCCATGGTGAACTCGCAGCGGCAAACCTCGTGAGACTGTCCGAACCTTTCGCTACCGTTCGAACACCGTGATCAGCCCGGACGACTGTTGCTCGTTCGCGGTTGCCGAGGAAAGGAAGCGATGACCACCCCCATGCAGCCAGGTGGCGCGACCCCGCCTGCACAGCCGAACCCGAACCAGCCGAACCCGAACCAGCCGGTGCCGGGTCAGCCGGTGCCGGGTCAGCCGGTTGCCGGTGGGCCGTTCCCGGGGCAGCCCGGTGCCGGTGGGCCGTTCCCGGGCCAGCCGGCCCCGGCTGCACAGCCACCGGCCAAGAAGAAGTCGGTGGTGCGTGTCATCGTCTCGGTCGCCGCCGCGATCCTGGTGCTCGTTGTGGGCTTCGTCTCCTCCCTCAACGACCCCCGGCAGGCCGAGGTGGGTGACTGTGCCAGGATCACCGGCCCGAGGGACGACCCGGAGTACACGAAGCTGGACTGCAGCGACAACGAGGCGATCTACCAGGTCGCCAAGGTGTTGGACGACTCGGACGCCGAATGTCCGGAGGGTGAGTACGACGAACTGGTCATGGAGGAGACCAGGGGCTCGGGCTACAAGCTCTGCCTGATGCCGAACCTGTCCGAAGGCGACTGCATCTCCGAGGGCAAGGACGAGGACGGCCCGTCGGTCGTCAAGGGCAACTGCGATGCCTCCGGTGCGCTCCGGGTCGCGAAGGTGATCAAGGGGCAGAACGACTCGTCGCTCTGCCTGGCCGAGGAGGCGATCGTGCTCTCCTACGCCGAGCCTCCGGTGACCTACTGCCTGAAGGAAGCCTGACCCCACACCGCGAGCAGGCCGGCGCCGCGGATCCGGCGTCGACGAGGTCATCGTTCGTTCCGTCGCGGGCCCGCACCGCCGGTGCGGGCCCGCGACGGTTGAGATTGAGGAAGTGAATGGTCCCAGCTCTGTGAAACGACTGCCGCGCGACGGCATGTTCTTGGCAAGCTGGCGATTCGCACCCACCTTCGACGCCAAGGGGAACCATGACGAGCTCCAACGGCCCGTTCGGTCCGGGCGGTTACGACCCGTACGGTGCCGCCGGTGGCGGCCAGCCCCAGCCGGGCTTCCCGCAGTCGGACCCCTACGGTCTTCCGGCCCAGTCGGGGGCGACACCGCAGCCCTACTACGGCAGCTACACCCCGTACACCGGCCCCACACCCGAGGGCGCCACCCAGCCCTTGTACGGCATGTCCCCTTCCTCGGAACCGCCCAAGCGTGGGGGGCGCACCGGTATGTGGGTGGCGCTGTCCCTGGTGGCGGTCCTGCTGATCGTGGGCGGTGTGTTCGTCTACCTGAACCTGGGGTCCGACGACGACTCCGGCACCACCGTGGCGGCTCCCACCTCCACCACCAGCACCACGACCGCCGAGAAGACCCGCACCCGTCCCACCACGTCCCAGACCACGACCACCAAGAACAGTGACGGGCGGAAGCCGCAGGTCGGGGACTGCGCGAACCTGGTCGGTGACATGACCAGCGCCACGCTCACGATCCACCCCTGTGACTCGGTCGAGGCGAAGCTGAAGGTGGCCGTGGTGTTCGACACGACGAGCGCCACCTGTCCGAACGAGGACTACAGCGAGTACTACGAGACGCGTCTGGTCGGCCCCGAGTTCAAGGTGTGCCTGATCCCCAACCTGATCGAGGGGGCCTGTTACACGGTGGACGGTGCCGGTGACAAGGACACCGACCTGCGCAAGGTCTCGTGCGAGGACGAGTCGGCCCGGCTCAGGGTCAGCAGGGTGGCCGAGGGAGAGGTCGACGAGGGTATCTGCGGGGAGGGCGCCCACGGCGCCGCCTACCCCGAACCGCCCGTCACCTACTGCCTGGAACTTCTGTGATCTCGACGGATGTGTCGGTCCGGTCGTTCGGAGTGTGACGGCCGGACGCCCTTCTCACTGGACAGAAAAGGATTCTTGCCGAGCAACGAATTCGTGAGCTCTGCGTCTCCTGGAGGGAAGCGTTCGTCCACACCGGCTGTCGGGCGGTGAGTGCGGAATCGCCGTCCGGCGTCCAAGGAGCGGAAGGGCACATGAATTTCGACCGGTTGTCGGCGTTGCCACGGGGTTCGTCGCGCTGCTCACGGGAGTGACCGCCGACGTGCCGTCGATGTGTCGTGGTGCGCTGACCCGGACGACGGAAGGCCCGGAGAACCCTTCGGGCGCTCCGGGCCTTCCGTTGCGGAACTCAGTTGGTGGCGTTGTCGCCACCGGTTTCGTCGGCCTTCTTCCTGCTGGTCGTCGACCTGCTCGTCCTCGACTTGGCAGTGGTGGTCGACTTGCTCGTGGTCGACTTGGTAGTGGCCGAGGTCTTGGACTTCGTGGTCGACCGCGTGGAGCGGGTGCTCTTGGTTCCGCTCGTGCTCTTCGTCGTACCAGCGCTCTTGCTCTTGGCGCCGCTGCGGGTGGTCGTCGTCTTGCGGGTGCTGCCGGACGTGGTGCTCCGGCGGCGTGTCTTGGGCGCCGGAGCAGGCTTCTCCGCCTCGGTCGGTTCGGCCGAGGCCTCGGTGTCCGTCTTCGCGGCGTCGGTCTTGTCGGTCTCCGCCTGCTCGGTGGCGGTTTCCGTGGTGTCCGCCTTGACGTCGGCCTTAGCGGCGTCGGCCTTGTCGGCGTCGGCCTCGGCGGTGGTCTTGACGTCGGCCTCCGCCGTGTTCGCCGTGGCGTCCGCTTCCGTGGTGTCGGCCTTCTCGGCGGTGACCTCCGCGGCGTCCGTCCCCGGGGCCTCCTCCGCCGTGGTGTCGGTCCTGGCGGTCTCCGCCTGCTCGGTGGCGGTTTCCGTGGTGTCCGCCTTGACGTCGCCCTTGGCGGCGTCGGTCTTGTCGGCGTCGGCCTCGGCGGTGGTGGGCTCCGCGGTCTCCGCCGGGGCCGCGTCCGACTTCTCGGTGGCCGTCTCGGCGGTGCCGGATTCTGCGGCCTCCGTCTTCTCCGCGGTCTCGGTCGGGGTGTCCGTGGTGGACCCGGCGGGGGCCTCCGCCGGGGAGGCGGCACCGGTCCGGCCGTCACCGGCGCTGTCCTGAGCCTGCGACGAGGCGGATTCCGCGGTCCCGGCCTCCGCCGTGGCGTCGGTCTCGGATCCGCTGTCGGTGGCGTCCGCGTCCCGAGTCTGCTGCGGAGCCGACTCTGTGCCCTCGGCCTCGGTGGTCCCGGCCTCGGTCGTCGCGGCGGACGTGGCCTCCGCGGTGTCCTTCCCGGTCTTCCCGGAGGTGGCAACCGCCGGACTGTCCGACGTGGACTGCTCGGTGCCGGAGGCGTCGGCCGCGGCGGTGACGTCCTCGCCCGCGGTGGGCTCCTGGGCCGCCTTGCTGTGCAGCAGCCGGGCGACCTCGGCCCGCAGCGCGACGAACACCTCCGACTCGCGGGTGGTGATCTGGTCCCGCTCCTCCGGCAGGTCGACGGTCAGGTCGGCCAGCAGGCGGGCCGGGGACTTCGACAGCACCAGCACCCGGTCACCCAGGTACACGCTCTCGTCGATGTCGTGGGTGACCAGCAGGATGGTCGTGCCGTACTCCTTGCGCACCCGCAGTACCAGGTCCTCCAGCTCGAACCTGGTCTGCGCGTCGACCGAGGCGAACGGCTCGTCCATCAGCAGCAGCGAGGGGCGGTAGGCCAGCGCCCGGGCGATGGCCACCCGCTGCTGCATACCACCGGAGAGCTGCCACGGGAACTTACGGGCGTGTGCACCCAGCCCCACCCACTCCAGGGCCTCACGGGCCCGCTCCCGGCGCTCGGCCTTGCCCAGGGTGCGGCGCAGCGGGAACTCGACGTTGCGCTGGACGGTGAGCCAGGGGAACAACGAACGGCTGTAGTCCTGGAACACCACGGCCAGGTCCTTCGGCACACCCTTGACCGGGTCGCCGTGCAGGCTGACCTCGCCGCGGGTCGGCTCCTGCAGGCCGGAGAGGCAGCGGAGCAGGGTCGACTTGCCGCACCCGGACGGCCCGACGATGCACACCAGCTGGCCGGCCTCGACGGTGAAGGAGAGCCGGTCGATGGCGGTGTGCTCGCCTTCCTTGGCACGGTACGTGTGGCCGAGGTCGGTCACCTCGAGCATGGTCGGCACGTCATCCTCCTGTCTTGGCCGACTGGGCGGCGTTCTGCGAGGGGTGCCACGACAGCACCCTGCGTTCGAATGCCAGCAGCAGCGTGTTCAGCGCGTAGCCGAGGATCCCGAGCAGCACGATCCAGGCCCACATGGCGGGCATGTTGGCCGTGACCTGCGCATACCGGATCTTGTATCCGATGCCGTCGGCGGACCCCACCAGCTCGGAGATGACCATGACCACCAGCGACAGCGACAGGCTCACCCGGAGCCCGGCCATGATCTTCGGCAGGGCGGCCGGCAGCACGACGCCCGTCACCCACTGCCAGCGGGGGATGCGGAAGGCCCGTGCGGTCTGCTCCTTGACCTGGTCCACCGACTGCGCACCGTCCACGGTGTTGAGCAGGATCGGCCAGAGCACCGCGAACACGATGGTGGCGATCCGCATCTCGTCGGCCAGGCCGAACAGGACGATGAACACCGGGAGCAGGGCCGGCGGGGGCATGGCGCGGAGGAAGGACAGCAACGCGCCGGTGTACGCCATGGCGACGGTCGACCGACCGAGGGCCATGCCGAGCGGGATACCGATGGCGCAGGCCAGCAGCCAGGCCGTGAGCATGCGGCGCAGGCTGGGCAGGATGTCGTCGAAGACGGGATCACCCAGGAAGAGCTGGGACGCCGGTCCACCGAACCACAGTTCGAACCCGGCACCCAGGATGGTGGTCGGCGGTGGGAAGAACGGACTGCCCACGGCCAGGGTGATCAGCTCCCAGCAGCACACGAGGACCAGGAACGGTCCCCAGCTGTGGACGAGGTGCTTCCAGTCGACCCGGCGCAACCAGGATGTGCGGGGCCCGGTGGGTCCGGCCATGGGCTCTCCTGTGTCGTGCGAGGTGTCCGTTCCCGGTTGGCTCTCGGGCGCGGTTGGCCTGGTGGAGGTGCTCACTCGGCCTCCCTCGTCGTCGTGGTGCTCCACGGGAGCCAGCGGCGCTGTGCCCATTCCAGGGAGCTGTTGGCCAGCCAGCCGCAGAGACCGGCGATCACGGTCGCGGCCAACACCGGGGCCATCACGGCACTGTTGGTGCTGATCTCCAGGATGAACCGGCCGAGGCCGACGGAACCTCCGGCGGTCATCTCGGTGGTGATCACCACGACCAGCGAGATGGCGGCGGAGACCCGGATACCGGTGAGCACGAACGGCGCCGCGCTGGGCAGGGAGACCCGGAGGAGGACCGCCAGCCGGCCCAACCCGAAGGAACGGGCGGTCTGGATCAGCAACGGATCCACTTCGTCGAGGGCGTAGACGGCGTTGAGCAGGATCGGCCACACGCCGGCGTAGACGGCGAGGGCGATCTTCGCGTCGGGTCCGCCGCCGAAGGCCACGATGACCAGCGGGATCAGCGCCACGGACGGGATCGGACGCAGGAACTCGATGACCGCTCTGGTGCCGGTGCGCAGGATCGGGACGCTGCCCAGCAGCAGTCCGAGCGGGACCGCGACCACGGTGGCGATGCCGAGGGCGATGAGCCACGCGAGCACGGTGGCGATCAGGTCGAGCAGGAACTTCTGTTGGGTGAGCAGATCGACCAGCTCGACCAGGATGACGGAAGTGGGCGGTAGGTAGTCCTGTTCGGCCAGCCCGGACCGGCCGACCACCTCCCAGAACAGGAGGAAGCCGGCCAGTCCGAGCAGGCTCCGGGTGACGGAGCGCATGGTGTCTAGTGCTTCTCCGAGATCACTGCTGGGATTCCTGGGATTCCGGCCGGAACACCATCTCCTCGGCGTTCACCGGACCGGAGATCAGCTGGAATTCCAGGAGCAGGTCGGCGACCCGCTGCAGCCGGACCGCCTCCACGCTGGTCGGGAACGAACCCAGGTTCATCAGGGAGATGGTCTCCTTGTCGATGTTGGTGTACTCGGCGACCAGCTCCTCGACCACCTTACGGTCGGCTGCCTCGGCCTGAGCCTTGAGCACCGCCCGCTGGAAGGCGGCCACGGTCTTGGGGTACTTCTTCGCGAAATCCTCGGTGGTGGCGTAGCCGGCCAGCGACAGTTCGGCGTTGGGACCGGAGGCGGCGTCGAACACCTTCACCGCGCCGAACTGCTTCTGTGCCTGGGTGATGAACGGCTCGACCAGCAGGGCGGCGTCGAACGTGCCGTCGTTGAATCCGGCCATCATGGCCGGGAAGGACAGGATCTGCCACTTGACGTTGTTGTAGTCCAGGCCGTGGTCCTTCAGGACGGCCTTGACCGAGGTGTCCGAGATGCTGCCCTCGGAGACCACCGCCACCCGCCTGCCCGGGACGTCCTGCGGTCCCTTGACCGGAGAGTTCGGCGGTGCCATGAGGACCATGACGTTGTCCTTGGCCGCGTAGCCGTCCACCACGATCTTCAGCCGGGCAGTGCCCTGGGACTGGTTGATGAAGAAGGGCACGTGGCTGGCGAAGGCGAAGTCCAGCGCACCGCCGATCATGTCCGTGACGGCCTGGGGACCACCCGGGGTGTCAACCAGCTCGACCTGGAGGCCCTCCTCGGCGAAGTAGCCCTTCTTGATCGCCAGGTGGACCGGGGCCAGGTCGACCACCGGCTGGACGCCGATGGTGATGCGCTCCTTCTCGACCTTGTCGTTGCCCTGGGCCTCGTCGGTGTTCGAACCGCCGAGCAGGCTGCAGCCGGCCAGGGTGACTGCGGCGGTCAGTGCGGTGGCCGCCTTCAGCAGGGAGCGGAGCGGGTGGGATCTCGGCGCGGCACGGCCGTCGCGTCGAACCATGCTGACTCTCTCCTCGATGAGAACTGATCAGGGCGTGGGGCACGCCGATGGCGTGGGGCACGCCTGGTAGTGGCGGTGCCACCCTAGAAGGTGGAACACACAGACAACAGTCTGTGGTTACAACATCATCGTTACCAACAGAGCACTCACTCGTTAGTTGGCCGCTTGCCGCCTTCTGTTCGACGGAAGAGCACGTTGGTTACCCAGCGCAACCATTTGGGTGTCCAAGTAGGACTCGTCGACTAAGTGCCCGTGGTGGTCCGGTGGCGATGTTCGACGCTTCTGCTGCAGGTAGATCGACGTTCTCCGCGCACTGTGGAGCGATCGCGACGTCGTGATCGGAGTCCGCCACGAAGCAAGAGAAGGGGTGATCATCGTCGCTCGGTGTGGCGAAGGCAGGATGAGGTGACCGTGCTATGGACAACGGAGGGTGTTGAGTGCACTCTTCATATGCGCACTGTCACTCAAAAGTGTGACCACTGTGGGGCGGTCGTGCTGAGGAGTGCTTGCCCAGGGTGAGTACACTCCGCTCCGACCGGGGTGTTTGCACCATCGAGGGTGTCACGCGAGGGAGTAAGGATGACGAATCGAGCCGCAGCGGCCGCTGTGCCGACGTCGCCGCTCTCCGCGGCCCGGCTGCCCCGGAACCGGCAGGAGTACGTGCCGAACACGCGGGCATCGCTCGTCTCGCCCGTGAGGAACTAGGCGTGGTTGTGGTGAACCGTTCACACCGTCATCGGATGGGCCCGATCAGGTCCTCCCCCCTTGTCTTCGACCACTTTGCCGCTGCTCGGCCGGACGCCGTCGCCGACAAGAACGCCGTAGGCTCCGGTGCGACCTGGAGGACTAGCTGATCGTGGCCCGTCAGGACACCTCTCCCCAGGGCAGCCTGGATTCCCTGCCCGCGGAGGACCGTGAGGACGCCCGCGCTGGGGCCACCGCGTCCTCCGAATTCCGGCGCGGTGACACTGCGCCGAACAAGCCTCGGCGCCGTTCCGGTATCTGGAACTGGCGCCTGCGCAGCAAGCTCGCCGCGATTCTCCTCGTCCCCACCCTCACCTCACTGGTGTTCGGTGGGCTCCGTGTGGCGAACTCGGTGGAGAGCGCGGACCAGTACTGGCGGATCGTCAAACACGTCAGCGTCAGCGAGGACGTGGCCGGACTGGTCCACGCGCTGCAGGGTGAGCGGGCCGAAGTCATCCGTTTCATCGGTGCCGGCGGTGCCAACCCACAGGGCGACCGCACCGCGATGGACCAGCAGTTCACCAAGGTGGACGCGTCCATCACCGAGCTGAAGGCCACGGTGGCCGAGTACCGGGAGGACCTCAACCCCCTCCTGATCAAGCCGCTCGAGCAGGCCTTCTACCGTCTGGACAACCTGCCCGCCCTGCGCGACGCCGCACTGAGCGGCTACCCCGCCTACGGTGTGACCGTCGCCTACTCCAGCCTCATCGGTGAACTGCTCGAGGTCCACAAGCAGACCGTCACGGCGAGCTCGACCACCGAGGCGGCGCAGAACACCGCGGCTCAGGCGGCCCGTGCGCTGGAGGCGCTGACCCGGGCCAAGGAAGCGGTCTCCCGGCAGCAGGCGCTGCTGACCTCCGCGCTCTTCCGTGAGTCCTTCGAGTCGGACGAGGCGGACCAGGTGCGGAGTGCCGACGCGCAGTACGCCGCCGCACTCGACGAGTTCAACAACGCGGCTCCGCCTGAGCTGCGTGACGCGTTCTTCAGGACCGTCGCCGGTGCCGAGGTCGACGTCCGGCAGCGCATCAAGCTGCGTGCCCTGCTGAGCCACGAGCGCGGTGACCCGATCAACGCGGACAGCGCCGAGCGGCTCGGTACGACCCAGTGGAACGAGGTCTCGGCCGCGACCGTCGGCATGCTGCGCGCGGTCGAGGAGGGTGGCCTCACCGCGCTGCGCGAGCAGGCCGAGTCGCTCGCCAACGACGAGGTGCAGTTCGCCACCATCGAGGTCGTCACGGTCGTCCTCATCTTCATCCTGACCCTGGCGCTCACCTCGTACGTCGCCCGGACCCTGCTCAGTCCGCTGCGCGTGCTGCGGCGCACCGCGCTGGAGGTGGCGCAGCACAAGCTGCCCGAGGCCATCGAGCGCCTGGAGAAGACCGAGGGTTCCTCGGTGCCGGACGTCTCCGTGGAGCCGGTGAACGTCCACACCACCGAGGAGATCGGTCAGCTGGCCCGTGCGTTCGACGCGGTGCACAACGAGGCGATCCGGATGGCGGCCGAGCAGGCGCTGATGCGGGCGAACGTCAACGCGATGTTCGTCAACCTGTCCCGGCGCAGCCAGGCCCTGGTCGAGCGACAGCTCAGCCTCATCGACCGCCTGGAGCAGGACGAGCAGGACCCGGACCAGCTGGCCCACCTGTTCGAGCTGGACCACCTGGCCACCCGTATGCGGCGCAACTCGGAGAACCTGCTGGTTCTCGCGGGTACCGATCTGTCCCGCCGCCTCACCCGGCCGGTGCCGATCTCCGAGATCGTGGGCGCCGCCGTGTCCGAGGTGGAGCAGTACGCCCGTGTCGACGTCACGCCGGGACCGGAGGTCGCGCTCCTCGGTCGTGCGGTCAACGACGTGGTGCACCTGGTTGCCGAGCTGCTGGACAACGCGACCGCCTTCTCCGACCCGCAGACCCGGGTCACGGTGCGCATCGCCCGCACCCGCGCCAAGGAGCTGGTCATCGAGATCACCGACCGCGGCGTGGGTATGTCCGACCAGGACCTGGAGGAGGCCAACGAGCGGCTCGCCAACCCGCCGCGGGTCGACGTCGGTGTCTCCCGTCGCATGGGCCTGTACGTGGTCGCGCGGCTGGCCAAGCGGCACAACATCAAGGTCCAGCTGCGTACCGACTACGTCGACGGCGGCATCACGGCGCTGGTCATGCTGCCGAAGGACCTGATCATCGAGCAGGCGGGCGACAACCCGCTCACCGGCTCGTTCCCCTCGGCCTCGCAGACCGGTCCGCAGTCCGCGCTGACCCCGCTGGGTCCGTCCACCGGTCCGCAGCCCGCGTTGCCTCCGCTGGGCCCGTCCACCGGTCCGCAGCCCGCGTTGGGCGGCTCGGCCGCACAGTCGGCCCAGCCGACGCGGCAGGTTCCGGCGCTCCAGCCGCTCGGGGTGTCCGTGCAGGTGCAGGAGTCCGGTGCCCAGAACGACGATCCGGCGGCGGTCCCGCAGGACACCACGGACGCGGCGGGCGAGCCGACCCGCCAGATCCAGCCGACGGACCCCTACGCCCAGCGGTCGGGTGCCGGCTTCGAGGACCAGGACATCCACTCCGAGCTCGAGTTGGCGGACGACGGAGAGCAGGACGGCAGGTGTGGCCCGCCGCCCTCGACCAGCTCCGGTGAGTACGGTCCGGGGAGTCTGTTCTGGACGGACGACTCCACCAAGACCAACCTGTCCGCCGCCCAGCCGTCGTCCTCGCAGCTCGACGAGCCGGCGTCGACCTCCTGGGACGGTGGTGCCTCTCGCCCCGCCGACTCCGAGTCGCAGGGGACCGCAGGGGCACAGCAGAGCGTGGACGCGCCGACCGAGCGGCTGCCGATCTACGAGGCGGTGCTCAGTCAGTGGTTCCAGAGCGTGGCCGACGAGATCCCGGAGGAGACGGCTCCGCCGCGGCCGTCGGATCACCTCCGTTCCGGCTCGACGGACACGTCCACCGGTTCGGGCGCCGGCCAGCGGCCCACGCAGGGCACGGCGCGCGGTGGGCAGCAGGCCGAGGCGCCGGCTCCCGCCCAGCAGACCCAGCACACGCCTGAGCCGAAGCCGCTGCCGCGCCGGCAGCAGCGCACGGAGCAGGCCAAGGTGCAGCAGTCGGCGGGTTGGGGTGCCGGCGACGAGGGCTGGAAGGCAGCCCAGGCGCTGCTCAACCCGACCACCGGCGGGACGACCGCGGCCGGCCTGCCCAAGCGGGTGCCCAAGGCGCACCTCGTACCGGGCTCGGCGACCCCGCGTTCGAGCCAGCCGACGAAGGTGCCGATGTTCCCACCACGGTCCGCCGAGGCCGTTCGCGGCCGTATGTCCAGCCTCCAGCAGGGCGTGCGTCGCGGTCGGCACCGTCTCGAGGACCAGTCGGCACGATCCGTTGGTGAATCTTCCCGTTCGTCCCAGAGCCGTCACGACGAGGAGCAGGAGTGACCGCGTCCGTCCAGCAGCCTGGCAGCTTCGGTTGGTTGATCACCGACTTCGTCCGCCGAGTGCCCGGTGTCGCACACGCCGTGGTGGTCTCCGCAGACGGTCTGCTGCTCGCCGGCTCTCAGGGGCTCCCCAGGGACCGTGCCGAGCAGCTGTCCGCGGTGGCTTCGGGCCTGGTGAGCCTGACCCAGGGAGCCGCTCGGTGCTTCGAAGCCGGTAACGTCGCCCAGACCGTCGTGGAGATGGAACGGGGTTACCTGTTCCTGATGTCCATCAGCGATGGCTCGTGCCTCGCCGTACTCGCTGCACCGAACTGCGACATCGGGCTCGTCGCCTACGAGATGACGTTGCTCGTGGAGCGAGTCGGCCAGCAGTTGACACCCGAGTTGCGCGCCCAGTTGCACGGCGCTGCCCGTAGATGATCTGGGGATGTTGGGGGTGACGGTGCGATGACCACCGGTCCTGACTACGGCGACGACCGCCACGCGTACCGGGACAACTACCGCGACTGGGCCGACGGCGGGTACGGCCACCGGGAACCCGCCGGCTACGCGGACCCGGGTTACGAGAGTTCGGGTGATCACGCGCTCTACCGCGACACGGTGGGCGAGGAGCGGGGCGCCGGCGGTCTGCCCAACCCGGCCTCCATGGAGGGCTACGGAGGCGGGCTGTTCGGCGGACCCGGTGCGGACCTGTTCGGCACCAGCGTGCCGGACTACCCTCCGGCCAGTCGCGAACCCGAGCAGAGCTGGTCGCCGCCCCCGCCGCCGGAACCGGCTGAGGAGTCCGGTTCTCTGGTCCGTCCCTACACCCGTACCCGGGGACGGACCCGTCCATCCGCCGATTTGCCAATCGAGGCGCTGGTCTCCACGAGCGAGCGTGGTCTGGAACGTGACGCCGCGTTGCTTCCGGAGCACCGCTCGATCGTCGGTCTGTGCACGGAGACCCGGTCCGTGGCCGAGATCGCTGCACACCTGCGACTGCCGCTCGGCGTCGTGCGGGTGTTGATCGGCGACATGGCCAGCCTCGGTTTGGTCATGATCCACCAGAGCGGCCTGGTCATGGGGGACCGGCCGTCCCTTGCGTTCTTGGAAAGGGTGCTCAGTGGGCTCCGCAGGCTCTAACCCCCGCCCGGACACCAGGCAGGCCACCACCTCGGCGAAGATCGTCGTGGCCGGTGGGTTCGGTGTGGGCAAGACGACGTTCGTCGGCTCAGTCTCCGAGATCGTCCCGCTGACCACCGAAGCGGTGATGACTCAGGCCAGTGTCGGCATCGACGACCTGTCGGCGACGCCGGGCAAGGTCACCACCACGGTGGCCATGGACTTCGGTCGGGTTTCGCTGGACAGCGACCTGATCCTGTACCTGTTCGGTACTCCTGGTCAGCACCGGTTCTGGTTCATGTGGGACGACCTGGTGCGCGGCGCGATCGGTGCCGTCGTGCTGGTCGACACCCGGCGCCTGGCCGACGCGTTCGCCTCGATCGACTTCTTCGACGACCGGCAGCTGCCCTACATCGTGGCGATCAACTGCTTCGACGGGCTGCTGCACCACCGGATCGAGGACGTGCGCGAGGCACTGACGATCGACGAGACGGTGCCGATCATCACGTGTGACGCGCGCAGCCGTGAGTCCACCAAGCAGACGCTGATCACGCTGGTGGAGCACGCGATGCGTCAGTGGATGAGCCAGCCGGCCAACAGCCGCTGACCCGACACGGGTCGTTCCGGCCGGCCGGTGTGCGAGCCGAGTGCCCGCCACCGGTCGGCCGTCGTGTTTCCGTCACCCGCCCTCCGGGCCGGTGCCTGCGAGGGCTGCCCGGGTCAGCGGTTCCGGGGGGAGTCGTCGGAGGCCGCGTTGTCCTCGACCAGGGCCACGCTGGTGATGCGGTGCACCGGGAAGGCCCGCAAGCCGCCTTCGACGGTGTCGAAGCAGTTGAGCATCCCGCCGGTGATGCTGATCGGCTCCACGATGTGCTGTGCCCCCACCCCGTAGGAGTCGACGAAGCCCAACCAGACACTGCGCCTGTGCTGTATCGCGTGCCGCAGCAGGTGCAGGGCGGCCCGGGTGTCCCCGGAACCCGAGGACACGGTCGCCCCACGGCGGACGCTCGCGGCGCGGTCCCCGGCCCGGATCTGGTTCACCACCGTGCGGAGCTGTTCCGGTGAGGCAGGGGTGGGGAGCGGGGCCTGGTGCTGGTCACGGGCTCGGGGCTGGGTGCGGCGCCCGGCGGGTCGCAGGTCCAGCACCTGACCGTCCGGTCCCTCGGCGGTGGGGGAGAAGCCGGCGCCGCGGAGCCCCTCCAGCACGTCGGCCAGCGGGAGCGGACTGATCAGCACGGTGTCCGCGATCCGGCGCAGTTCCAGCTTGGCGGCCATCGGGCTGGCCAGCACCTCGGTGAGCACCAGAGGGTCGTCGCAGCGCAGGAAGGACCCGGCCGAGCCACCGCGCAGCCGCCCGTGTCGGCGGGCGACGTCGTCGATGAGGTAGGTCAGTCCCTGCGGCACCGGGGTGCGGGAGCGGCGGCGGAACAGTTCGTGCAGGTCGGTGGCCGTGCGGCCGGCGTCGAGTGCCCGGCGCACGCTGGCCTCGCTCACCCGGTAGACGGTGGCGCTGCCCGCGGACTCGACGTCCGCGACCAGGCTCATTTCCTCGGCCAGCTCCGGTTCCAGGGGACCGGGGGCGACCACCGTCAGGTCGGCCTGGACCAGGACGTGGTCCACCGGCTCCGGCATCACGGAGGCCATGCGCCGCACCGCCTCGGCGGAGGCGTCGGGGCCGTCGGCCAGCAGTTCCCGTCCCGCGGAGGTCAGCGCGCCCAGGGCGAGCACCCCCACGGTGGTTCCCTCGGACAGGGTCCACTCGACCAGCTCGTCACGCAGCCGTCCACCCCGGCGGGGGGCCTGCCACGCCAGCAGCTCGGCCAGGGTGGCGGCACCGGTCACCCCGGTACCCGGCGGCAGCTCGGCCAGGGCCCGCAGGATCCGCCGACGCTCACCGGGAGCCGGGGGCCAGCGCAGGTCGTCGCTGAGCAGGACGAGCAGCCGTTCCCGTTCGTCCCGGCGTCCGATCAGCCCGGGCAGGCGGGGCATGTCGAGCCAGGCCGTGGCCAGCGTTCCCCAGCGCTGGGCCGGGGTGCCGGCCAGCCAACCGTCGGCGTGCGTGGTGGGCACCCATTCGGGCTCCGGACCCTCGCACGGGGCGACCAGCTCGGCGGCCACGAGCAGTTCGACCAGGAGTGCCGCCTGCTGTTCGTCGACCTCCAGTTCCTTCGCTGCCCGGCGCAGTTCCCGGATGCCCAGTCCTCCGGAGCGCAGCACCGGTGGGGGCTCGGTGGACCACAGCCCGAGCAGTCCCTCGGCGTGGCGGACCAGTTCGAGGGCGGCGCCGGCACCGGTGGTGTCCACGGCGTCCTTCCCGGGCTCGGTGGTGTCCAGCTCGGGCGGGTCGAGCCGTACGGGGCCGAGTGGCTGGTCCCCGCGCAGGACGAACGCGACCTGCCGGGGCAGCTCCACGGTCTCGGCGTCGCGGCGCAGCAGCAGACCGCGGGCGAGCAGGCGCTGCACCGGGGTGGTGGCCCGCTCCAGGGGGACGACCCGACCGGCGTCCCTGGTGCGACCGATGGGCGGCCCAGCCGCGAGCTTCTCCAGCACCGCCCGCTCGGCGGGGTCGAGTTCCTCCAGCACCTCGGGCAGGTCCAGCTCGTCCAGGGGCGGCGAGGGGCGGCCGAGTCCGCCGGGGAACGGCGGCAGCACGTCACGGACGGCGGGTACGACGGAGACGGCGTCGTCCGGCCCCCACGCCAGGGCCAGGGTGCGCAACACGTCCAGCGCCTGGCGGGTGCGGGTCACGGTGATCCCGCGGCCGAGCAGCCGGGCCACCGGCAGCAGCTGCACCGGCTCGACGTCGGCGTCGAGGACGAGCAGGGCCTCCAGCACGGCGAGGGTGCAGGTGTCCAGGTTCTCGCAGGCACGCGCCACCGACGCCCGGGCGCCTGCCCGAGTGGCCAGCACGGTGAAGTCCGCCGGGGGCGGGGTGGCCAGGTCCGGGCGGGCGTGCAGCAGGGCGGCGAGCGCATGGTCGTTCCGGTCGCGGAGCCATGCGACGAGCGGGGTGCCGGGCATCCCTTCCACGGTAGCGGTCCGAGCGTGGTGCACGAACCGTGCCGGGGTGGTCGGACGACGTGATGCCCGACCGGTGGGGGTGAGTCGTCCGGCGGTCATCGGGCACACTGAGGGCAGGCAACACACGTTCGCGGGCGAGCAGCACGTCCGCACCGAGTGGGTGTTGCCCCGAGCGTCGAAGGAGGAACCGTGGCGAAGCCCGCCCGCCGCACCGAGCGCATCGACCCGCACTGGCCGTCCACGCCGGACGGGAAGCCGCCCGTCTCCGAGCTGGCGAGCTCGCACCAGGGGGCACTGTCGCCGTTCGGTGACGTGACGTTCCCGCTGCCGGCGGACGAGCTGCCCTACCGGCACCCGGTCACGGTGATCAACAAGTGAGTGGGCGGTGACCGACGGTCGTCCGTCGGCCGTCCGCGCCGTGGAAAGCGCCTTCCGCCGGGACTCGGTGACACCGGTGGTGGGCGCTTTTCGGCGTATCGGGACCTGCAGTTAGGCTGCTCGGCACCGATTAAGTACGAGCAGGAGGACTAGATGCCCGTCCCCGGTCCCGGGTACTCCATCACCGTCCGTCTGGAGACACCTCCCTCGGCAACCGCCGCGGGTGACATCACCAGCGCGGTGGGGCGGGCCGGGGGCGTCATCACCGCCTTCGACGTGGTCGAGTCGCACAACGACCGTGTCGTCGTCGACATCACCTGCAACGCCCTGTCGGGCGACCACGTCAACGTCATCCGGAACGTGCTGGCCGAGCTGCCCGGTGTGCGGGTGCGCAAGGTCTCCGACCGTACGTTCCTGGTGCACCTCGGCGGCAAGCTGGAGGTCAACTCCAAGGTCGCGCTGCGCAACCGTGACGACCTCTCCCGTGCCTACACCCCCGGCGTGGCCCGGGTGTGTCAGGCCATCGCCGCCAACCCCGAGGACGCCCGCCGCCTGACCATCAAGCGCAACACGGTCGCCGTGGTCACCGACGGCTCGGCGGTGCTCGGTCTGGGCAACCTCGGTCCCGCGGCCGCCCTCCCGGTCATGGAGGGCAAGGCGGCGTTGTTCAAGAAGTTCGCCGGGGTGGACGCCTGGCCGGTGTGCCTGGACACCCAGGACACCGAGGAGATCATCCGTACCGTCGAGCTGATCGCGCCCGCCTACGGCGGTATCAACCTGGAGGACATCGCCGCACCCCGCTGCTTCGAGATCGAGGCCCGGTTGCGGGAGAAGCTGGACATCCCGGTCTTCCACGACGACCAGCACGGCACCGCCATCGTCGTGGTGGGTGCCCTCCGCAACGCGCTGCGCGTGGTGGAGAAGGACATCACCAACTGCCGGATCGTGGTGTGCGGTGTCGGTGCCGCCGGCTCGGCCATCATCCGGCTGCTGTTGAAACAGAACCCGGGTGACATCGTGGCCGTGGACATCGGCGGCATCGTGCACCCGGACCGGGACGACCTGGACCCGAACCGGCAGTGGATCGCCGCGAACACCAACCGGGACAAGCTCACGGGCGGGTTGCACGACGCCCTGGTGGGTGCGGACGTGTTCATCGGGGTCTCCGCGCCCGGTCTGTTCGGGGCGGAGCAGGTCGCGACCATGGCGGACCGGGCGATCGTGTTCGCCCTGGCCAACCCGGATCCGGAGATCGACCCGCTGGAGGCGCAGCGGCACGCCGCGGTGGTGGCCACCGGACGCAGCGACTACCCGAACCAGATCAACAACGTGCTGGCGTTCCCCGGTGTCTTCCGGGGTCTGCTGGACGCCCACGCCCGGACCATCACCGACGACATGCTGGTCGCGGCGGCCAACGCCATCGCCGACGTGGTGGACGCCGAGAAGCTGAACGCCTCGTTCATCGTGCCCAGTGTGTTCGACCCGCACGTGGCGCCGGCGGTCGCCGACGCGGTGCGTGCGGTGGCCCTGGGCCAGTAGACGTGTCGCCCCGGTGACGACCGGGGAGAAGCGGTCCCGCGGGGGAGGACGGGATGGCCGAGCGGTTGACCCATGTGGATGCGGCTGGTGCCGCCAGGATGGTCGACGTGTCCGGGAAGGAGCCGTCCGTACGGGTCGCGGTGGCCACCGGGGTGCTGCGCACCACGCGTGAGGTGGTGGAGCTGCTCCGGCGGGACGGCCTGCCGAAGGGGGACGCCCTGGCCACCGCCCGGATCGCCGGGATCATGGGGGCCAAGCGGACTCCGGACCTCATCCCGCTGTGCCATCCGATCGCGTTGTCGGGGGTGCGGGTCGACCTGGAACTCGGGGACGACTCCGTGACCATCACCGCCACCGCGCGCACCACCGACCGGACCGGTGTCGAGATGGAGGCGCTGACCGCGGTGGCCGTGGCCGGGCTGACGCTGCACGACATGGTGAAGGCGGTCGATCCGGCGGCGGTGCTCGACGCGGTCCGTCTGGAGCGCAAGGAGGGCGGGAAGGGGGGCACGTGGACGCGTCCACAGGACCGCTGAGCGGGGCGGGGCGCACCGCGCGGGTGGTGGTGGCCTCGAACCGGGCGAGTGCCGGTGTCTATCCGGACCGTACCGGCCCGCTCATCGTGGACTGGCTGCGGGAGCGGGGCTACGAGGTGCCCGGGCCGGTGGTGGTGCCGGACGGGGACCCGGTGGCCGAGGAACTGCGGGCCGCGGTCCGTGCCGGGGTGAGTGTCGTGATCACCACCGGGGGCACGGGGATCAGCCCGACCGACCGCACCCCGGAGGCCACCCGGCAGGTGCTCGACTACGAGATCCCGGGGCTGGCCGACGCGATCCGTGCCGCCGGGCTGCCGAAGGTGCCCACGGCGGTGCTGTCCCGGGGGGTGGCCGGGGTCGCCGGACGGACCCTGGTGGTGAACCTGCCCGGTTCGACGGGTGGGGTCAGGGACGGCCTGGCCGTGCTGTCCGGGGTGCTGGACCACGCCGTGGACCAGCTCGCCGGTGGGGACCACCACGCCCCGGCCTCACCTGTGGAGCCGGCTCCGGCGGGTCAGGAGGCCACGCGTCACGGGCACGGTCACGGGCACGGTCACGGGCACGGTCATGGGCATGGGCATGGGCACGGTGGCGTGGAGCCGGTGCGCACGACACCGGCCGAGGTGGTGCGGGCCGAGGTGGTGGACACGCCACTGGACGTCGCCGAGCACGCCCGGCTGGTGGGACGCTCCTCCACCGGTGCGGTGGCCACCTTCGCCGGGGTGGTCCGGGACCACGACCACGGCCGGGCGGTGCGGGAGCTGGAGTACACGAGCCACCCCACGGCGGGTGAGGTGATCGCCGAGATCGCCCGGGACGTGGCCGCACGCCGTACCGGGGTGTGGGCTGTCGCGGTGAGCCACCGGATCGGGCTGTTGCAGGTGGGGGATGTGGCGTTGGCCTGTGCCGTGGCCGCGGAACACCGGGCCGAGGCGTTCGCCACCTGCGCCGATCTGGTCGAGGAGGTCAAGCGCCGGCTGCCGGTCTGGAAGCGCCAGGTCTTCGCCGACGGCACCGAGGAGTGGGTGAACTGTCCCTGACCCGGCCACGGCCGGGATCCCGGGCCTTGGGGGCGGGCCTCACCGGAGGGGAGGCGGTGCCTCCCGGCTCCCGCAGGTTCCCGCAGGAGCCGGGAAGCCGGGCACCGGCGTCCGCCGGTGCACGCCCGTACGGGAGGCGACGCGGAGCGCGGCCCGCCGTGATGTGTCGGGGCCACCACGGCGGGCCGCAAGGGTGGTTACGTCAGCGGATGTCGAGCTGCTGACCGGGGAAGATGAGGTCAGGGTCGTTGATGATGTCGCGGTTGCGCTCGTAGATGGCCTGCCAGCCACCCTCCACACCCAGCTTCTGGGCAATGCCCCACAGGGTGTCGCCGGGCTCCACGGTGTAGTCGGCGCCGTTCTTCGGAGTCGCGGGAGTTGCGGGGGCGGTCTGCTTCGGAGCCGCCTTCTTCACCGGCGCGGTCTTCTTCTGCACCGGGGCCGTCTTCTTCGCGGGGGACTGCTTGGCAGGAGCGGACTTCTGGGGGGTTGCGGAGGACGTGCCGCCGCGCAGGCCCAGCTTGGCGGAGCAGGCCGGCCATGCCTTCCAGCCCTGGCCCGCCAGGACCCGCTCGGCGACTGCGATCTGCTGCTCACGCGTGGCCAGGTGCGCGTTCGGCGCGTACTCGGTACCGCCGTAGGCGCGCCAGGTGCTCGGCGTGAACTGCAGACCAC
>DATCJU010000002.1:0-54541 GCA_036562635.1 Pseudonocardiaceae bacterium
CGGACGTGGATGGGAACGTTGTAGCGGCGGGCGTACTCGACGCACCGCAGCATGAGCACCTTCGCGCCGGCCGCGGCCATCTCGAGCATCTCCTCGAAGGTGACGGTGTCGAGGTGCCGCGCGTTGGGCACGATGCGCGGATCGGCGGTGAAGATGCCGTCGACGTCGGTGTAGATCTCGCAGACGTCGGCCTTCAGCGCAGCCGCCAGCGCGACCGCGGTGGTGTCCGAGCCACCGCGTCCGAGCGTGGTGATGTCCTTGGTGTCCTGGCTGACACCCTGGAACCCGGCGACCAGCACGATGTAGCCCTCGTCCAGCGCCTGCCGGACCCGGCCCGGGGTCACGTCGATGATCCGTGCCTTGCCGTGCGCGGAGTTGGTGATCACCCCGGCCTGGGATCCCGAGAACGACAACGCTCGTGCGCCCAGGGCGTGGATCGCCATGGCCACCAGGGCGTTGGAGATCCGCTCACCCGCGGTGAGCAGCATGTCCAACTCGCGTCCCGGCGGAACCGGACACACCTGCTTGGCCAGGTCGATCAGCTCGTCCGTGGTGTCCCCCATGGCCGAGCAGACCACGACCACGTCGTGACCGGCTTTGCGGGTGTTGACGATCCTCTCCGCGACCCGTTTGATCCGTTCTGCGCTCTCCAGCGAGGAGCCGCCGTATTTCTGGACGACGAGCGCCACTGACCAAACCTCCCTCGAGCTGGCGCGGTCACACCCGCGAGTGAATTGGATTCGCGAACGGGGGTGTTTCGAGGACAGCGTCGTCCCGCTGGGGGGAGCGTACCTGCGGGCCGGGTCGTCGGGCTCCCGAAGTTGTTGCGCGCCACTAGCCTGAGTGGCCCACGGGCCCGTGGCGGAGGCTCGGCTCACCGTTGTGGCGACAGGTGTGGAGGATCGGGTGCGGGCGAGTGACCTGGTGACGGAACCCTCTTCCGAGCCGTCACCCGGGACCGACGGACGGACGGGGACGGCGGAACCCGGCACGGACCACGTCGTACGTCCGTCCCACCTGCTGGGATGGGCACTGCGGTCGCGCGTCGCCCACCTGCTGGCTCCCGCGGCGGTCTACCTGTTGGTGCGCCAGCTCGGTCTGCTGGTGCTGGAGTGGATGGCCGGCCGCAACAACACCACGACCACCGAAGCCCTGACCTCCTGGGACGGTCAGTGGTTCCTGGCCATCGCCCACCGCGGGTACGACGGGGTGCCGTACAACCTGGTGGACGCGTTCGGCCGGCGCAGCGCGGAGACCCCGCTGGCCTTCTTCCCCGGTTATCCGCTGCTGGTGCGCTGGACGTCCGAGCTGCCGGGCGTCGGCCTGATCACCGCCGCGTTCACGGTCAGTGTCGTCGCCGGGGTGTGCTGTGCCTACGCCCTGGTCCGGCTCGGGGAACGGGTGGGGGGCTCCCGGCGGGTCGGTCTGATGCTCGTGGCGCTCTTCGCCGCGTCCCCGATGGCCGTGGTGCTGTCCATGGCCTACTCGGAGGCCCTGTTCTGCGCCCTGGCGGCCTGGGCGCTGGTGGGGGTGCTGGAACGGCGTTGGCTGCTGGCGGGACTCTGCTGCGCGGCGGCCGGGTTGGTGCGCCCGACCGCCGGGGCTCTGGTCGCCGCGGTCGGCCTGGCCGCTCTCGTCGCGGTGGTGCGTCGCCGGGACGGGTGGCGTCCGTGGGTGGCGGGGCTGCTCGCACCGGTCGGACTGCTCGGCTACCTCGGCTGGGTGGCGCTGCGCACTGGGCGTTGGGACGGCTGGTTCGCCCTGCAGCAGCGCGGGTGGGCGTCGAAGTTCGACTGGGGCGCCGCCACCTGGCGGTTCACCCTGGACGCCCTGGCCTCGGGGCGGTCGGTGCTGGAGCTGGGCACGGTGTGGATCGTGGGCGTCGCGCTCGTCCTGCTGGTGGTGGCGGTGCGGATGCGCATGCCGTGGCCGCTGGTGGTGTTCGCGATCGGGGTGCTGGTGATGGACCTGGGCTCCAACGGGCTGATGAACTCCAAGGCCCGGCTGCTGCTCCCCGCGTTCACCCTGCTGCTGCCGGCGGCGATCGGCCTGGCCCGGCGCCGACCGGGCACCGCGGTGTCGGTGCTGGTCGGGGTCGCCCTGTTCAGCGCCTGGTTCGGGGCCTACTCCATCACCTCGTGGGGGTACGCCATCTAGGGCGGGAGGTCCCCCACCGGAGCGCCCACTTCGTCAAAGATGCAACCATGTCGGGCATGCCGGCGAAGGTCTGGAACATCCCCGAGGGCACTCCCCGCACCGACGCGAGCGTCCCGCTGCACCCGGTGATCGAGCAGCGCTGGAGCCCGCGTGCCCTGGACCCGACGGCGACGATCGACGGCGAGGCACTGCGGGCCCTGTTCGAGGCCGCCCGCTGGGCGCCGTCGTGGGGCAACACCCAGCCGGCCCGGTACCTGGTCGGTCTGCGCGGCGACGAGACCTTCGAACGGATCTTCGACACCCTCACCCCCGGCAACCGCAGCTGGGCCGGTGCGGCCGCGGCCCTGGTGGTCGGGCTGGTGGTGACCCACGACGGGGACGGCAAGCCCCTGGCCTACACCGACTATGGGCTGGCCCTGGCCGTGCAGCAGCTCGCGGTGCAGGCGGTGGCCGAGGGGTGGGCGACCCACCAGATGGCCGGGTTCGACGCGACCGCGCTGCGCACCGCCTTCGCGCTGCCCGGGACGGTGGAGCCGCGGATCGTGGTGGCGGTCGGTCGCCCCACCGACAGGGCCCCCGAGGAGCTGCTGGCCCGGGACGCGCGGCCGCGGCACCGGATCCCGTTGTCCGAGCTGGTGTTCACCAAGTCCTGGGGCACCCCCGCCTTCTGAGCCCCGGGCCGGCTCCGCCACGGTGTCGTGCCGGACGGGTCAGGCCCGGCCCACGCGGTTGATCAGCTTCCCGCCCAGGGAGGCGACGACCAGCCAGAACACCGCGGCGATGCCGTAGTTGACCAGGACACGCAGCTCGGCGTCCGACGGCAGGAACAGGTCCCGGAACCCCAGGGCCAACGGCTCGGCCCAGTGGGCCACGAACCGGGTGATGCCGTTGTCCGGATTGGCCCCGGCGATCGTGAGCACGACGTGCATGGTGAGCAGCATGGCGGCCAGGTTGCCCAGCCAGCGCACCACCTCACCGGCGGCCCGGACCACTGTGGCCCGGGGGCCGGCCGCCCGGTTCCGTTCGAGGTGTCGGCCCATGGGCGGAGTGTGACACGCGCAATCACCCTGACGGTACCGCCTGGTAGGTACACCACCGGCCCCTGTCGATCACCCCGACGGAGGCTCTCCCTGCGGCCCGGTGCCCCACACCGCGGTGCGCACCCGGTGGACCCGTCCGGTGAGCACGATCGGACAACCGACGGAATCCGCCACTCTCACCAGCAATTTCCCATGAAATGGGAGCGGTTTCCCAATCATGGAACCGAGCCGTTACCCTGACGCCCGTGCTGCGTGCTCTCCTGCTTCGCCGCCGCGACGGGGTCTGATCCGACCGGCCCCCCGTCGCGGAGTTCGGCGTTGCACCGCCATCGCAGCCGGTCACCGTTCCCGGCAAGCGAGAGCGAGCAGGAGTTCCTCCCCCGATGACGACCCGTTCCGACGCCTTCACGTCCGCAGCCAGCCGTATCCGCACCCCCTCCCGACCCGCACCGGCCGACCAGCCGTCCTGGAACCCGCAGCGGGGCAGCTCCATGCCGGTGCACCGCTACCGGCCGTTCCACGAACTGGTCGAGGGCATCTCCCTGCCCGACCGCACCTGGCCCGACCGCCGCATCACCCGGGCCCCGCTGTGGTGCGCCGTCGACCTGCGTGACGGGAACCAGGCCCTGATCGACCCGATGTCCCCGGCGCGCAAGCGCCGGATGTTCGACCTGCTGGTCCGGATGGGCTTCAAGGAGATCGAGGTCGGGTTCCCCGCGGCCAGCCAGACCGACTACGACTTCGTCCGGGAGATCATCGAGGACGAGGTCATCCCGGACGACGTCACCATCCAGGTGCTGGTGCAGTGCCGTCCCGAACTGATCGAACGCACCTTCCAGGCCCTGGAGGGCGCCCCACGGGCCATCGTGCACATCTACAACTCGACCTCGATCCTGCAGCGCCGCGTGGTGTTCAAGTCGGACCGCGAGGGTGTCAAGCGGATCGCCACCGAGGCGGCGAAGCTGGTCCTGGACTACGCCGAGCGGTACCCGGAGACCGACTTCCGCTGGCAGTACTCGCCGGAGTCCTACACCGGCACCGAGCTGTCCTACGCCGCCGAGGTGTGCAACGCGGTCACCGAGATCTGGCAGCCGACGCCGGAGCGGCCGGCGATCGTGAACCTGCCGGCCACCGTCGAGATGGCCACCCCGAACGTCTACGCCGACTCCATCGAGTGGATGCACCGCAACCTGGACCGGCGCGACTCGGTGATCCTCTCGCTGCACCCGCACAACGACCGGGGCACCGCGGTGGCCGCGGCCGAGCTGGGCTACATGGCCGGCGCCGACCGCATCGAGGGCTGCCTGTTCGGCAACGGCGAGCGCACCGGCAACGTCTGCCTGGTCACGCTGGCCATGAACCTGTTCAGCCAGGGCATCGATCCGCAGCTGGACTTCTCCGACATCGACGAGATCCGCCGCACCGTCGAGTACTGCAACCAGCTCCCGGTGCACGAGCGGCACCCCTACGGGGGTGACCTGGTCTACACCGCCTTCTCCGGCAGCCACCAGGACGCCATCAAGAAGGGCTTCGAGGCACTGGAGGCCGAGGCCAAGAAGTCGGGCGTGCACGTCGACGACGCCCCCTGGGAGGTCCCGTACCTGCCGATCGACCCCAAGGACGTCGGCCGCAGCTACGAGGCCGTGATCCGGGTGAACTCGCAGTCCGGCAAGGGCGGCGTCGCCTACGTGATGAAGACCGAGCACCACCTGGACCTGCCGCGGCGGCTGCAGATCGAGTTCTCCCGGGTCGTCCAGGAGGTCACCGACACCGAGGGTGGCGAGATCACCCCCAAGGAGATGTGGGACATCTTCGCCACCGAGTACCTGCACCCGACCACCCCGCTGGAGCTGGTGCGGCACCGGGTGGCCGACGTCGGCGCCGGGCAGGACGAGATCACCGCGACCATCCGGGTCGAGGGCGAGGTGCACGAGGTGACCGGCTCCGGCAACGGCCCCATCGCCGCGTTCGTCGACGCCCTGGCCACCGTCGGCTACGACGTACGCGTGCTGGACTACACCGAGCACGCCATGAGCGCCGGCGACGACGCACGTGCCGCGTCCTACGTCGAGTGCGCCGTGGGCGACCGGGTGCTGTGGGGCGTGGGCGTGGACAGCTCGATCGTCACCGCGTCCCTGCGGGCCGTGGTGTCCGCGGTGAACCGCGCATACCGCTGACCTCTCCTGCTCGTCGGGCTCCTCGGGCGCCGTTCAGGGCGGTGAGCCGGCCGCGGGGGTGAAGACCTCGGTGGTGGGACGGCTCACCGCCCCTTCGGTGTCCCGGTCCCGATGAGGCCACCGCGCCTCGGATACCCCGGAACGTGCCGTGTCCGCACCGCGGTGACCCGGACACCCCGGGAATCACCCGGCGGCGTCACGCCCGTGCCCCGGCCGCCGCCCACCCTGCGGGGTCCCGGGCACGGCACCGGGATACGGTCCCGGAGAACACGTCGGGGTGGGCACGCGACGGCGTGCCCACCCCGACGTGGGGGTCACGGCTTCAGGGACCGAGCACCTCGGTGACCGAGGCCGGCCCGGTGAGCGTGGCGTCCGGGTCGACGGAGGCGTCCTCCTGGACCATCTCGGCCTGCACCGCGTGCGGCTGGATCCGGCCCGCCCGGATCTCCTCCGCCCAGTGGCAGGCCACCCGGTGTCCCGGCAGCACCTCGCGCAGCTGTGGCCGCTCGGTGTCGCACCGCTGCGGCTGCCGCCACGGGCACCGGGTGTGGAACCGGCAGCCGGCCGGCGGGTTGGCCGGTGAGGGCAGGTCACCGGTGAGCAGGATGCGCTCCCGACGGTCCTCCAGGTCGGGGTCGGGCACCGGGACCGCGGACAGCAGCGCCCTGGTGTAGGGGTGCAGCGGCTCGGCGTACAGCTCGTCCGAGCCCGCCTCCTCCACCAGACCGCCCAGGTACATCACACCCACCCGGTCGGAGATGTGCCGCACCACCGCCAGGTCGTGCGCCACCACCAGGTAGGTGAGCCCGAACTCCTCCTGCAGGTCCTCCAGCAGGTTGACCACCTGGGCCTGCACCGAGACGTCCAGTGCGGACACCGGTTCGTCGGCCACGATCAGGTCCGGTTCCACCGACAGCGCGCGGGCGATGCCGATGCGCTGCCGCTGACCGCCGGAGAACTCGTGCGGGTACTTGCGCAGCGCGGTCGAGGGCAGCCCGACGGCAGACAGCAGCTCGCGCAGCCGCCGCCCGGTGGCCTCGCGGCCCCGGTCCAGACCGTGGGCCCGCAGTCCCTCCACCAGGATCGACTCCACCGACTGTCGGGGGTCCAGGCTGGACAGCGGGTCCTGGAAGACCATCTGCATCCGCCGCCGCATCCGGCGCAGCGCCTCGCCCCGCATCGTGGACAGGTCGACACCGTCGAACACCACCCGACCACCGGTGGGCTCGATCAGCTTCAGCATCGCCCGGCCGAGGGTGGACTTGCCGCAGCCGGACTCGCCGACCAGGCCGTAGGTCTCCCCACGCCGGATCCGCAGGTCCACCCCGTCCACCGCGTAGACGTAGCCGACCGTGCGGTCCAGCAGGATGCCGCGCTTGATCGGGAAGTGCACCTTCAGGTCGGAGACCTCGACCAGCACCTCACCGTTCGCCGCGGACTCCTGCTCGACCGCGGTCCCGGTGTCCTGCGACTCGTCGGTCGTGGTCACGCGCCCACCTCCTCGCGCCGGGTCGGCTCGGCCTCCACCGGGTTGTGGCACCGCAGCAGGCGGCCGTCCTCCTCCACCACCTCCGGGGCCCTGTGGAAACAGTCGTCCAGCGCGTTCGGGCAGCGGGGCGCGAACGCACACCCGGTGGACCAGGGGATGTTGTCGGCCACCGACCCGCGGATCGGCTTCAGCCGCTGACCACGCGGTGCGTCCAGCCGCGGGATCGACGCCAGCAGACCGTGCGTGTACGGGTGCCGGGGGTGGCCGAACAGCTCGCGCCGGGAGGCCCGTTCCACCACGCGCCCGCCGTAGAGCACGTTCACCTCGTCACACAGCCCGGCGACCACGCCCAGGTCGTGCGTGATCATGATCAGCGCGGTCCCGGTGTCCCGGACCAGTTCGGACAGCAGCGCCAGGATCTGCGCCTGGATGGTGACGTCCAGCGCGGTCGTCGGTTCGTCGGCGATGAGCAGCCGCGGCCGGCAGGCCAGGGCGATGGCGATCAGCGCACGCTGCCGCATACCGCCGGAGAGCTGGTGCGGGTACTCGTTCAGCCGCCGGCGCGGGTCGGGGATGCCGACCTTGCTGAGCAGGTCGGCCGCCTCCACCATCGCCTGCTTGCGCGGCATGCCGCGGTGCCGCTCCAGCACCTCGGTCACCTGGATCCCGATGGGGATCACCGGGTTCAGCGAGGACAGCGGGTCCTGGAACACCATGCCCAGGTCACGGCCACGGCGGTCGCGCATCTGCCGCGGGGACAGCGACAGCAGCTCGGTGCCCTCGAAGCGCACCGATCCGCTCACCTCGGTCCCGCGCTGCGGCAGCAGACCCATGATCGCCAGCGAGGTCACCGACTTCCCGCAGCCGGACTCGCCGACCAGCCCGACCGTCTGGCCGGGTTCGACGTCGAAGCTCACCCCGTCCACGGCGGTGAAGGGCGGCTCGCCCTTGCGCCGGAAGACGACGGTGAGATCACGAACCTCGAGCAGTGCCATGTCTCTCCCAGCCCTCGCCTTCAGCGCCTGTTCTTCGGGTCGAGGGCGTCACGCAGCGACTCGCCGACCAGGGTGAAGCCGAGGGCGACGACGATGATGCAGGCCGCGGGCCAGAACGCCAGGTTCGGGTGGCTGTCGAACACGTCCTGGGCGCGACCGAGCATCTGCCCCCACTCGGGCGTGGAGTCGTCGGGGTTGCCCAGGCCGAGGAAGGACAGCGCGGCCGCGTCGATGATGGACACGGCCAGCACCAGGGTGGCCTGCACGATCACCGGGCCCAGCGAGTTCGGCAGCATGTGCCGGAACACGATGGCGCTCGGTTTCACCCCCAGCGCCCGGGCCGCGAGCACGTGGTCGCTGTGCCGTTGGGCGAGCATGGAGCCGCGCAACAGCCGGGCGAACACCGGCACCTGCACGGTCGCCACGGCCAGGATCACGGTGAACTGGCTGGGTTTGGCGAACAGTGCGCCGATGGACACGGCCAGCAGCAGGCTGGGGATGGACAGCATCACGTCCACCAGCCGCATGACCACCGAGTCCACCCAGCCGCCCAGGGCACCGGCCAGGGTGCCGAGCACCAGGCCGCCGAACAGGCCGATCAGGGTGGCGAACACCCCGACCATCAGCGTCTGCTGCGACCCGATCAGCAGTCGGGACAGCAGGTCACGGCCCTGGGTGTCCCCGCCGAGCGGGTGGCCCGGCTGCGGGGCGGGGATCTCGTTGCGCGCCTTGACCACCTGGTCGGCGAGCATCCGCTCGGCCGGGTCGTGGGGGGCGATGAACGGCGAGATCAGCGCCACCACGACGAAGATCAGGATGATCGCCGCGCCGAACAGGAAGACGGGGTTGCGGCGCAGTCGCCGCCATGCGCTGACCGCGAGGCTGACCCCGGCTTCGTCCCGACCGGTGGGGGCGGCGGCCTCGGCGAGCGCGTCGATGCGTTCCTTCCGGGTAGGTGTGGCCACGTTTCCCCCTCACCGTGTCCGCACGCGCGGGTCGATCAGCGCGTAGGACAGGTCGACGACCAGGTTGACCAGCACGTACACCATGGCCGCCACGATGATCAGCAGCTGCAGCACCGGGTAGTCACGGCGCTCGAAACCCAGGGCCAGCGCCTCGCCCAGGCCCGGGAAGGCGAACACTTTCTCGGTGAGCACGGCACCGGCCAGCAGCGCACCGGTCTGCAGACCGATCGTGGTGACCACCGGCAGCATGGCGTTGCGCAACACGTGGCGCCGCCGGATCACGTCGGTGGTCAGCCCCTTGGACTCGGCGGTGCGCACGTAGTCCTCGTCGAGGACGTCCAGCACCGCGGCCCGGGTGATCCGGAAGATCACCGCGAACGGGATGGTGGCCAGCGCACATGCCGGCAGGATCAGGTGCAGGAAGGCGTCCCAGGCGGCATCCCACTCGCGGGTGAGGATGCCGTCGAGCACGAAGAAACCGGTGACCCGTGTGGCCTCCACGGCCTGCCGACCCGAGTCGGGCAGCCAGCCGAGCTTCACCGCGAAGACGTACTTGAGCAGGAAGGCCAGGAAGAACACCGGGACGGCGACGCCGACCAGCGAGCCGACCACGCCCAGGTTGTCCAGCCAGGTGCCCCGCCGGCGGGCCGCCACGTACCCGAGCGGGATGCCGGCGAGCACCGCGAGGACGATCGCGAAGAAGCTCAGCTCAATGGTGGCCGGGAAGCGCTGCAGGAAGATCTCCAGCGCGCTGTCACCGGGCTGGATGCCTGTGGAGGTGCCGAAGTCTCCGGAGAGGGCACGTCCCAGGAACTTCACGTACTGCACGTAGATCGGCTGGTCCAACCCGAGCTGCGCGGTCAGCTCCCGCCGCGTCTCCTCGGTGGCGCGCTCCCCCAGGAGGGCCGAGACCGGCCCTCCCGGGAGGAGACGCAGCCATCCGAAGAGCAACAGCGACAGCACCAGGACCACGGCGACGAGCTGAATCAGCCGACGAACCGTGTATCGGAGCAATGCTCAGTCTCCTGTTGGGAGGCCGTCGCGACTCGCCCGTCGGTCAGCCCTTGCTGACCGAGTGGAACTCCTCGGCCGTCAGCGGGCTGGGCACCAGCCCCTTGACGTCCTTGCTCACCACGATGGCGGGCGGCGAGTGGGAGATCGGCAGGGCGGGCAGGTACTCGGACATGATCTTCTTGTTCAGGTCCTTGTACATCTGCTCGCGCTTGGCCGGGTCCGGCTCGGCGTCGGCGGCCTTCAGTTCGTCCGAGAGCTGCTGACCCCACGGCTCGGCCGCGGTGTAGAAGCGGTTCTCGGGGTCGCTGAAGAAGGTGCCGATGAAGTTGTCCGGCGTGTTGTAGTCACCGGTCCACCCGAGCAGGAACAGGTCGGCCACCGCCTGGTCGACGTCCTCCAGGTAGCCACCGTTCCACGGCTTGCTCACCGCGTTGACCGTGACGCCCACCTTCTCCAGGTCGGCCTTGATGGCACCGAAGATGTCCTGCGGCTTGGGCATGTAGGGCCGGGAGACCTCGCTCGGCCAGTAGAAGTTCACCGTCAGGTCGGACGCGCCCGCCTCGGCCAGCAGCTGCTTGGCCTTGTCCGGGTCGTACTCGTACTTGACCACGTCCTCGGCGTAGCCGCTGACGGTGTCCGGGATGAACTGGTGGGCCACCGAGGCACCCTCGGGCAGCTGCGACTTCACCAGCTGCTCCCGGTTGATGGCGTGCAGCAGGGCCTGACGGACCCTCAGGTCACGCAGCTTCTCGTTGTTCTTGTGGGTGACGCCCAGGTACAGGATGTTGAACGCCGGACGGACCAGAACCTCGAAGCCCTCCTGCTTGAGCTGGGCCCAGTCCGCCGGGTTCGGCAGGTCGTAGCCGTCGATCGTGCCGGACTGCAGGGCCTGCTTCCGGGCCGTCTCGTCCGAGATGATCTTGAAGACGATCTTGTCGAGCTTGGCCTTCTCGCCCCAGTAGTCGTCGTTGCGGACCAGCTCGACGGTGTTGTTCGCCTTGTCGAACTTGCTGAACTTGAACGGGCCGGTGCCAGTCGGGTGCTCCAGCGCGTACTCGGGGTAGGCGAAGCTGTCACCCTGCGCCTGGACGCCGTTGGCGTTGTACTTCTCCATCGCCGTCGGGCTCTGCATGGAGAACGACGGCAGGCCCAGCACCGCCGGGAACTTCGAGGTGGTTGCGGTCAGTTCGACCACGACCGTCTTGGGGTCCTTGGCCGTGCAGGACTTGTACAGCGACGGCTTGGCCCCGTCGGCGAAGCCGCCGAAGTTGTCGATCCAGTACCCGGAGACCGCCGCGCTCTGCCCGGCGCCGGTCTGGTTGTACCAGCGCTCGAAGTTCTTGCACACCGCGTCGGCGTTGAAGTCGGTCCCGTCGTGGAACTTCACGCCCTCCCTCAGCGTGAAGGTCCACGTCTTGCCGTCGGGGCTCTGCTCCCAGCTAGTGGCCAGTTCGGGTGCGATCTCCGCGGTGCCCGGCTTGAAGGTCACCAGGCCGTCGAAGATCTGCCGGGAGATCCGGAAAGTCTCGCCATCGGTGGCGTAGAACGGGTCGAACAGCTTGGGCGCACCGGCGGCAGCGAAGACCAGGGTCCCGCCCTGGGACTGACCACCGGCATTGTCCTTGCCACGCTGCGACTCGGCGCAGGCGGCGAGGGAGAGCGCCACGGCGCCGGCGAGGCCGGCCGCTGCGGCTCTACGCAGTGGTGTCGCGGCCGTTCGGGTCTTGGCCATCACTCACCTCGACGTGTCGGTGTCTCACGTTGTGGTGGCCGACACTAACCCGTTCGAGTCGCACCCTCCCACCCTCGAAGGTTACGATCTCGATACGTGGCCGTGGCTGAAATCACACGAGAACGGTCCACGACCGTGTCCGCACGCTCCCTCGTCCGGTCCACGGCGAACCAGCCGAACTCGAACTCCTGCCACGCCTGCAGGTGACTCCGGCACTCCTCGCCGTCCCGCCGCACGGCCCGCGCCAACCGCTCCGCCGGGTCGGGGTGCTCCACCCACACCACGTGCGACAACCGGGAGGCCACCGAGGCGCGGGCGGACGACACCCCCTCCAGCACCAGCACCTCGGGTGGGTCGATCTCCAGCCAGGGACCGGGGTGGGGACGGCCGTCCCGCCAGACGAGCCGGCGGTACCGCGCCCGCTCCCCGCGGGCCAGCGGGTCCAGCACCCGGGAGGCCAGCTCCGGCCACCAGGACACCGGCTCGTCCCACGTGGCGAAATGGTCGGTGCGTACCACCGCGACCCGCACCCCGCGCCGGTCCAGCTCGGCGGCCAGGGCGTCGGCCAGCGTCGACTTGCCCGAGCCGGAGGGACCGTCCACCGCCACCAGCCGTACCTCTCCCAGCCGGGGCGGCGCGGCCAGCACCGCGTCCGCGACCTCCCGCACCACCTGCTCCAGGTGGGGCGCAGGCGGTGTGGTCACACCACGCGGCGGCCGGACAGGGCACGGCCGAGGGTCAGCTCGTCGGCGAACTCCAGGTCCCCGCCCATGGGCAGGCCCGAGGCCAGCCGGGTGACGGTCAGCCCGGGGAAGTCCCGCAGCATGCGCACCAGGTAGGTGGCGGTCGCCTCGCCCTCGGTGTTCGGGTCGGTGGCGAGGATGACCTCCGTGACGTCCTCCGCACCGATCCGTGCCAGCAGCTCGCGGATGCGCAGCTGGTCGGGGCCGATCCCGGACAGCGGGTCCAGGGCACCGCCCAGGACGTGGTAGCGCCCCTTGAACTCCCGGGTCCGCTCCACGGCCAGGACGTCCTTGGGCTCCTCCACCACACACACCACGGTGGGGTCCCGTCGAGGATCGGAGCAGATGCGGCACCGCTCCTCCGCGGAGACGTTGCCGCACACCTCGCAGAACCGGACCCCCTCCTTGATCCTCTGCAGCACGTCCTGCAGCCGCGTCAGATCAGCAGGGTCGGCCGACAGCAGGTGGAACGCGATGCGCTGCGCGCTCTTCGGCCCGATACCGGGCAGCCGTCCCAGCTCGTCGATCAGGTCCTGGACCGGTCCCTCGTACACCCCATCCGTCCGCTTCCGGCGCGGCCGCCACCCGGCGACCGCGCCTGGTCACCCTTCGTCCGGCCTCGTGCTCAGAAACCGGGCAGTCCGAGACTGCCGAGGTCCAGGCCACCGCCGCCGGCCAGCGGGCCCATCTTCTGCGCGGCCAGCTGGTGGGCCTTCGTGTGCGCGTCGCGCACCGCGGCCACCACCAGGTCCGCCAGGGTCTCGGTGTCCTCGGGGTCGACCACCTTCGGGTCGATCGTCAACGACTTGAGCTCACCGCTGCCGGACACCACCGCGCTGACCAGGCCACCGCCCGCGGTACCGGTCACTTCGGCCTCGGCGAGCTCCTGCTGCGCGGCCATCAGCTGCTGCTGCATCTTCTGGGCCTGCTGCAGGATCTGCTGCATGTTGGGCTGGCCACCGGGTCGCACCGCGGCTCCTCTCCGTCCTTGGGCATGGATCACCGCCGCTTCCGGGCGTAGTGCCCAGGGTAGTCGCGATCGCCGACAACCGGTGCACGGCGGGCCCCGCACCGGCCGCCCCGAAGGCGCGCACCGTGATCGACCCGGAACCGCCGAAGGCTCCGGGGAGACCGTTCCCCCGGCATAGGGTGACGACATGGCGGTGGGAATCGAGCAGTTGTTGGAGGCGCGCACCTGGCGTGCGTTCGACGTGGACGAGGAAGGCCGGGTGCTCGCCGGGTTCGACGGGCCGGGGTCGGTGCAGCTCGTGGAGATCTCCCCGGACGGCACCACCACCCCGCTCACCGCACTGCCCGGGCCCTGCTCCGGTCGCTACCTGCCCGGGGAGCGGGTCGTGGTGGTGCAGCACGACAACGGCGGCGACGAGCGCGCCCAGCTCTCCCTGCTGCGCCTGGACCCGCCGCCCGGCGCGCCGGTCGACCTGGACGGTCTGGAACCGCTGGTGCGGGCCCCCGAGCACGTCAACCGGCTGCTCGACGTGCTGCCCGGCCGGGTGGTGTACGCGACCAACCGACGCAACGGCGTGGACTTCGACGTCGTGGTGCGCAACGTGCACACCGGGGAGGAGGCCACCCTCTACGACCGGGGCGGCATGGTCATGGACGTGTCGGTGTCCCCCTCCAGCCGGTTCCTGGTACTCGGCCGGCCGGGCAAGCCGGCGCTGTCCGACCAGCTCCTGCTGGTGGACACCATGCCGGAGACCGGACCGACCTCGGTGCGTGAGCTGACCGGGGTGGACGAGCCGGCGCAGCACCACCACCTGTGCTGGCTGCCCGACGAGCGGGCCGTGGTGGTGACCACGGACCGGGACCGGGACCTGCTGGGCGTGGCCCGGCTCGACCTGGACCGGGGCGAGTGGACCTGGCTGGTCACCGACGAGACCTGCGAACTGACCGGCTGGCTGTCGCCGGATGGGCGACTGCTGCTGGTGGAGCGCAACGACGACGGCACCGCCCGACTCGCGGTGCACGACGCCACCAGCGGGGCGAAGCTGCGTGACGTCGACCTGCCCGCGGCGGGCTGGATCAGCTTCCCGTCCCCGGAGCCGGTGTGGTCGCCGGACTCGCGTTTCGTCGCCCTGTCGTTCACCTCGCCGACCGTTCCGGGCGACGTGCTGCTGCTGGACGCGCACACCGGCGAGGTGCGCCGGCTCACCGACTCCACCACACAGCTGGACGGTGCCCGTCTGGTGGAACCGACCGCGCACCGGGTGCCGACCCCGGACGGCGAGCAGATCCCCTGCTTCGTCTACCGGCCGTCGGAGGAGGCGGCCCCGGAGCTGGCCGGTTCGGCGGTGCTGGTGATCCACGGCGGCCCGGAGGGTCAGTCGGTGCGGTCCTTCAACCCGGTGGTGCAGGGCCTGGTGGCGGCCGGGCACACCGTGCTGGTGCCGAACGTGCGGGGCTCGGTGGGGTACGGCAAGCGCTGGTACTCGGCGGACGACCGCCGGAAGCGGATGGACGCGGTGGCCGACCTGGCGGCGCTGCACGAGTGGCTGCCCGGTCTGGGCCTGGACCCGAGGCGGGCGGCGCTGTGGGGCGGGTCCTACGGCGGGTACATGGTGCTGGCCGGTCTGGCGTTCCAGCCGGAGCGCTGGGCGGCCGGGGTGGACATCGTCGGGATCTCCTCGCTGGTGACGTTCCTGGAGAACACCGCCCCGTACCGGCGGGCGCACCGGGAGCGGGAGTACGGCTCGCTGGCCGAGGACCGGGACTTCCTGGTTGCCGCGTCCCCGCTGACCCGGGTGGACGAGATCGTCGCCCCGCTGTTCGTGATCCACGGTGCCAACGACCCGCGGGTGCCGCTGTCGGAGGCCGAGCAGCTCGCGGCGGCGCTGGGCCGGCGGGGGATCGAGTGCGAGCTGCTGGTCTACCCGGACGAGGGCCACGGCCTGGCCAAGCGGGTGAACCGGCTGGACGCCTACCCGAAGGCCCTGGCGTTCCTGGCGCGGCACCTGGCACGCTGACGCCGTTCCTCCTGGTTGCGGGGGCTCGTTCCGGTTCCGGGGCGAGCCCCCGTTCCCGTCGTGGCGCCCGGCCGGTCACACCCCGGCCGGTGCGGGGCCGGACGGCCTGCGTCCGTCCGCTCGACCCGCTCAGCGCTTGTCCAGCCTGCGGGCGCCCAGGTGTTCGGCGAGGAGCTGGATGGCGACCTCCTCCGGGTCACGCCGCTCCTCCGGGTTCTCGGACAGCCGGGCCGCCTCGGCGAGCAGCGCCTCCTCCTCGTCCTCCTCCGACATCGGCGGGGGCGGGGCGTCGTCGGTCGGCGGTTCCGGTGGGAGCGGTGGTTCCTCCGCGGCCCGGGACCGGCCCGGGGCGGGAGCGACACCGGTGCCCGGGGACGCGGGCCGGGTGGGCGTGGCCGGAGCGGTGGGCTCGGTGCGGGTCACCGGGCGGGTCGGTGCGCCGGCCCGGGTGGTGGGGGCGGCAGCGGCCGCCGGGGGTGCCCCGCCGGGACCGCCGTGCACGCACCGCACGTCCCACTCCCCGCCCAGGACGTCCCGCAGTGCGCCGCGCAGCACCTCCAGCCGCCGTTCCTGGGCGAGCTGACGCTGCAGCGGCGGGGTGGGCATGGCCAGCACCAACGTGTTGCGCTCCTGCCCGGCCTCCAGGGCCTGGACCGTGGCGTTGAGCAGCAGGGCCTGGGTGGGCCGGTTGCGGCCGGCCACCGCCTTGAGCACCTCCGACCACACCCGCCGCACCGCGGCGGTGTCCATACCGCCCGAGGACGCGGCCGGCGCGGGCTCGGGGGGCGCCGGGGCCTGTGGCTGCGGGGCAGGCCGTTCCGGCTCGGGCCGCGGGGCGGTCTCCTCCGCCGCCGGGGCCGGTACGGGCGGTGTGCTCGGCGGCGCCGGTTCGGGTGCCGGCGCCGGGGCGGTCGGAGCCGGTGACGCGGGTGTCTGCGGTGCCGGGGCGGGTTCGGCGGCCCGCTGGGAAGGCCGTTCGAACCGGCGCGCCGGCCGGGCACCTCCGGTCAGCTCGGACTCGGGGCCGACCTGTGCCGCCACCGCCGGCTGCGGGGCGACCGCGGCCGCACCGGGCAGGGACATCCGCCGTTCGAGCTGTTCGAGGCGTTGCAGCAGCGCGGCCTCCGTGGTATCCGCCCGGGGCAGCAGCATCCGGGCGCACAGCAGCTCCAGCAACAGGCGTGGGGCGGTGGCACCGCGCATCTCGCTCAGCCCGGTGTGCACGATCTCCGCGAACCGGGACAGGGTGGCCGGGCCGAGTCGCTCGGCCTGCGCGGTCATCCGGGCGAGCTGGTCACCGGGCACCTCCACCAGGCCGCGCTGCGCGGCGTCCGGCACCGACTGCAGCAGCACCAGGTCACGGAACCGCTCCAGCAGGTCGGTGGCGAACCGGCGCGGGTCGTGCCCGGCCTCCACCAGCCGGTCGATGGTGCTGTAGACGGCGGCGCCGTCCTCGGCGGCCAACGCGTCGACCATGTCGTCGATCAGGGCGACGTCGGTGACGCCGAGCAGGGCGACGGCGCGCTCGTAGGTGACCCCCTCCGGTCCGGCACCGGCCAGGAGCTGGTCGAGCACGGACAGGGTGTCCCGGCCCGAACCGCCGCCGGCCCGGATGACCAGCGGGAACACCGCGGGCTCGACCTTGACGCCCTCCTGGGCGCAGATCCGTTCCACCAGCTCGCGCATCACACCCGGCGGCATCAACCGGAACGGGTAGTGGTGGGTGCGGGACCGGATGGTGGGCAGCACCTTGTCCGGTTCGGTGGTGGCGAAGACAAAGACGAGGTGCGGCGGCGGTTCCTCGACGATCTTGAGCAGGGCGTTGAAGCCCTGCGGGGTGACCATGTGCGCCTCGTCGATGATGAACACCCGGTAGCGGGACTCTGCCGGGGCGTAGAAGGCGCGGTCCCGCAGTTCGCGGGCGTCGTCCACACCACCGTGGCTGGCCGCGTCGAGCTCGACCACGTCCACGCTGCCCGGCCCCTCCGGGGCCAGCGCGATGCACGAGTCGCACCGGCCGCAGGGGTCCGGGGTGGGCCCTTCGGCGCAGTTCAGCGAGCGGGCGAGGATGCGGGCACTGGAGGTCTTGCCGCAGCCCCGCGGCCCGGAGAACAGGTAGGCGTGGTTGATCCGCCCGGCCGCCAGCGCCGTGCGCAGGGGTTCGGTGACGTGCTCCTGCCCGACCACCTCGGCGAAGGTGGCCGGCCGGTACTTGCGGTAGAGCGCGAGCGCCACACCATGACCCTACGTGGTGGGGCCGACAGACGTCCGTACAGGTCCGGCCGGAAAGAAGGGGACCCCGCGCACCCGTCAGAGCCCGCTTATCCTTGCTGCCTTCCGGCCCTGGGGAGGTTCACGGGATGGACGCCGCGCGGGGTCCGCCCGTCAGTCTAGCGGGTCAGGTGCCGTCCTGTCTCGCCGCCACCCTCCGTAACTGATCCGTACCAGTGGCCGTCGATTTTCCCGATTGATCTGAGTCCCCCATCACGAATCGGCTACATTCGATCTCTTTTCACCAATGAATTTTTTTCAAAACCAAGTTGACCTGTGTCTTCCACCACGGACTGTAGATAACGAACACATATCGCGTTGAGATTGGGGACCCATGCGAGTCGTTCCCCCACTCTCGACCACGAGCGTGCTGGTGACCCTGTCGACGACGCTGTCCACGTTCCTCGGTCACCCCGCGCCGAGCGCTCCCCCGCCCTCCTCCGCCGACCGCCCCGACGTCCCCGTGGCCCAGAGCCTGCAGGTCGAGGACCTGTCCCCCCTGCACCGTCTCGACTCCGACTCGACGGTGCGGCTCCAGATCCCGCAGCCCGCCCCGCAGAGCACGCAGAGTGCTCCGGCCCCCGCCCCCGAGCCCGCCGGGGAGATCGCCCAGGCCGCCTCCTACCCCGACACCCTGGACGGTTGGATCGCCGAGGCCACCGACATCCTGATCGCCGCCGGCTACGACCCCGCCCAGATCGACCCGGCCGCGATCCGACTGATCGCCCTGCGCGAGTCCGGTGGCAACCCCAAGGCGATCAACCTGTGGGACTCCAACGCCGCCAAGGGCATCCCGTCCAAGGGCCTGATGCAGACGATCGACCCGACCTTCAACGCCTACAAGCTGCCGGGCTACGACAACATCTGGAACCCGGTGCACAACATCATCGCCGCGGTGCGCTACGCCATCACCCGCTACGGGTCGCTGGCCAACGTGCCCGGTGTGAAGTCGGTCCGCTCCGGCGGCAAGTACCGCGGCTACTGAGACCCCCAGCTCCTCCGTCCCCCACCGGCCCCCGACACGCCCCGACCCCGACACCCTGGACCATCCGGTCGAAGCCGGCCGAAGACCCCGACCTCCGGACGGCGGAACCGCTAGCGTCCACAAGCAGGAGCCTTGTGGGGGTGGCCCATGGTCGAGCACGGCATCGACGTCTCGCGCTGGAACGACGTCACCGACTGGCACGCGGTCCGTGACAACGGCATCACCTTCGTCTCGGTGAAGGTCACCGAGGGAACGACCCACGTCGATCCGGTCTCGTCCCGACACGTCTCCGGGGCGCGCGAAGCGGGTGTCACCACCGGCGGCTACCACTACGCGCGCCCCGAGGACACCGCGGCCCAGGTCGCGCACTTCGCCGACCGGCTGTCCGAGCTCGGCCTGCTGAACGACGACTCGCTGTGGCCGATGCTGGACATGGAGGCCGACGGCTTCGACGACCCCGACGGCTTCGTGCGCGACTTCGTCCACCGCTTCCGGGAGTACACCGGGACACACGGGCTGCTGGTGTACGCCAACCGGTACTGGTTCACCCAGGTGCTACGGCCGGACGAGTGGCTGGACGACGGGGTGCTGCTGTGGATCGCCCGCTACAACGGCGACCCCGGCACCACCGAGTGGGAGCACCCGCGGCTGGCGCTGCACCAGTACACCAACACCGGCAGCGTCCCCGGGGTGAACGGCCACGTGGACCGCGACGTCACGGTGGGCGGCTGGACGGTCGCCGCGTTCACCGTCGGCGGCGGTTCGCCCCGCACCCACACCGTCCAGCCCGGGGAGACACTGCGGTCGATCGCGGCGCTGTACGGCGTGGACTGGCAGGAGCTGGCCCGGATCAACGGGATCGAGAACCCCGATCTCATCCACCCCGGCCAGGTGCTCCGCATCCCGTGAGACGGTCGACGGCACCGCTCGGCCCGCGCCTCGGCGAGCGCCCGATCGATCACACTCACGGCGGACCACCTTCCACGCGGGCCGGGGCCGCGATGGTCACCCCGCGCCGACGGGTCCACCACCCGGAGCCACCCGGCCGGGGGTGGGTACCTGATCACCCGGCCGGGGTGGGAGATGGACCCCAACCGGGGCCCTCCTTCGGACGTTTGCCCTGCTCTCCAGGCGTTTTGGCTGGTCAGGTACTTGTCTTGTAGACTGCCCGGCGGAGGATTCGCCTAGCGGCCTAGGGCGCACGATTGGAAATCGTGTTGGGGTTGATAGCCCCTCGCGGGTTCAAATCCCGCATCCTCCGCGGGACGGAGGCCCCGGACGCGACCAGCGTCCGGGGCCTCCGTCGTGTCCAGGGTCTCCGTTGCTCCCCTACGGAAGCCAGGAAACAGAGCAGTCAGCTCCCTGCCCACTGCCCCACCGTTCCCCGACCTCGTGGACCACCCTGGCGGTACCCCGGGCCACGTCACCTGATGTCAGTATGTGATCACACAGAGTGTCACCGGCCCACTCGGGCACGACCGTGTCTCTGCTGGGGGTACGTGCATGGGTTCTCGGGTGTGGTCGCCACGCTCCCGGATGCTCACGACCACGGGCGCTGTCCTGGGCCTGGTGTGGCTGACCGTATGGCTGCTGGACAAGACCAGCCCGGACGACGGCGCGGGCATCGCCAACGTCCTCGCCCTACCCGCGACGGCGCTGGGCACGGCAGTAGCGCTGATCGGTCTCGGGTCACGTCCCCGTGCCGACGACCCGAAGGTGCTGACGGAACGAGCCCGGGACCTGTTGGCCCAGGTGATCACAGGCGAGGCACGTGCCCTGCAGCAGCTGCTGGGCGACACCGGTGACCCACGTCCGGCCGACGTGGGCTTCACCCAGCCCGAGGCGGCACTGCTGCGCTGGCGCACCGACGGCGGCGACCGGAACGGATCGTTGACCACGATCGCCGAGTTCTACCGTGGCCTGAACCGTGGGCGACTGGTGATCCTCGGCGACCCCGGGTCGGGCAAGACCGTGCTGGCCATCCGGCTGCTGCTAGACCTGGCAAACGACGCACACGCCACCCTCACCGGCCCGAACGCCGAACAGGCCGGCCAGGTCCGGATCCCGGTACGGCTGAGCCTGCCCACCTTCGTCGCCGTCGACGTCCCCGTCCGCGAGGACGTGCAGGAACGACTCGATGCCTGGATCGTCGAGCACCTGGTCACCGTGTACGGCCTGGAACACGCCGTCGCCCAAGTTCTGCTGCACCGGGGGTGGGTGTTGCCCGTCCTCGACGGTCTGGACGAGATGGACCTCGACGAGGCCGAGCCCGTACGGGCACGAACGGTGCTGGACGCGCTCAACCTGCCCGCCGGGCCCGACCGCTGGTCGGTCGTGCTCACCTGTCGGACCGCCCGGTACCAGCAGCTCGCCGACTCCGGCAGGGCATTGCAGGACGCCACCGCGGTCGTCCTGCAACCGTTGGACGTCGAACAGGTCGTGTCCTGGCTCGCCCACCGCTTCCCCGCCCCCGGTGAACCCGACGGCGTGCAACAGCGATGGCGACGTGTGATCACTGCTCTCCGACGGCACCCCACCGGTCGACTCGCGAGGTGCCTGACCTCACCCTGGCGGCTCTTCCTGGCCGTTGCCGCCTACCAGGATTCCGGCAGTGATCCCCGTGAACTGACCAGACTCGACGCAGAAGCCCTGAACGAGCACCTGATCTCCCGGATCGTCCCTGCCGTGACCACAGAACACCCCCGCCCCGGCGGGGGTCACTACGACCCCGATGAGGTCAGGCATTGGCTGCACACCCTGGCCCGTCACCTCGCCCACATGCGGCAGCGGGGAAACTCCGGTGTCGACCTGTACGTGCACGAACTGTGGTGCACCACCGGCGACCCCACTCGTCCCGGTCGACGCGTCCGGTACTGCGTCAGCGCCCTCATCGCCACAGTGGCCTCCCTGTCGCTGCTCGCTCTCGGCACCTGGGCCGAGCTCACCGCGAACGGCGACCCGCACATGTTGCTGTCCGGCCTGGTGTCTGCATCACCGGTGTTGCTGGTGTTCTTCCTGGGCGTGTTCCTGGCCACCACCTCACGGACCCGTGTCCCGCTGCCGCGTGATCCACAGCGGTTGGACCTGAGCGTTCTCCGTACCCCGACAGGCCTGCGCAGGCTTCTCAAGGAGGCAGCAGGTGCACTCACCGCCGTCCTCCTGATCGCTGTTCTCTCCACAACCACGGTCGCGGTCGTGAGCGGACTCTCCTCGGAAACCACCGCCGACCTGACCCTCGGCCTTCTCCTCCTGGTCGCCGGCGGACTCCCGGCCCTGGTGATGAGTGCCCTCGCCAACCCCCAGCATGCGGCGGCCCGTCCCAGCGATCCGATACGCCAGGTGATGGCCCACGACCTCACGCACGCCGTCGTGGCCGGGCTTCCCATCGGGCTGGTGGTCGAGCTCGCCCACCTGTATCAGGGAGCACTCGTCGGTGGTCTGACCATCGGGCTGACCTTCACCACCTTGGTCAGTCTTCGCAGATCCCCGTGGCTCCACTACGCCATCGCGGTGCACGGTCTTCGGCGCACCGACCGGCTGCCTCGCCGGTTCACCCGTTTCCTCGACTGGGCCTACGAGGCAGGGCTGCTCCGGCTCTCCGGCATCGCCGTCCAGTTCCGTCACCGCGAGCTGCAGGACTGGCTCACCCGCGCGGAGCCGACGGCGGAGAAGAGCGCCTCCTGACCCGGAGGGCGCATCGCGCTGCGGTCGGTGACCACGACCGGGCCGGAGGACACCACGCCGGGCCGGTCACGCCGCATCGGCACCCGTCACCGGCCGGGAAACGTCGGGGCGGCCCGGGAAAGGGCCGACGACACGAGTCCGGCCCCGACCGAGGGCGGCCGGGGCCGGTGGACGATCGCACTCGGATCAGTCGTAGTACTGCTGTTCGACGGCGAACACACTGCGGTCACCGGCGTTCTCCCGCAGGGACCACAGCAGGTCGGGCTTGTTCGGGTCCTCCCAGTAGGACAGGCTCTCGCACCAGCTCACCCAGGAGTACGTCCGGGCCGCCGAGCCGGGCACCCAGTAGTGCAGCTGCTTCTCCCGGCTGGAGGCGAACCACCAGCGCCCGTTGTGCGAGACGACCCCCTGGACCCCCACGTACGGCACGGACAGCGCCTGGGTGGCGTGCACCAGCCCGTCGGAGCTGACCGTGAACCGGTGGGTGTTCGGGTCCAGCGGGAACCGCACCGCGTACGTGCTGCGGTCGGTCTCGTACTCGCCCATCACGATCGAGGGCTGCGCCCGGTCCAGACCGATCGTCGACCAGCGCAGCTGCGTCGACCCGACGTCGGTGATCATGCCGACCTGGGGCAGCACGTACCGGTAGTTGTGGGCGCCGTACCTGCCGTCCGGCTGCAGCCCGATGCCGTCCTTGGTGGTGTCCACCTCCCAGATCCGGCGCATGTCGAACACCCGCATGCCGTTCCAGGTGTCCGCCACGTACAGGTAGTCCCCGTACCAGGAGATCCCGCCGGCGTGGATCGGGATGTTGCGGAAGCTCGGCCCCTGCGCGGTGGACACAGGTTCGACGAGCAGCACCTTGCGGTAGCGGTTCGGATGGTCCGCGTCCCAGTCGACCAGGGTGAGCCGGCTCCGGGTCGTCGCTCCTCCGCACTCGTCCTGGTAGTACCAGCTCACCACCACGAGCTGGCGGCCCTGGTACTCCCCGCCCGTGGCGTCCCGGGTGGTGGTGATGCCCTGCGGGACGTTGTTGCAGTGGGCGTCGTCGCTGCTGGTCCAGCAGAAACCGACCACCGGTCCGCTCAGTCCGCTGACGTGGCACAGCGGCTGCCGGTCGTGGTTCGCGGTGTCCATGACCTGGGCCACCGTGACCTTCGGCAGCCGCGCGTCCAGCTGGGCGAGCAGCGTGTCGTAGCGGTTGTAGTCCGCGGACAACGCGAACTGGGTCGTGGAGATCGGAGTGGGTGACGCCGCCGCGTGCGCGGGCGGCGTGAGCAGCAGTCCGGTGACGAGAGCGGCCAGGACACCGGCGATGAACCGCCACCTGTTGAGCACGAGCACCCCCAGGGTCGACACCGACAGGCGACCACCGACCGTAGGGCCGCGTCCACCCGGCCACCAGCCGCCATTCCGGCACATCCCACCACCGACCGGCCGGCCGGCGGAGCCGTTCGTCGCCCGGACCACCACCGCAGGCGGAGGACGTGCTCAGGCCGTCGCCTGCTCCTCCCCGGCGGCGGCCAGGATGGCCCGGGCGTGGTCGAGGAGCGCCTTCGCCGCCGGGCTGAGCGGCCCCTCGGCCCGCCAGGCCAGGGCCAGGCAGGACCGCAGCCGGGGGCGGACGATCTCCACCGCCCGCAGCTGGTCGGCGTGGGCGACGGCCAGGGACTCCGGCAGCACCGCCACTCCCATCCCCCGGGCGGCGAGCCGTACCAGCACCTCCGGATCAGTGGCCTCGAATGTGACCCGCGGCGCGAAACCGGCCTCGGCGCAGGCCTGGTTCAGACAGGACCGCACCCCCGTGCCCGACGGCAGGCAGATCAGGGACCGTCCCCGCAGCTCCGCCAGGGCCACCGTCTCCCGCCCGGCCAGCGGGTCACCGGGTGCCACCGCGGCGAACAGGGCCTCGTCGGTGAGCACACGAGCCCACAGGCCCGGTGGGGGCTCGGTCCCCATGCCGATGATCGCCAGGTCGAGTCGGCCGGTGCGCAGCTCCTCGACCATCCGGTCCGAGTCGGCCTCGGACAGGGTGATCTCCACCCCCGGGTGCCTGCGGTGGAACTCCGCCAGCAGCGCGGGCAGGTCCAGGACCGGGCAGGAGGTCACCATGCCCACCGCGACCCGCCCGCGCACCAGGCCGGTCAGCTCGTCCACGGCCTGCCGGGCGGCGGCCACCGCGGCGAGCGCGGCCCGGGCGTGCGGGAACACGGCGGCACCCACGTCGGTGAGCCGCACCCGGCGGCCCGAGCGGTCCAGCAGTTCCTGGCCCAGTTCGCGTTCCAGGCGCCGGATCTGAGCACTCACGCCGGGCTGGGTGACGTGCATCCGCTCCGCGGCGCGGGTGAAGGTCCCCTCCTCCACCACCGCCACGAAGTACTCGAGTTGCCGTAGTTCCATAACTGATGATTCTAGGTCCGATAAAAAGAATATCTTTGACTTATGATTAAGGTGGGTGGACCGTGGAGGTGTGCAGAACAACCACACGGAGACGACCGCACGCCCCATCGCGATCGGGGAGCTGGTCACCCGGGTCCGCGGCCCGGTGTTCCGCCCCGGTGACGACGGCTACGACACCGAGCTAGCCGGTTTCCAGACCGCACTACGACACCGACCAACCGTGGTGGTCGGCGCCACCGACGCGGCCGACGTGCAGGCCGCGGTGCGGTTCGCCGCCGACCACGGGCTGCCGGTGGCGGTGCAGGCCACCGGGCACGGGCTGGCGGTCCCGGCCGAGGGCGGTGTGCTGGTCAGCACCCGACGGATGACCAGGGTGCGGGTGGACCCGCAGACCCGCACCGCGTGGGTCGAGGCCGGGGCGTGCTGGGAGCCGGTGATCACGGAGGCGGCCCGACACGGACTGGCCCCGCTGAGCGGCAGCTCCCCGCAGGTCGGAGCGGTGTCCTACACGTTGAACGGCGGTCTGGGCCTGCTCGCCCGGCGGTACGGCTACGCCGCCGACCACGTCCGTGCCCTCGACCTGGTCACCGCCGACGGCCGCCGACACCGCGTCACACCGGACGGTGACCCAGAGCTGTTCTGGGCGCTGTGCGGTGGCCCGGGCGGCCTCGGCGTGGTCACCGCCCTGGAGATCGGCCTGGTGCCGGTCGACCGGCTCTACGGCGGCGGGCTGTACTTCGACGCCACCGCGGCCCACCGGGTGCTGACGGCCTGGCGGGAGTGGACCGACACGGTGCCCGAGGAGCTGACCTCCTCGGTGGCGTTCGTCCCCTACCCGGACGTGCCGGAGGTGCCCGAGGAGATGCGGGGCCGCTACGTGGCCCACGTCCGGATCGCGTTCACCGGGGACCCCGAGACCGGGGAGCGGCTCGTGGCGCCGCTGCGCACGGCGGGCCCGCTGCTGCGGGACACCCTCGGCGAACTGCCCTACACCGCGTCCGGGAGCATCTGCCACGACCCGACCCAGCCCCACCCCTACCGCGGGGACGGGGTCGTGCTCCGTGATCTCGACGCCGCCACGGCGGAGGAGCTGCTCGGGCTGACCGGGCCCGGGGCGCCCGGCATGTGTGTGGTCCAGGCGTACCACCTGGGCGGTGCGCTCGCCCGGCCCCCGGCGGTGCCGAACGCGGTCGCCTACCGGGACGGGTGGTACCTGGTACGCGTGCTGTGGGTGGGGGACCCGGGCCTGTCCGCGGCGGTCGAGACCACCCACCGGCGGGCGCTGGCAGCCCTGGAACCGCAGGCCCTCGGCCGGGCACTGCGCTTCACCATGGGGTGGAGCGACGCCGAGCGGGTGCGGGCGGCCTACCCGCCGGACGACCTCGCGCGCCTGGCCCGGGTCAAGGCCACCCACGACCCGGGGAACGTCTTCCGGTTCACGCACGCCGTCCCGCCGGCCGACCAGCGGTAGGCCGACCGGAGCGCGGCGGGACGTCAGGAGCCGCCGGACATGCCGGCGGCCCGGGCCCTGGCCGCATCGGCCGGGACCCGGGCCACCCGGCACCAGCCCGGTCGGCCGGTCACCGTCCCGGGCGGTCCGTCCACCACTGGTTGGTGGGCACGAACCGCAACACCTGCGGGTCGTGGTCGCTGGCCCGCTGCGGGCACCCGGCGCAGAACTCCGCGTTGATGTGCACCACGTCGTAGTCGTGGACGAGGATGTTCGAGCCGATCAGCACGTGGTCCAGCGTCTGCGAGTTGCCGTCGTAGAGGTAGGTGTACTGCTCACCCGGCGGCAGCTGGGCCATCGGTGCCCGCAGCACGTCCCCGTCCCGCAGCACGCTCAGGGCCGGGGAGAACAGGTAGTCGTTGAGGTCCCCGAGCACCACCACGTTGGCCCGCCGGTCGGCCTGGCGCAGCTCGTCGACGAACTGGCGCACCAGGGTGGCCTGCTTGACCCGCTGCTCCTCCGAGCTCCGGTTCGGCGGCTGGAACCGGCCGTGGACCGGCTGGTCCCCGCCCTTGGAGTTGAAGTGGTTGGCCACCACGAACACGGTGCGCCCGTGGAAACGGAACTCGCCGACCAGCGGCTTGCGGCTGTCCTCCCACGCCGGGTTGGCCGGGTCGATGCGGCCCGGGGACACCGACAGGGCGGCACGACCGCGCTCGGTGCGCACCTGGACCGGGGTGGTGGCGTCCCCGCCGGGCCGGTCGACGAACGTCACCCGCTTGGGGTTGAACAGGAAGGCCACCCGGATGTTGCCGCCGGGCTGCCCGCCATCCTGCTTGTCCAACGGGTCGATCTGCCGCCACTGGTAGCGGGGGCCGCCGGCGGCCACGATGGCGTCGACGAACCGGGCGAGCGTGCGTTCGGCGCTCACCACCCCGTCGTCGGTGGGGCCGGTGTCGTCCTGGATCTCCTCCAGCGCGATCACGTCCGGGGAGGCCAGGTTGGTCACCACACCGCGGGCGAGCTGGTCGAACTTGGCCTGGTCGTCGACGGCGGAGAGGTTCTCCACGTTGTAGGTGGCCACGGCCAGCTCCCAGGGCCGCTGCGCCCGGGTCACCTCGGGGGTCAGGCCACCGCTCACGTGTTCGCCGAGGGTGGTGGCCTGCAGCACGTAGCCGCCGAACCGGCTGTAGTCCAGCGGGCCCTCGGTGGTGCCGAGCAGCCGGTCACCCACGTTGGCCTGCGGGAACGGCCGCTCGGCGAACGGGATCAGCGACTCGATCTTGAGGCGGCCGCTGTTCTCCTGCCCGTAGGCGGGGTAGTGGGTGCCGCCGCGGGCGGTGGGGTTCTGCTCCGGCTTGGTGGTCACCCACAGCGCGTTGTAGGCGTCGGTGGGGCCCACCACGCGGGCGTCGTCCACCCGCAGCCGCATGCCCTCGCGGGACTCGAAGTAGTCCAGGGCGTACCGGTCCGGCTGCAGGGCCAGCGGCTCGATGGTGCCGCCGCCCGCATCCGGGGCGAAGGCGTCTGGCACGGTGGTCGGGGTGAGGATCTCGGCGGGCGGCAATGCCACACCGCTGTCCACCACCGTCCACGTCGCATCCCCGATCTGGGTGATGGACTGGTTGGGGGTGGTCTGTGGGGTCTCGTCCTGGCCCAGCGGGTAGTACTCGTCGACCCGGCCGGACACCAGGACGGCGTCACCCGGCTGCAGCTGCGGCGTCTGCTGGCCGGTGAACACGAACACGCCCTCGCTGGTGCGGGGGTCGTCGTCCGGCTCCGGGTCCTGGATCCAGAAGCCGCGGGCGGAGCCGAAGGCGCGCACCGCGGTCACCACGCCCGGCACTCCCGTGACGCGCCGGCCCACCAGCGGGGAGACCCGGGTGGTGCCCTGGATGTCGTGGATCCGGACGGTGCCCGGTTCGGGCTCGGGCTGGGGCTCACTGTCGCCCGGTCCCTCACCACGGCTGTTGGTGGGGGTGGGTACACCCGCGGTGAAGTCGGCGGCGTTGTCCCCGGTGTCGGTGAGCCGGTCGTCGCGGGCCACCGAGGTGGTGTTGCTCGCCGCGGGGGCGGGCCGCCCCTTGCGGACCGTGGCGTCGCCGTAGCCGACCAGGTCACGGATGCGCGGGTCGGCGGCACAGTCCTCGGCGGTCAGGCAGGTGAGCGGTTCGGTGCCGCTGACCAGGGCGACGGTGCCGGCGGTGCTGGACATGGAGATACCGCCGACGGAGTCCGGGGTGGGCAGTTCCAGCCCGCCACCGCTGCCTCGGGCCTCGGCGACCAGGTGCCGCTGTCCCGGCTGGAGGAGCCCGGCCACCGGGGTGACCTGCCAGCGGCTGGTGGGGCCCGGCCGGGCCGGCAGGTACTGGACGCTCAGCCCGGTCAGGTCCACGGGGTCGGCTCCCGCGTTGGCGAGCTCGACGAAGTCGGTGGTCAAGGGGGCGCCGCTGTTGCCACCTCCCCCGTAGACCTCGGCGATGACCACGCCGGGCGCGGGGGACGCGGGATCGGCACCGGCTGCGGGTGCGACCGCGACACCCGCGGTCAACGTGCCCGTGGCCAGCGCCGCGACGGCGATCCGAGTTCTGGCTGAGCGGGAGTGGCGGGGAAGGGGCACCTCGTCCTCCGTGAAGTGATGGGCCGAAAAATCTTCCCCCTGTCGGGTGAACAACGGAAGACCTTAGGGTGACGAACGCCCACTCGGCCGCCGCGCTGTGCCCTGACGTTCCCCCACATCACCGCCCCACCGGCCACCGTCCCGCGTGGACGGACGAACAGGCGCCACCGGAATCCGGCGGGAGCGTGACCGTCGCGTTCGAAGGAGAGCCCCGTGACCGACGCCGTGCCGTTGCGGAGGAACGCACGGTTCCAGCTCCTCTGGCTGGGAAGCGCCACCTCACAGCTCGGTTCGGAGCTGACGAACCTCACGAAACCGCTGCTGGTGCTGGCCCTCACCGGCTCGGCGGGACTGGCGGGAGTCGTCGCCGGTTCCCGCACCGCCGCCTACGTCCTCGCCCAGCTTCCGGCCGGGACCTGGGTGGACCGGGCGGACCGCCGCCGGGTCCTGCTCACCGGTCAGGCGGTGCAACTCGTCAACGCCACGGTCCTGGCGCTGCTGGTCGTCACGGACCGGGTGCAGGTCCAGCACCTGGTCCTTGCCGGCGTGGTCGACGGGATCTGCGCCGCGTTCGTCAACCTCGCACACACCACGGCGATCCGCGGGATCGTCCCGTCGGAGCAACTCCCCGCCGCCTTCGCCCAGGAGGAGTCGCGCAGTCACGCGGCCAAGCTGGCCGGCCCGCCGCTCGGCGGTCTGCTCCACGGGTTCGGGCGGGCGGTCCCCTTCGTCGTGGACGCGCTCACCTTCACCGTCGCCCTGCTCTGCTCCCTCGGCGCACGGGTGCCCCGGCGCCCGGCGGGCGAGCGGCCGGGCACCGCCGCCCAGGAGAAGGGAGAGGACCGGGGAGCCGAACGGACCCGGCGGAGCATGCTGCGGGAGGCGGGCGAGGCCGTGACCTGGGTGTGGCGGCAGCCGGGGCTCCGGGCGGCCTGCGCGGTCGTGGCCATGCTCAACCTGCTGGGCGGGTCGTTCCTGCTCCCGGTGATCGTGCTCGTCGGGGAGCGGGGCGGGGACGCACTCACCACCGGAACGGTGCTGGCCGCGGTGGGAATCGGTGGACTGGTCGGGGCGCTCCTCTCCGGCCGCACCGTCACGCTCCTGCCCCCGGGGAAGCTGCTCATCACCTTCGTCACGCTCTTCGGCGTCGCCCTCGTGGTGATGCCCCTCCCGCTGGGCACCTGGTGGCCGATGGTCCCGCTGGCGCTCGTCGCGTTCTCCACCCCCGCGCTCAACGTCGGCATGGAGGTGGTACTGGCGCGGATGGTGCCGGAGCAGATGCTCGGCCGGGCCGGCGCGGTGTTGACCACGACCTACTTCGGGCTCGCCCCGCTCGGCCCGGTCCTCGGAGGTACGGCGGCGACGCTGCTGGGCGGTGCGGGTGCCCTCGTGCTCGTCGGGGGGCTGCTCCTGCTGACCGCCGCGGGTGCCGCGTCCAGCCGGGTCCTGCGCGCCTTCACCGGTGAGGCACCCGAGGACTCCACGACCACCACGGAAGCGGAACCGGTCTCCTGAGCAGGGCGGTTGCCCCCGAACAGCGGAACGCCGGGTGGACCAGGTCCACCCGGCGTTCCGGTGACAGCGGTAGCGGTGGGATTTGAACCCACGGAGGGCGTGAACCCTCACACGCTTTCGAGGCGTGCTCCTTAGGCCGCTCGGACACGCTACCGCCGGTCAGCATAGCGGATGCCGGACGCGGTTCCGGAACACCCCCCGGTGTCCTCGATCACTCCGGCCCGGGACACCGGCTCCGGCCGCCCGACAGCAGGTCAGGGCCCGCCCGGATCGACACCGGGCCGGCCCGTGCCCACCACGGTCAGCGCTCGGACTCGTCTCCGCGGTTCGACAGCCGCTCCCGCGCCTCGTCGACGGCGCCGGCCGCCTTGTCCCGCAGGTCGTGGCCGGTCTCCTTGGCCTCGCCACTGAGCTGGTCCCGCTGACCGGCGTCCTCCATCTCCTCGTTCCCGCTGGCCTTGCCCAACTTCTCCTTGGCCTGGCCGGCGATCTGCTCGGCCTTGTCCTTCGCCTTGTCGAAAATCCCCATAACCGGCCTCCCCGGCTCCGATCGGGCCCGTGCCCGACCCCTCACCAGGAGGGGTGACCGGAAACGGGCCCCGTCATGGCCCTCCGGGGTGTTTTCACTCGACCGATTCGGCCCACCGTGCCGTTTTCACTCGAAGCGGTGACCGGCGAAGAACTCGTCGAGCAGGGCCGCGCACTCCTCGGCCAGCACCCCGGCCACCACCTCCGGACGGTGGTTGAGCCGACGGTCCCGCACCACGTCCCACAGCGAGCCCACCGCACCGGTGCGTGGCTCCCAGGCACCGAACACCACCCGGGACACCCGGGCCAGCACCAGTGCACCGGCGCACATGGTGCACGGCTCCACCGTGACGGCCAGGGTGCACCCGTCCAACCGCCACCCGTCACCGTGCACCCCGGCCGCGGCCCGCAGGGCGAGCACCTCGGCGTGTGCGGTGGGATCTCCCAGCGCCTCCCGCGCGTTGCAGGCCCGGGCCAGGATCCGCCCGTCCGGCCCCGCGACGACCGCACCGATCGGCACGTCCCCGGTGGCCGGGGCCTGTCGGGCCACCTCGATCGCCGCCCGCACCAGGCCGGCGTCCGTCTCGCTGAAGTGCTGGATCACGTCCCCGCTCCGCCGCTCCCACCGGGACACGGCGGGACGACCGGAGCCGGAGGAACGATCCCGGACCGGCCGACCCGCGCCACGTCAGGACAGACCGCGGCCGGCGAGCAGCTCGTCGAACGGGCTGTCGAACCCGCAGCGCTGCGCGATCATGCGCAGCTGCTCGTCCGGCCACAGATCCACGTCACCGATGATCACCTGCAGCTCCGTGGCCGGCATACCCAGGTCCTCCAGGATCGCCAGGTCGCCCTCGGGCCAGGCCTCCTCGGTGTCCTCGTCCTCGTCCGGGGTGTCCACCCGCAACAGGTCCAGCACGTCCGCCGCGATGTCGTAGTCCAGTGCGGCCGAGGAGTCGGACAGCAGCAGGTCGACCCCGGTGGGGACGGGGCGAACGATCACGAAGAACTCGTCGTCGACGTTGAGCAGGCCGATCACGGCGCCGGGGGAACGGATCTCGCGCAGCGCGGTGATCGCGGCGTCGAGGTTCGTCAGGACGGCGTTGTCCAACGGCACACATCTCCACCGGCCGTCCTCGCGGATCGCGGCCACGGCGAACCCGCCGACCCGCTCCTGCCCCGCCATGAGGACACCGTATGCCCGTTGCGACCTTCCCGAAAGCGCAGCTCACCGGAGAGGGTTCCCCGCGACGGGGTGCCGGAGTGCCCGTGAGGTGCGAAGATCGCCGCATGACTGCTGAGCTGGGCAACAGCGCCGCGAACACCCCTCTGTCGGGTGCCGGGAACGACCGGGCGACGGGCCCGCTGGCGAACCTGGTGTCCGAGGCGCGGGCACTGCAGCCGCGCACCGTGGAGTTGCGGCGGCGGATCCACCGCCGACCGGAACAGGGTCTGCACCTGCCGGCCACCCAGGAGGCCGTGCTGCACGCGCTGGACGGGCTGCCGTTGCGGGTGACCACCGGGTCGGCCGTCAGCTCGGTGGTCGCGGTCCTGGAGGGGGCACGCCCCGGCCCCACCGTGCTGCTGCGCGGTGACATGGACGCCCTGCCGCTCACCGAGGACAGCGGCGTGGAGTTCTCCTCCGAGGTGGACGGGTCGATGCACGCCTGCGGGCACGACCTGCACACCGCGATGCTGGCCTCGGCGGCCCGGCTGCTGTGTGCACACCGCGAGGAGCTCGCCGGCCGGGTGGTGTTCATGTTCCAGCCGGGCGAGGAGGGCTACCACGGTGCCCGGTACATGCTGGAGGAAGGGCTGCTGGAGGTCACAGGAACGCCCCCGGAGAAGGCGCTCGCGCTGCACGTGACCTCGACGGCGCCCTCCGGGGTGGTCACGTCCCGTCCCGGGCCGATCATGGCGTCCTCGGACGTGCTGCGGGTGACGATCACCGGCCGCGGCGGGCACGGGGCGATGCCGCACGACGCGGTGGACCCGATCCCGGTGGCGGCGGCCGTGGTGAGCTCGCTGCAGGCCATGGTGACCCGCCGGGTGAGCGTGCTCGACCCGGCCGTGGTGACCGTGGCACGCATCAGCGCGGGCACCACCAGCAACATCATCCCGGAGACCGCCCACCTGGAGGGCACCATCCGGGCGCTCTCCGAGCACACCCGCTCCCTGGTGCGCACCGAGGTGCGTCGGGTGTGTGAGCACGTGGCCGCCGCGCACGGCTGCACCGCCGAGGTGGAGATCGAGTCCGGCTATCCGGTGACGGTGAACGACGACGTCGTCGCCCCCGGGGTGGTGGAGCTGGCGGCCGCGGTACTGGGCACGAAGTACGCCGAACCCATGCCCAACCCGATGATGGGCGCGGAGGACTTCTCCTACGTGCTGCAGCAGGTGCCGGGGGCGATGGCGTTCCTGGGCGCCTGCCCGCCCGACACGAGCCCGGACGTCGCCCCCGCCAACCACTCCAACCGGGTGGTCTTCGACGAGGAGGCCATGGTGCACGGGGTGGCGATGTACGCGGCGTTCGCCCTGGACGCCCTCGCCCCCGAGCGGTACCGGGCGGCCGCCATCTCCTGAGGCCGCGCCCGGCTCCCGGCTCCGGGGCCCGCTCTCCGGTGCCGGAGCGTCACGGGGCCGCCACCCGACGTCGTCCCCGCCGGTGAGCGGCCCCACGGCACCGGGCAGGATGGGCCCGTGCGACCGGTGTGCGTACTCGGGCTGGGATTGATCGGCGGATCGGTGCTGCGGGCCGCGCGGGCTGCCGGGTACCGGGTGTGGGGTGCGGCCGCGTCGGCGGAGGACGTGGCCGCCGCACGGGCGGACGGCTTCGACGTCGGGACCGACGTGGACGCCACCCTGGCCCGGGCGGCCGACGAGGACGCGCTGGTGGTCTTGGCCGTGCCGCTGCCCGCGGTGGACGGGGTGCTGCGCCGGGTCGCCGCGGTCGCGCCCACCTGCCCGCTCACCGACGTGGTCAGTGTCAAGGAGCCGGTGCTCGCCGCGGTACGGCACCGTCTGCCGGGGGCCCGCTACGTCGGGGGGCACCCGATGGCCGGCAGCGCCGCCTCCGGGTGGGCCGCGGGTTCCGCGGAGCTGTTCCGCGGCGCGGCGTGGGTGGTCACCGCCGAGGACCTGCCGCCGTTCCCGGACGACGACCCCGAGGAGGTCGAGGAGCTCGACGACCTCGACGAACCCGGAACGGAGGCGCCGCGCACCGACCCGGAGCTGTGGGCCGAGGTGGCCCGGCTGGCCCTGGCCTGCGGGGCCCACGTGGTGCCGGCCGCACCCGCCGAACACGACGCCGCCGTGGCCCGGGTGTCCCACCTGCCGCACGTGCTCGCCGCGGTGCTGGCGGCGGTGGGGGCGGACGGGGGCCCGCTGGCCCTGTCCCTGGCCGCCGGGTCGTTCCGGGACGGCACCCGGGTGATCGGCACACGCCCCGAGCTGGTCCGTGCCATGTGCGAGGGGAACCGGGACGCCCTGCTGGACGCCGTGGACGACGCGCTGGGCCGGCTGGGTGCGGCCCGGGGCGCGTTGGCCTCCACCGGGTCGCTCGCCGCGACGGTGGAGGCGGGACACACGGCCCGACTGGAGTGGGAGCGGTTGACCGGGCCGACCGCGGGCGGGACACGGGGGACGACCCGGGTGGACCTGACCGCCCCGGGGGCACTGGCCCACCTGGTGGAGCTGGGCCGGACCGGGTCCCGGGTCACCGCCCTGGAGGGCACGGTGGCCCTGGTGGAACACCGGTGATCCGCCTGGAGTGATCCGATCGGCGGCACCCGGTCGCCGGCAGGTCTCGGGTGGGCAACGGTCCACCCGAAAGATCGTGACCCACATCACGAGCTGCCCTAGCGTGGGCGGGTGTTGCCGCGCCGTTTCCTGGTGCTCGCCGCGGGGCTGGTCCTGGTCTGCGCCGCGGTGCTCGTGCTGCGCGAGGACTCCGATCCCGACGACGGCCCCGTGAGCCGGGTGGTGGAGCCGTTCCGTGCGGCGAACGCGGTGGTACCCACCGCGGGGCAGCCGCCGGACCCGTTGGACCGGTTGACCGTCCGGCCGGGGGACGGCCGGCTGCAGGTGCTGTGGCACGAGTCGGACGAGGCACCCCGCGGTGCGGTCGGCTACGAGGTCCGCTGGGGACGGGACGGGGGACCGTGGGAGGGGCCCCGCCTGGTCACCCAGCCCGGGGTGCAGCTGGACGGGCTGGAGAACGGCGTCCCCCACCGGGTGGAGGTGCGCACGGTCGACTCCTTCGGACAGCGGTCCACGCCCACCACGGCCACCGGGATCCCACAGGCCGAACCGGCACCGACCCGGGCCGCGCTGTACGACGGTTTCACCGGGCCCCGGGCACCCGACCCGGAGCGGTGGCGCGTGGTCGGCCAGGACTGGTGCCCCCACGCCGTGTCCGGGGAGGAGACGCACCGCGGCCGACTGCTGATCACGGCGAACTGCGGGGTCGAACCGTTGGTGCTGCGTTCCCGCGCCCTGCTCCACCTGCGGGAACGGGACGGGGTACGGAGCGGCGCGGTCAGCGTGGTCACCGACCACCCCGGCTACGACGGGGAACTGACCATCGACCTGGTGCCCGGACCGGCCGACCTGGTGGACAGCCACCAGCAGCCTCCGGTCGGTGAGCCGGGCGCCGAGCCGGTGGTCAACCAGTCCCTGCCACCGGGCACCGTGCGCGCCCGGATCGTCGCCACGGCCGGCACGGTGACACCGTTCATCGAGGTGGCGAGCAACGGTCTGCTCCCGACACGGCCGGCGCCGGAAGCACAGCACGCCACAGGAGCAACGGCGTCCCGACCGGACCTGCCACCCGGCCTGACCGGGGTGACCCATCGCTGGACGCTGCAGCTCGACGCGTCCGGTGTCCACCTCACCGTGGACGGTGGCCCGCCGGTGGCCACGGCCCCGGTCCGCCCGGAGTGGACCGAGGCCACCGTGCTGGTGGGCTTCGCCGGTCCGTCGGGCCGGCAGCTGCGTGCGACGCTCGACGAGGTCTCCTTCGAGGGGGCGCCGACCGCCCCACCCCCGCTGCTCAACCCGCCCGAGGTGACGGTGGAGGGTCCGTACCCGCCCGACGCCCAGCTGCCGCAGCTCGCCGGCCAGGAGCCGCTGCCCGGGGTCGCCGGCGGTCAGCTCCGGCTCACCCTGCTGCCACGCGGGGTGCTCGACCTGGCGGAGCTACAGGTCCAGGTCGGGGCACGACGCTTCCCCGTGCGGTCGGCGGTACCGGGCACACCCGTGTTCTCGGGCATCCGACATCCGGTGGTGGTGGACCTGCCGGCGGAGGCGCTCACCGTCTCGGAGCCCGGGGCGGCGCTGCGCGCCGCGCTGATCCACCCGCATCCCTCCACCGTGCAGGTGGTCACCGCCGACGTGGAGCTCACCGGAACCCCGGGTGCGGGCGCGCCTGCCCGTGACCCGGCCCCCGCGCTGCAGCTGCCGCCGCCCCGGGTGGCCCACCCCGCGGCGGAACTGCTGGACGCCTCCGGTCAGGAGATCCCGGTCGGACGCACCGTCCCCCGGGGCCGGGTGGTGCTCCAGGTGGAGCTGGACGGGAACAGCGCCCAGGCCGAGTCCGGGCAGCTGGCCGGTCTGGCCGGGGTGGAGGTGTGGGTGGACAACGAACGCGTGGCCGCCCTGCCCACCACGGCCGGTGGGCCGGGGGTCGCCGGGCGCTGGCGTTTCGGGCTGGACGTGTCGGCGTTGGCCGCCGGTCCGCACACCGTGGAGGTCCGTGCGATCCCGACGGACCCGTCGGTGCTGACCGCCACGACCTTCACCTCGTTCCTGCTCGGCTCCTAGCACCGCCCGGGCAGGGTCGCCACCGGTGCGCCGGGCGGGGCGGATGGGCACCATGGGGGCATGCGCCGGGCACTCATCCTGGATGCCGCGCGGACGCCGTTCGGCCGCTTCCGCGGAGGGCTGTCCGGTGTGCGGGTGGACGATCTCGCCGCACTGCCGATCGTCGAGCTGCTGCGCCGGCACGGACCGGAGGGCACCGGCCGACTCGACCCGGCCCACATCGACGACGTCGTGTTGGGCAACTCCAACGGGGCCGGGGAGGACAACGGGAACATCGGCCGGATGGCGGCGCTGCTGGCCGGGCTGCCGCCCACGGTGCCCGGGGTGACGGTGAACCGGCTGTGCGCCGCCGGTGGGGAGGCCGTCGTGCAGGCGGCGCGTGCCCTGGTGTCCGGGGACGCCGACCTGATCGTGGCCGGCGGGGTCGAGGGTATGAGCCGGGCGCCGTTCGTGGTGCGCAGGCCGGACCGGGCGTTCCCGGACTACCTGGAGACCGTGTCGACCACGTTGAACTGGCGGCTGGTCAACCCGCGCATGCCGGACCGGTGGACCGTGCCGCTGGGGCGGGCCGCCGAGCAGGTGGCGCTGGAACTGGGCATCACCCGGGAGCTGATGGACGCCTACGCGCTGCGCTCGCACCGCCGTGCCCGGGCCGCCTGGGACGCCGGGGTGCACGACGGTTTCGTGTTCCCGGTGCTGACCCCGGACGGGAGTGCGGTGCGGCGTGACGAGTCGGTACGCCCCGACACCAGCATGGAGAAACTGGGCCGGCTGCCCTCGGCGTTCTCCGCGGACGGGCCGATCACCGCAGGGAACTCCTCGCCGATCAACGACGGTGCGGTGGCGCTGCTGCTCGGCACGGACGTGTGGGCGGCCGAGCTGGGTGTGGAGCCGCTGGGCGAGGTGGTGGGCAGCGCGGTGGCCGCACTCGAACCCGACCGGTTCGCCCTGGCCGCGGCGCCCGCCGTACGCAAGCTGCTCTCCCGGCTGGACGTACGGGTCGAGGACGTCGACCTGTGGGAGATCAACGAGGTGTTCGCGGCGGTGGTGCTGGCGGTGCTGCACGACCTGCCCGAGGTGGACCCGGACCGGGTCAACGTGCACGGCGGAGCCATCGCCTACGGCAACCCGGTGGGCGCGTCCCTGGCGCGCATGGTGGTGGACCTGTGCCGGCACCTGCGGGCCCGGGACGGCGGCTTCGGCGTGGCCGTCGCCGGGGTGGGTGTGGGGCAGGGCATCGCTGTCGCCGTTCGGGTGTGACGAGCTGCTGGGTGTGCCCACCCTGGCTAGCATCGGGTGACGTGAGCCACAGGAGGCCGATGTGAGTGATGGTCGCGGAGCGTGCGGGATCCCGCTCACGACGGCCGACCGGATGCGGACGCCCCGCAGGACACGGAGGTCGGCGTGACCGATCATCGGCGCACCACCCACGGCCGGGGCGGCCCCGGCGGGCAGGGTTCCTCGGGGCGCAGGAGGGTGCCGTGGGCGGGGTGAACGGTCACCGTTTCCCCGGACGGGACAACTACTCCTCGATGTCGCTCGGCCAGCTCAGGGAACTGCTGGGTGACGCACCCACCGCCTCCACCCAGAAGCTGGTGGCGGACCTGCAGACCCATGTGTGGCGGGTCGCGGAACTGGCCGACCGGGTGAGCCGGCTCGCGGAGCAGCTCGCCGAGTGCTGGCCGCCGGGCTCCCCCGACCGGGAGCACACCGGTGGTTCGCTGCGGGCGTTCGCGGAGGCGCAGCGGAGGATGGTACGGGACCTCGGCGCTCCCTTCCTGGCGTTCGTGGCCACCGCCCGAAGCGTGGCCGAACAGGTACGCACCCTGGAGGACGAGGTCCCGTCCTGGCCCGACGTCGTGCCCAGTGACGGGCTGCCCCCGACGGCGCTCACCGTGATCCGGATCGACCAGGCACGTCACGAACAGGCCCTGGAGGCCCGGCGGCAGCAGGCGATCGAGCTCGGTCGTCGGCTCGACTCCGCCGCGCAGGTCACCGAGACCGCTCCCCGGTTCGCCCCACCACCCGTCCCGCCCGTTCTGGGCGTCGGCGACGGACACGGCACCGGGGGACGTCGTGCGACGGGGAGTGGCTGATGGCGCCGAGCCACTGCTCGACCCAGGTGGTGGACGTCATGGAATCGTTGGTCGACGTCAGGGACGGTGGGTGGATCGTGGGCCGGGCACGACACGAGCTCGACGAGCTGATCGGCGCGGTGGATCTGGCCCTCCGGCAGGCCAGGGATCTCGCCGTCGCGGCGGCTCGGGCCGACTTCGGCCCCACCCGGGCCGGCCGGGAGACCCAGGCCGTGTTCGCACGGTGCTGCTCGGACGCCGAGGGTGGGCTGGTCTGGTTCTGGCGGCACTACCGGGACAGCCTGGCGCAGTTCCGGGACCAGGTCGTGACGGCCGCGCGCCGGATCGGCTCGGATGAGGGCCCCGCGCCCTCGGAGGGGAGCCGCCGCGCATGACTCGTGGTGACACCCTCGCCCGGTCGGGCCGCACCACGGGGCACACGGTGGCCGTGTTACCGGGGATCGTCCCACCGGGTGGGTCATGACCTCGTCGCTGGCTCGAGGTGCTCTACCCCGGCTGCCGGCACTGGTCTACGAGGTGTGTTGGGAACGGCTCCAGCTCGGGGTCATGCCGTTTCCGCTGGTGGTGTTCCAGCACGGCCGGGACGGCGGGGAACGGGCGGCGTTCCGTGAGCAGGCCACCCGCTGGCTGGTGGAACAGGGTTTGGGGGATGCGACCCGGATCGGTGACGAACTCGCCGAGGCGCTGCGCACCATGGCCGACTTCGAGGTGGAGCTGACCACCCTGTACTCGGACCACAGCGGCCAGTACCGGATCGGCTGTTTCGCCAAAGAGGGCCGTGTCCTGCGGGTGGTGCTGCACCGGAACACGTTGGAGCTGGTCTGGGTGCACCGGGCCGGTATGCCCGCCTCGGTGCTGGAGGTGCTGCCTCCCTACGGACCGGGCGAACCCCCGGAGCTCCGGGTGCCCGCGGACCCCCTGGCCGAGGCCGGGCAGGCGTGGGCGCTGACCGGGCGGATCAGCGACGGGGTGCACCGGCTGACCCAGGCCGGTGCCGATCCCGGCCAGGCGGAACGGTTCCTCGACCTGTACGCCTCGGCCGACGCGATCGGCCAGGCCAGTGCCCTGCGCCCGGACGAGGTCACCGGGCACCGGCGGGTGGCCGCCGCCCCGTTGACGTTCCTGGACACCACGACCGGGCGGTACGCCGTGCTGCGCGAGCAGGGCTGGCTCGTGCTCCGGCCGGCCGGGCCGGACGACATGCTGGACCAGCTGGCCGGTCTGCTCACCGGCGAGTTCCACTGAATCCCCTGATCCGTCCGACCCGGCGGTCGCGTCCGGTCAGATCCGACGGGACAGGGAGGGGTAGTCGAGCACGAAGGCGTCGGTGTCGAAGGTGACGTCGGCCCGGAAGTCACCGGCCTGGTACGTGATCACCGAACCGGTCTCCCCGATCGACACCGTGCGGTAGTGCTGCTGCACCTGACGCACCGACAGGTCGGGCAGTGAGACGAACACCACCGGAAGTTCGTGGTCCCCCGGCTGCCGGTGCAGGCCCAGCCGCCGGACCGGGAGGCTGTTGAACAGCGCGCAGTACTGCACGTCGACGTCCACCGCCCCGCCGAAGTCGGTGCGCTGCTCGCCCTCGCCGTGGCCGAGATCGACCAGCCAGAAGCTGTCCTCGCCCTCCACGGCGTGGCTGAGGAGGATCTGTCGTTCCGCGTCGGCGGTGGTGGTACGCAGGAGCAGACGACGCACCGTGCCGGTCTCGTCCACCAGCAGGTCGTAGGAGGCGGTGTAGGCCCCCTGGTCACCGAGGGTGGACACCACACGGCCGCTGGCCCGCAGGCGCCGGTCACCGTTCTGCAGGACGCGTACCGACTCCAGGTGGGGTGCGTCGTGGCCCTGCCAGGTGAGCATGGTGGCTCGATGGGTCGGTTCGGGCACCGACCGGCTCTCCTCGTGAGGAGCCGGTCGCCCGGTGGACACGGAAGCGTTCACTCTCCACCTTGCAAGAGGCTCATGGCCCTGGTCGCGTTCCGGTGCCCGCATCTGTGGCGGGTGTGTCGCGACTCGGCCTTCTCGTGCGTGCACTCGCCGTCCCGTTCCGCTCTCGTTGTCGTGCTGCCCGGCTGCGCCCCGAGCGCCGTTCTCCGCGCTCGCCGGGGTTGACCGGGTTCCTCCAGCGGCACGAGTGCCGGAGCGCCGTAGCACCGTGGAGCAGGAACCGAGACGACACCGGCTACGGAGGGTACAGAAAACCTGTCCGATTTTCCCCCGATTAAGCGTTCTCTCGTTCTACGCCACTGCGCTACGTGAGCCTGTGCGCACTCCGGCCCGGCGGCGCACCGGGATGGCCCGGACGACGCGGAACGACGCGCAGCCGGACGAGCGGAGCGGGTCGCACCGCGTCCAGGACAGGGCACCACCGGCCCGAACCTACCGGACCGTAGCACTCCTGGCAGCCCGGCCTTCCCTCCCGGGGGGATGACCCGACCAGGTGGCGACACGCCCGGACGCCGATCACCAGGACACGCGTCGAACGAGGCCGGAAACGACCGTGGGGGCCGTCCCCGGATCGGGAACGGCCCCCACGTCAGGTCCGGTCGAACGAGTCACCGGCCGCGGTGCGACCGGCCTCGATCGGCTCAGGCCCGGCTACGCCGACGCTGCAGCAGCAGGGCGGCGACACCGCCGCCGACGAGGACCAGACCGATGACCAGCGCGGTGCCCACGGAGGCACCGGTGTTGGCCAGGTCGTTCTCGTTCTTGGGCTGCGGCTGCGGGGTCTCGGAGGGCACCAGGAAGGCGTTCGACTCGGTGGTCGTGGTCGGGGTCGGCGCCTCGGTGGTGGTGCTCGGCGTGGTGGTGGTCGGCGCGGTCGTGGTGGTCGGCGCGGTCTCCGGCTGCCAGCTCACCTCGAGCTTCTCCTCGGCCCGGGTGGTGATGCCGCTGGCGGCGATCAGCGTCTGGGTGGGGTTCTTGTCGTTGTCCACCCCGACGAACAGCCGGCCACGCTCCACGACGACCTCGGCCTTGGCCTTGACGGTGACCGTGCCGGCCTCCTCCGGAGCGGTGATCCAGAACGTGCCCTGGGCCGGCACCTCGGTCAGGGGGTTACCGGCCTCGTCGACCAGCTTGGCCCCCTCGGCCCCCTCCAGGGTGAGCGAGACCTTCTTGGCGGTGGTGGTGACGGTGAACGGACCCGCCTTCTCCCCCGCCTTCAGCGGCTCGACCGTCTTGGGCTCGATGGACAGCGACGCGGGCGGCTCCTCCTTCGCACCCGTGTTGGCCGGGCCGGTCAGGTAGGAGTACAGAGCCGCGACATCCGGGGAGTTCGTCCGGGTGTCCTTCATGTCGAGCCTGGCGCCATTGCTGAAGTGCCAGATCGCGGCCTGGGTACCGGCAATGGCCTCCTCCTTGTCGAGGTCCAGGTCCTTGCCGGTTTCCTGCTCCAGCTTGGCTTCCAGCTCGTCCAGCTTCACGGTCGGGTAGGAGTGGTTCAAGATCCAGAGAACCTTGTCCGGATTCGACTTGAAGTCCTCCGTACCGTCCGGGTACTCGCTCCACTGGGCCTCGCGCATCTTGGCGCCGTCCCGAGCGTTGACGTCGAGCTCAACGCAGTAGGTGTGCAGGACTTTGCCGTCCTCCAGCTTCAGGCCGAGCAGCGAGGTGATGGTGGGGCGGTTGTCCCCCTCCAGCTTCACGTTCGCGCCCCGAACGCTCTGCCCGGGCTCGTAACGACCGGTGGTCTCCGCAAAAGCCGGCAGAACGGTGGCCAGCACGGTGGCCGCCGCACCGAGCAGAACTGCACCGGAACGCGCAGCGTGCTTCCGGAATGCCATGTCTCTCCTTCCCGCCGGAACGGCGGTTGCGCGAAGAGGGAAAGTGAGGCGAGGTCAGTGGCGTTCGAACCCGCGAAGCACAGTGCGCCACCACCCGACACAACCACGACGGGAAGCGAGCTCTCGCACATTCGCCCCGCGGTCAAACACGCGGGAACATTACTCGACCGCGAAAGCCCGCAACACAGGGGGAGGGGAATACGTCACGAACAGCACGTTCCGTGTTTCCGCGCCGAAGACTTCCATTCCCCCGTCCGGGGGCAGCGTGCTTTCCGGCGTGAAGAAAACCGGTGGGGAGGTATCGCAGGGCCCACCTGAAACGTTTCTCCTCGGACGTCACCCCGGGACGGGCGAGCGTCGACGCGCCGATCCGCGCGGATTGAGGCACGCTGACGGGATGAACGGCTTCAACCAGCACCACCGGCGGGTCGCCGAACAGCACGCCACCTGGGCGGAACAGGCCCGCCGCGCCGCCGACGGCGAACACCGGGAGTCCGCACGCGACCTGTTGCTCCAGGCCTCGATCGCGGACGCGCTGCTGGCGATCTACCACGAACTCCGCCACGCCCACGACACGTCGCCCGGCTCCCCGGCGACCCCCTCCTTCGGTGAGCACAGCGCGCGCACGTCCGACATCCTGCCGCCGCAGCACCGGCCCTGAACACATCACGGCGCGCCCTGGTACCGGGGCGCGCCGCGGGTCGGCAGGAGCAGCGCTCCCCACACCGGCCCCGCCGGGCGATGCGGTGTGTCCACGGTTCAGCGGGCGAGTTCGGTGACGAGCAACGGAGAACGGGCGAGCAGCTCGTTCCGGATCTCCTCGGCCCCGCCGGCCGCCGCCCGGGAAACCTCGGGACGGGTGATCCCCACCACCTGGACGAACTCCACCGAGCCGTTCGGGGTCCGGACGGTACCGAGCTCCGGGTCGGTCACGAAGACGAAGCCCTCGCAGGTGGTCGGTGTCGCGTCCGTGATCGGCCCCTGGACGTCGGCCCAGTGCCCGTCCCGGAACACCCGCCCGGTACGGAACACGCAACGGGCGAGGTTCTGCATCATGACGGCCGGCCAGATCGGTGGCTCCTGCTCCTGCGGCGGGCGGGCCAGCCGGAAGGTGAGCTCGACGCCCCAGCCGCTCACCGCCGGGTCGTCGGACTCCTTCTCGTACAGCTCGCTCAGGCCGTACGAGACGTAGTGCCAGTGCGATCCGTCGGCCCGGGGGTAGGCGCTCACCCCGTCGAGCGGGTCGGGGCCGCCGAGCCGCCAGCGGATCAGCGTGCCCCAGTGTCTGGCGGGTTCGATCTCGCCGTACAGCGCGGCCAGCGCCGCGTCGATGGCGTCCCAACCGGTCGTGGTGCTCGACGGTGCTCCCCCGTCCTCGGGGACGGCGTTCTCGCTCACGGGGCGCACCCTAGGGCGCGTCCCCGACAACGAGCCGACCGACATCGGCGTCGGGGTCCCCGGTGCCCGAAAAGCCGGAGACCCCCACGATCGTCGTGGGGGTCTCCGGGCTTGCGCGCTCGGCAGGACTCGAACCTGCAACCTTCTGATCCGTAGTCAGATGCTCTATCCGTTGAGCTACGAGCGCATTTTCAGTTGTGCCCAGCCGGGACTGGGCTCAGCGGAGGCTCCGGGATTTGAACCCGGGAGGGGGCGTAAACCCCCAACCGCATTAGCAGTGCGGCGCCATAGACCAGACTAGGCGAAGCCTCCCGGGGCCACCGCGGCCACCGAGCACGTAGATTACACACACCAGCCCGAAGAACCAAATCGGCAGGTGAGAGCGGCTGCCAGGACCGCGGAGTCGGCACCACCCCACACACGATCGGGGCGGAGCCCCCTGGACCCCGCCCCGATCTGCTCCCCGACCACCCTTGTTCCTCATCCCACCACAGGAGAGGTCTGTCAGCGCTGCTCGCGGCCACCTTCCTCGACGTCGAAGTCCGAGATGGACCCGCGATCCCCGCGCTCCTCGTCATACCCCCCGGCCCCACCACCGAAACTCCCGGTGGCCCGCTCCTCATCGGATCCGGTGAAGGCACGTTCCTCGTCGTAACGTCCGTCACGCTCAACGCCGCCGCCCTCGCTGCCCATACCACCGTTCCCACCGTCGCCGTCGACGTCCTCGGGGCCCGTCTCGGGCGAACGGCCACCACCGTTCCCTCCGGTGACGGCGGAACGGGCCGGGTGGGCAAGCCCGGGGTCGACGTGGGACACGACCCCGGGGCCGGCGTGACGAAAATCACCCCGCCCCTCGGTGTCTCCCACGCTTCCCCTCCGCACGAGACGACCCTCACACCCGCTGTCGGCGGCCGCAACAGGAGCCGGTGTCCTCTCGGCACGGTTCATCCGCCGGAGTGGCACCGGGCCCGGTCGGCGCCGTCCATCCCACCTCCCGGGGCCGCCCCCACAGGACACGACGGGCCGGCCGGGACGGGACCCGTCCTCGACGAGACCCACCACCGACCGGCCCGCGGCGTCCGGGGTGTCGAACCGTCAGGAGGCGCCGCCCTCGCGCTGGCCGAACTGGGCGGCGAAGGCGAGGAACGGTTGCAGCGAGTCCGGGTTCTGCAGCGCGTCCCGGCTGACCGCCTTCTCCGGAGGCGTCCCGGCGAGGATCTTCTTCACCGGAACCTCGCACTTCTTGCCGTTCAGCGTGCGCGGCACCTCGTCCACGGCGACGAACCGGTTCGGCACGTGCCGCGGGGACAGCTGGCTCCGCAGCGCGGTCCGCAGCTTCGGCTCCAGCTCCGCCAGCTCCGTGCCCGGTTCCAGCACCAGGAAGCACAGCAGCTCACCCTCGGGGTTCCCCGCCCCGGAGGTGTCGATGACCAGGGAGTCCCGCACCTCGTCGAAGCCCTCGACGACCCGGTAGAACTCGCTGGTCCCCATACGGACCCCACCCCGGTTGAGCGTGGAGTCGCTGCGGCCGTAGATCACGCAGGAACCGCGCGGCGTGACCCGGACCCAGTCACCGTGCCGCCACACCCCCGGGTAGGTGTCGAAGTAGGCGTCCCGCAGCCGACTGCCGTCCGGGTCGTTCCAGAAGAACACCGGCATCGAGGGCATCGGCTTGGTGATCACCAGCTCGCCGACCTCGTCGACGACCTCCTGGCCGTTCTCGTCGAAGGCGGTGACCGCCGCGCCCAGGGCCCGGCAGGACAGCTCGCCCAGCCACACGGGCAGGTCGGGCGAGGACCCGACGAAGGCGGTGCACACGTCGGTGCCACCGGACACCGAGCAGATCTGCACGTGCCGACCCACCGCGTCAGCGACCCAACGGAAGCCCTCCGGGGTGAGCGGGGCACCGGTCGAGCCGACCGCACGCAGCCCGGACAGGTCGTGGTCGCGCCCCGGGTTCAGGTCCTGCTTCAGACAGCTCTGGATGTAGGGCGCCGACGTGCCGAAGAAGGTGATCCTCTCCTGTTCGGCCAGGCGCCACAGCGTGTCCAGGTCGGGGTGCCCCGGGCTCCCGTCGTACAGCACGACGGTGCACCCCACCATCAGGCCGGAGATCAGGAAGTTCCACATCATCCAGCCGGTGGTGGTGAACCAGAAGAACCGCTGCCCGGGGCCGAGGTCGCAGTGCAGCGCGAGCATCTTCAGGTGCTCCAGCACGATGCCGCCGTGCCCCTGCACGATGCCCTTGGGCAGACCGGTGGTCCCCGAGGAGTAGAGCACCCACAGCGGGTGGTCGAACGGCACCGGGTCGAAGGCCAGCTCGACACCGGCGTGCCGCGCCAGCAGCTCCGACCAGCCGACGACCGGGTGCGGCTGGGCGGGCAGGGTGGCCCCACCGCCCAGGTAGTCGACGAGCACGGTGGCGCGCAGGCTGGGGATCTCCCGGCGCAGCCGCTCCACCGTGGGCCGCACGTCGAAACGGCGGCCGTTGTAGTGGTAGCCGTCCACGGCGATCAGCACCACCGGCTCGATCTGGGTGAACCGGTCGGAGATGGCGCGGACGCCGAAGTCCGGGGAACACGACGACCAGATCGCGCCCAGGCTCGCCGTGGCCAGGAAGGCGATCAGCGTCTCCGGGCAGTTGGGGGCCAGCGCCACGACCCGGTCCCCACGCCGCACGCCCAGCTCCACCAGCCCCGCGCGCGCCGCCGCCACCGCGGCCCGGAGCTCGCCGTAGCTGAGCTGTTCCCGCCGGCCGTCCTCCCGCACGAACACCACGGCCGGCGCGTCGTCGTTCTTGCCCGGACCCGGACGCAGCGAGTGCTCGGCGTAGTTCAGCGTGGCTCCGGGGAACCACCGCGCACCCGGCATGCGCTCCTCGTCCAGCACCCGCTCGGGCCGGTCGTGGAACGTCACCTGGCAGAAGTCGGCCACCGCCGCCCAGAAACCGGCCAGGTCATCCACCGACCATCGCCACAACGCGTGGTAGTCCGGCAGGTCGAGCTGCCGCTCACGACGCAGCCAGTCGCGGAACGCCGCCATGCGGGTCTGGGCGACCAGTTCCGGATCGGGACGCCACAGCACCTCGGGCGTGACGGCACCGTTACCAGCCAGGCTCTCGGTCATGTCCCGTTCCTAGCTCATCACGGGCATCAGGAGAAGAGCTGCGTCGACCGGGTGGTGCACCGTCACAGTGCAGAAGGTGCACCACCACAGCCGACACCACGGAAATGTGGTGCGCCGTCCCCTTGCCCGACTCCGGCGCCCCGACTCCGCCCGGTTGTCCCGCTTAGTCCTTCGAGACGGCCCGCAGCCGGCCCTGCGGGACCTGCTCCCGGGCGAGGCGGCTGGGCCACCACACCGGGGACCCGATGTCCACCACGAGCGCCGGCACCAGCAGGGACCGCACCACCAGGGTGTCCAGCAGCACCCCGAAGGCGACGATGAACGCGAGCTGGAGCAGGAACGACAACGGGATCACCACCAGGGCGGCGAAGGTGGCCGCCAGCACCACACCGGCGGAGGTGATCACCCCACCGGTGGCGACCAGTCCGGCGACCGCCCCGCGCCGGGTGCCGCGCTGCTGGGCCTCCTCCCGGACCCGGGTCATCAGGAAGATGTTGTAGTCCACGCCCAGGGCGACCAGGAACACGAACCCGTACAGCGGCACCGAGGGATTGACCCCGGTGAAGTCGAGGAGGTGCCTGAACACCAGGGCCGAGACACCGATGGTGGCCAGGAAGTTCAGTGCCACCGTGGCCACCAGCAGCACGGGTGCGACGAAGGCGCGCAGCAGCCCGATCAGGATGACCAGGATGATCGCCAGTACGACCGGGATGATCACCTTCATGTCCCGCTGCACGGTTGTCCGCAGGTCGTACTGCTGGGCGGCGTAACCGCCGACGAGCGCGTTCGCCCCGTCCACCCCGTGGACCGCCTCGCGCAGCCGCACCACGGTCTCCTGGGCCTCCAGGCTGTCCGAGGGGTCGGTGAGGGTCGCCTGGACGAGCGCCCGGCCGTCACGCTGCACCGTCGGCTGAACGGCGGAGACCCCGGGCACCGCACCGGCGACGTCCACCACCTGCTGCACCCGGGAGACGTCGGTGACGACGACGGCGGGGTTGCCCTGGCCGGCGGGGAAGTGCCGGGCGAGCGCCTCCTGGGCGGTGACCGAGGAGGCCTCGGAGACGAAGGTCTCGCTCAGCGGCGCCCCGTCGGCACGGAGCATGGGGAACATCGCGGCGGCGGCGGCCAGCACCACCACGCACGTGACCCACAGCCGTCGCGGGCCCCGGCTGACGACGGTGGCCACCCGGCCCCACACCCCGCGGCTGGCCCGCGCCTGCTCCGGGGTGAGAGGACGGGACGGCCAGTAGGCGACACGGCCGAGCAGCGCCAACGCCGCCGGCAGGAAGGTCAGCACGGTCAGCACCGCGCAGGCGATACCGATGGCCCCGACCGGGCCCAGGGCCCGGTTGTTGGCCAGGTCCGACAGCAGCAGCGCCAGCAGGCCGGCGGCCACGGTGGCGGCACTGGCGACGATCGGGCCGAACGAGCGGCTCACCGCCCGCCACATCGCGGTGAACCGGTCCCGCTCGACCAGCTCCTCGCGGTAGCGGGCCGAGAGCAGCAGCGCGTAGTCGGTGGCGGCACCGATGACCAGGATGAACAGGATGCCCTGCACCTGGCCGTCCACCCGCACCACGTCCCGGTCGGCCAACACGTAGACCACGGCCGAGGCCAGGGCCAGCGCCAGCACCGCGGAGCTGATGACCACCAGTGGCAGCAGCACACTGCGGTAGACCAGCAGCAGGATCAACAGCACCACGCCCAGCGCCACCGCCAGCAGGATCGTGTCGATACCGGCGAAGGCCTCGACCAGGTCGGCCTGGGTGGCGGCCGGTCCCCCCAGGTACACGGTGGCCCCGGGCACCTGCTCGGCGGCCGCGTGGATCGAGTCGAGCACGCCCCGCAGCTCGTCACCGAGATCGGGCTGCACACTGACCACGGCCTGCAGTGCCGCGCCGTCCTGGGAGGGCAGCACCGGCGAGGCCCTGCCCGCCACCCCGGGCTTCCCGTCGAGCGAGGTGACGGCCTGCTCGGCGGCGGCTCGCTGCTCGGCGGTGATCGGGCCGTCCGTGCTCTCCCACAGCACGATGACCGGCACGGTGGACTCCTGCACCAGGGCCTGTTGTTCCTCAGCCGCCCTGGTCGACTCCGCACTGCTCGGCAGGAAGGCGGCACTGTCGTTCGTGGCCACCTCGCTCAGCCGGCCGGCGAACGGGCCGGTAACACCACCGACGCCCAGCCAGACCAGGACCAGGACCGGCAACAGCAACCATCTCGTCCAGCGCCGCGCGCTCACATCGCCCCACCTTCGGTCAGCGGAACGTCGTCCGCCCCATGCTTTCCGAACGACACGGAGAACAAGAGCACAGACGGTCGACACTCATCCGACCGGGTGGTGATCTTTGTGTTCTGCGGTACTGCCCGGTTGACCCGGAACGTCCGAATCTGCTCCTCACCGTCCGCCGTGGCTCCGAGGCCCGACGTTCCCGGAATCCTCCACCGGTCCCGGTGACCTCTCCCCCGGAACAGGACGGTCCCGCCGACCGGGACGGTCGGCGGGACCGGGCGGAGAAGTCCGGTGCCGGCGTGGTCCGCCCACGCGTCCGGCACCGGCGGACGCCCGGCTCAGCGCAGGTGCGCGTCGAACCAGTTCAGGATGCGCTGCCACGCGTCCGCGAGAACCGAAGCCCCGTCCCCGGCCAGGTCGATCGGCTCCCGGTATCGCACGACATCGGTGGCCACCCCCGACGTGGCCACCGCGTCCCGCAGCTTCTCGACCTCCTCGGTGGAGATCGACGGGTCGGCGTCGCTGTAGATGCCCAGCCAGGGGCAGGTGAGGTCGCCCGCCACGTCGACCAGCGAGGGCAACCCCTCCGACAGCGGGGTGAGAACGCCTCCGCCGGCCACGGTCACCGCGGCCCCCAGCGTCCGGCTCGACGCGACCACGAGAGCGGCCGTACCGCCCAGGCCGAAGCCCACCACACCCATCCGGTCCGAGCTCACACCCCGCTCGGCCAGCCACACGAACGCGGCGTCGGTGTCGGCGAGCACGGACTCGCCGGACAGCCGACTCACCTGGTCGCGGACCTGGTCGCCGTCCGCGGGGTCCAGCTCGTCGGCGCCGTTCCGGTGGTACAGATGTGGGGCGACGGTCAGCCAGCCCTCCTGTGCCAGAGTGCCGACCAGGTCACGCACCGCGGAGGTGACACCGCGGGCCTCGTGCAGCACCACGAGCCCACCCCGCACCACCGAGTCCGGTTCACCGACGGTGAGCCGCAGTTGGCTGCCATCGGTGAGCGGGAGGGTCTCTGTCCGGATCTCCTTCATGACGTCAGCCAATCACGCTGGGGTGAACTCCCGTCAACATTCCCGCGGGGGGTTGGAGCAGTACCACACCCGGTCGGAGGGAGTTACCGTGCCCAGACAGGTGCTGCCCGGGCCGACCGGAGCACCGCACAACCCCGGCATACCAGGAGCTCGAGATGACCGTGCGTACCCGCGCTGACCTGGCAAATCTGCCCAGCTACGTGCCCGGCCGCACCATTCCCGGTGCCATCAAGCTGGCCAGCAACGAGGTCTCCCTGGGTCCACTGCCCAGCGTGGTGAGCGCAATCACAGAGGCCGCCACCGGTATCAACCGCTACCCCGACAACGGGGCGGCCGAACTGGTGCGTCGGCTCGCGGAGCGGCTGGAGGTCCCGGCCGAGCAGGTCGTGGTCGGTTGCGGCTCGGTGACTCTCTGTCAGGAACTCGTGCAGGCCACCTGCACCGAGGCGGACGAGGTCGTGTTCGGGTGGCGCTCCTTCGAGGCCTACCCGATCCTCGTGCACGTCGTGGGGGCCAAGCAGGTGCGTGTGCCGCTGACCTCCGGGCACGGCCTGGACCTGGAGGCGATGGCCCGGGCCATCACCCCCGCCACCCGGCTGGTGTTCGTGTGCAACCCGAACAACCCGACGGGGACCGCGCTGCGCCGGGCCGAGCTGGAGCGGTTCCTGGACGCGGTTCCGTCGGACGTGCTGGTGGTGCTGGACGAGGCCTACCGCGAGTTCGTCGACGACCCGGACGTGCCGGACGGGGTGGAGCTGGCCCGGTCCCGCTGGGCGAAGGGGCAGCACAACATCGCGGTGCTGCGCACCTTCTCCAAGGCGTACGGGCTCGCCGGTCTGCGTGTCGGTTACTGCGTCGCGGCGCCGGAGGTGGCCGACGCCCTGCGCAAGGTGCACGTGCCGTTCAGCGTGAACGCGGTGGCCCAGGCCGCGGCGATCGCCTCGTTGGAGGCGGTCGACGAGCTGTTCGCCCGCTGCCGGGAGGTGGTGGCCGAGCGGGAGCGGGTGCACCGTGAGCTGGTCGCGGCCGGCTACGAGGTGCCCGAGACCCAGGCGAACTTCGTGTGGCTGCCGCTGGGTAAGCGCACCGACGCGTTCAACGAGCACTGCCTGGAGAACAAGGTGGTGGTGCGGGCGTTCAGCGGGGACGGCGTGCGGGTGACCGTCGGGACTCCCGAGGAGAACGACGCCTTCCTGAACGCGGCCCGCTCGTTCCTGAGCTGAACCCGGACTCCTCGGGGATCGGGGCGCCCCGGTCGTGGGTGCCCCGATCCCGGTCGGGCGGACGGTACGTCCGAGCCGTCAGCCGCCGGTGATGACCCGGACGGCGGCGTCCTTGGTCGCCTCGTCGACCTGCGGCACCTGGAAGCCGCGGGACCGGATGTGTGCGACGAGTTCGGGCTCCGGCGGCAGGTTGTGGGTGCGCAGGTAGTAGGCCACGGAGCCGGCCCAGATCCAGGACCCGTCGGTGTGGTAGGTCATCGGCACCGCCTCGGGCCTGGCCGGATCCAGCAGGTCGGTGTCCAACATCCTGGCGGCCAGCACGACGGGGGCGCTCTCCAGGTAGTTCAAGATCCGGTCGCGCTCCCCCTCCGGAACCGGCGGGCGGTCGACCTCCGGCTGGCCGTCGGGCATCGCGTCGAACACCTTGGCCAGCCGCAGCTCGTTCGGCCCGGCCGGCTGCGCGGGCGTGCCCTCCGGCGGACTCGGCGGTTCCGGTGGCTGCTCCGCGGCGGACGGCGGCACCGGAGGTGGCGGCGGGGGCGGAGGCACCGGAGGTTGCGGCCCCGCCCCGGGACCCGGGGCAGGATGCGGCATCCCACCCGGGGGAGTCACGGGCGGCGGAGGCGCCGGTGGCCCACCGGCCGGCGCCGGACCCGGGTGGCCCGCGGCCGTCCCGCCGGGCGGGGTGGACGGCGGTGGCGGAGGTGCCCCGTGCAGTCCGACACGTTGCTGCCACCACGCCGGGACCCGGTCCGCGGCACGGGGGAAGAACTTCAGTTCGTCGGCGAACGCGATCGGCGGCGGCTGGTGCCGCCAGCGGGGTTCCTCGTCGTAGTTGGCGTCGAAGCTGTAGTGCGACGGCTGTTCCAGGCGGTAGACCGCGCTGATCCAGGTGCCCCGCCCCGGCTCGTACATGCTGGTGCGCAGCTGCCAGAACAGCTGCCCGACCTCGGGCAGCGGCGGCAGGGTGAGCATCGAGCCGTCCGGTGCGAACACGTGCACCTCGAACTCGATGTGCCGACCCGCGACACGGTACTCGGCGTGCACGCGCTGCCACACCGGTGGCAGGAAGCGGTACAGCGTCCGCCCCAGGTGCATCACCAGCTGCTCACGGTCGTTCGGCCCCGTCGGTCCCGGCTGCCCCATGACTCCATCCTGTCAAGACTCGTCACGCTCAGCCAACGCTGGGTCCGCTGCCGCACCGATCATTCGATCGATCAAGCGATCACTGCACCAGGCGTGATCCAGGCAACAACCTGGTGGTCCACGAGGACCCGCCTCTCGGGGGCCCGGGCCGTCAACGCAGGTGGGGACACCGAGGACGGCGGGGTTCGCCCCCACCCACGCCCGCTCGCGGGGTCGGGAACACCACGTTCGGGTCTCCACTGCCCGGAAGCGCAGAGTGGCCGACGTGCACTCCGTTCAGGTCACGTCACAACATGACGTATTCAACCAGTAACGGTAAGTGATCTTCCTTGAGGTTGCTGTCCGCCGACGACGAGACCGAGGCCGCCCGGCTGGTCCAGGGACGGGCTGACCGTCGTCGAGGACGCCGGTGGGGACGTCCCGCCCGCGTTCCGGTTGTGGCGGCGCCAGGCCTCGGCTCAGTAGGCGCGACCGAAGATCACGCGCTTGCCGTAGCTGCTCGGCTGGCCGCAGAGCACGCACGCCCCGCTCTCCGCCGGTGCATCCAACGGGACGCACCGCGGGGTCGCGGCGGTCTCGGCCTTGATCTTGTCCTCGCAGTCGGCGTCACCGCAGTGGAAGGCCTTGGCCCATCCGGTCGCCACGGCGGAGGTGAAGCCGTCCCAGTCGTCGACCACGGTGGTGTGGCCGTCGCGGAACTCGGTGGCGCGCTGCAGCAGGTAGGCCTGGAACTCGTCGAGGATCTGCGGCAGCGTCTCGGGTGCGGTGGCGAGCGGGAGCTTCTCCTTGCCGTCGCCGAGCCGGCGGACCAGCGTGGCGGCCTCGGCCTCCAGGTCGCGCGGGCCGAGTTCCAGCCGGACCGGCACGCCTTGCAGCTCCCACTGGTTGAACTTGAAGCCGGGCGAGAGCTGCGTCCGGTCGTCGACGTGCGCCCGGATACCCACCTCGCGGAGACGTCCGGCGAGCTGGTGGGCGGCGGCGGCCATCTGCTCCTGCTGCTCGCCACGCCCGATCGGGACGATCACGACCTGGTAGGGCGCGAGACGCGGCGGCAGCACCAGCCCCTTGTCGTCGCCGTGGGTCATGATCACGCCGCCGAGCATGCGGGTGCTCATGCCCCACGAGGTGGTGTGGGCGTAGGCGAGCTCACCGCTGGCGGAGGTGTAGCGGATGTTGAAGGCGCGGGCGAAGTTCTCCCCCATGTAGTGCGACGTGCCGGCCTGCAGGGCCTTGCCGTCGCGCATCATCGCCTCGATGGTGAAGGTCTGGACGGCGCCCGCGAAGCGCTCACCGGGGGTCTTCTCGCCGGGCACCACCGGCATCGCGGCGATGTCGCGCGCGACCTCGGTATAGAAGTCGAGCGCCAGCATCACCTCGCGCACGGCGTCCTGCTGGTCGACGTGCGCGGTGTGGCCCTCCTGCCAGAGGAACTCGGTGGTCCGCAGGAACATGCGCGGACGCAGCTCCCAGCGCACGACGTTCGCCCACTGGTTGAGCAGCAGGGGGAGGTCGCGGTGGGAGCTGATCCACTTCGACATCATCTCGCCGATGATCGTTTCCGACGTCGGCCGGACGACGAGTGGCTCTTCGAGCTCCTTGCCACCCGCGTGCGTGACGACGGCGAGCTCCGGGGAGAAGCCCTCGACGTGCTCGGCCTCACGCTTCAGGTAGCTGTCGGGGATGAGCAGCGGGAAGTACGCGTTCTGGTGACCGGTGTCCTTGATGCGACGGTCCAACTCCGCCTGCAGGAGCTCCCAGATGCGGTAGCCGTAGGGGCGAATGACCATGGTGCCCTTCGCCGGGCCACGGTCGACGAGCTCCGCCTTGACGACGACCTCGTTGTACCAGGCGGAGAAGTCCTCGCTCTGCGGGGTCACCCCACGCTCGCTGCGTCCCACGGCGGGGCAGTATACCCAGGGAGATCG